>CP036424.1:3783603-4097012 GCA_007745835.1 Planctomycetes bacterium MalM25
AGAGAGCACGGAGAAGAAGGAAGAGATGACAGGATAAACGGGGAGAGATTCAACCACGTCGCCCTCGATGGTGCTGCTTAGAGCTTCTCTGTGATCTCTGTGTTCTCCGTGGTGAATCAATGCGAATCGCCTACCTAGCCGCCGGCGCCGCGGGGATGTACTGCGGGAGTTGTCTGCACGACAACACGCTCGCCAATGCGCTGATTGCGCGCGGCGAGGACGTCTTCCTCGTGCCGACCTACACGCCGCTGCGGACCGACGAGCCGAGCGTCGCCGTGCCGCGGGTCTTCTTCGGCGGCGTGAACGCCTACCTGAAGAACGCCTCGTCGCTCTTCCGCCGCGCGCCCCGGTGGCTCGATCGCTTGCTCGATCAGACGTGGTTCCTCAACCTCGCGACCAGCGGCGCGTCGAGCGTCGATCCGGCGAAGCTCGGCGGGCTGACCGTGTCGATGCTCCGCGGCGAAGAGGGCCACCAGGCGTCGCAGCTCGATCACCTGGTCGATTGGCTGGTGGACGAAGCGAAGCCCGACGTGGTGCACCTCTCCAACTCGATGCTGCTCGGCATGGCCCGACGGATCAGCGACCGATGCGGACCGCCCGTCGTCTGCTCGCTGAGCGGCGAGGACCTGTTTCTCGAGCAGCTCACCGCGCCGCACTACGAGGAGGCCCGCGCGTTGCTCCGCGAGCGGGCGGCCGAGGTCGCCGGCTTCACGGCCCTCAACGGCTACTACGCCGACTTCATGGCGGACTACCTGGCGGTCGATCGGGCGAAGATCCACGTCGTGCCGCACGGCATGAACTTCGAAGGGATCGAACCCCGCACGCACGGCGAGCGAGCCGAGGGTGACCCACTGCGGATCGGGTTCTTCGCCCGCGTCTCGCCCGAGAAGGGATTGCATCACCTGGTCGAGGCGTGCGAACTGCTCACTGAACACCGACCTGACCTGCCGATCGAGCTGCACGCGGGCGGGTACCTGGGCGGGGGCGAGCGGGACTACCTGATCGACCTCCGCAAACGGGCCGAAGCGGGCCCCCTCGCCGGGCGGTTCCACTACCACGGCGAACTTGACAAGGCGGGCAAGTACGAGCTGCTCCGCTCGCTCGACCTGTTCAGCACCCCCACCACCTGGGCCGAGGCGAAGGGCCTGCCCGCGATGGAGGCGATGGCCGCCGGCCTGCCGGTCGTCCTGCCGCGTCACGGGGCGTTCCCGGAGCTGGTCGAATCGGTCGGCGCCGGCCTGCTGCACGACCCGAACGACCCGGGCGCCCTCGCCGAGGCCCTCGAATCGCTGCTCGACCACCCCGAAGAGCGGCAAAAACAGGGCGAAGCCGCCGCCCGGGCGATACGAGACTGTTTCCACGCCGACCGGATGGCCGAAGAAACCCTGGCGGTTTACGAGAGCCTACTCCAAGAGTTCCCTCCCCCTGTGGGGGAGGGCTAGAGAGCGTGGGTATTTGAAAGCGGCAAAGCCGCTTGGAAATCCCCCTCCTCCTTCAGGAGGAGGGGCTAGGGGAGGAGGTGAATCGGGTACCCGGATTCTGCCCCCTCCCCTAGCCCCTCCCCCGCAAGCGGTGGGAGGGGGAAAAGATGGCCGCTCCGCGGTTCTGAATGTCCACGCTGCCTAGACCTCCCTCACGTGGGGAGGGAATTACGCCCCTTGTGTCCACGGTTCAGCCTGCTACCCTATGGGGCTCGGCAGCTCCCGAGCCCATCGAACATCGCCGCGACCGATCGCGGCCCACCCAGCGAAAACGAATCCTATGGCTTTCGGCAAGAAGCGTCCCCGCCGCGCCCCCAGCAAGCGCCGCAACAAGGTCAAGACGGTCAAGAAGGATCCGCTGTACATCGACGGCGTGAAGCCCTCGCCGATGTACGTCGATTACAAGGACGTCGATCTGCTGGGCAAGCTGGTGAACCGCCACGGCAAGATCGTCAGCCGCCGCAAGAGCGGCTGCCACGCCGCGAGCCAGCACGCCGTCGCCGCCGCGATCAAGCGGGCCCGCTTCATGGCCCTGATGCCGTACGTCGCTGACTGATCGCTCCGCGACGGGGCCGATTGACCGCTCCGCCGCGAACCAACCCACCCCGCGTTGGCCGTCCCAGACAAGATGTCGGGGCGGCCTGCTGCGTTTCTGCTCGCTTCGTTTCTGCCTTCTTCGATCCCCCTCCCGCGGAGCCCCCGCCGATGCCCACGCCCTTCCGCACCAGTCGGATGGTCGAGTTCGCCGACACCGACATGGCGGGCATCATGCACTTCTCGGCGTTCTTCCGCTTCATGGAAGCGGCCGAGCACGCCCTCGTGCGGAGCCTGGGCCTCTCGATCTTCGGCCTGCCCGACCCGGACGGCGGTGAGGCGATGATCAGCTTCCCACGCGTCAGCGCCCGCTGCGACTACCACAGCCCGGCCCGCTGTGAGGACGTGCTCGACATCGAGGTCATGGTCGAGAAGCTCGGCACGTCGAGCGTCACCTACGGCTTCCATTTCTACCTCGAAGGTGAGGAGATCGCCGTCGGCCAGATGACGAGCGTCTGCTGCCGCCTCGTGAACGGTCAGAAGCCCGAACCCCTGCCCATCCCCGCCGACATCGTCGCGCTGATGAAGCGGTACGCCTGAGGGGATGTGGGGCTGGCTTGTTGCGAGGGGCGAGTGCGGGTGAGTCTTCTGATCCGCCGGGCAGGAGGACGCCGTGCATGAGGAGATAGGGGGATGCCAACCCGTCCCGAGCACCCTTCGACTCGCCATGCCAGGGGAGCGTGAACACGCTAGGATACGCGTTCACGCCCAACACGATCTGCGAAGCCGCATGACGCAGCAGGACGAGTTGGCATCCCCCTATCTCCAACAAGTCGACTCAAGCACTACCGGCGGCATGCGCACTCACCGCGTTCACCCCACCGCAAGACCATCCCCTCATCTCCTTCATGCCCGATCTCCAAGCCCAAGGCCTGACGAAGAGCTACCCCACGCCGGGCGAGCCGCTCGTGGTGCTTGAGGGCGTCGATCTGACGGTCTCGCGCGGCGAGAGCCTCGCGGTCGTGGGGCCGAGCGGGAGCGGCAAGAGCACCCTGCTGGCGATCCTCGGATCGTTGGATGAACCGACGGCGGGCGGCTACACGCTGGGTGGCGTCGATCCGTTCTCCCTTGGGGAGAAGGAATTGGCCCGCTTCCGCGCGGCGAGCATCGGCTTCGTCTTCCAGGAGCATTACCTGCTGCCTCAGTGCACGGTGCTCGAGAACGTGCTGACGCCGCTGCTGGCGGACGGCGCCGCCTCGAGCGACGACGCCGAGCGAGCCGCCACGCTGCTCACACGCGTCGGCCTGGGCGAGCGCCTCACGCACCGGCCCGCGCAGCTCTCCGGCGGCGAGCGTCAACGGGCGGCGATCGCCCGGGCACTGATCCGCGATCCGCTGCTGCTGCTCGCCGACGAACCGACCGGCGCCCTCGACGCCCGCAACGCCGACGCCATCGCCGACCTGCTGCTGGAGCTGCAGTCGGGCCGCGAGGGGATGCTGATCTCGGTCACCCACAGCGCCGAGTTCGCGCAGCGGATGGGGCGGGAGATGCGTCTGGTGGAAGGGAAGCTCGAAGAAGGGAGATGAGGAGATGCGTGGGGATAAGGGGATGGCTGCCTGGCGGGTCGAAGCCAAGCGATCAGGAATCGAATAAGGGATCTGGATCAATGGACGCAAACCAACTCGCCGCGGAACTCCTCACGGACGACCCCAGCCGCCGCCGGGAGGCGGCCGACCGCCTCGCGCTGATCGGTGAGGAGGCCAAGCCGGCCACCTGCGCCCTGGTCGAAGCGTGCGCGGACGACGACCTGCGTGACCTGTGCGTCGGCGCGCTCGAAGAACTCGGCCCGCCCCCGGCCACCGCCCTGCCCCGCCTGGCCGAGCTGCTAACGAGCGAGAGCCTCGACGTCGCCTACTGGGCCGCGACCCTCCTGGGCCGCGCCCGCGCCAACGCGGCGCCGTACGTGGCGGACCTCCAGCGCGTCGCCAACGACGCCGCGACACCCGAAGTCGTCCGCGACCGGGCGGCGTGGGCGCTACGGAAGATCGGGTGACTCCACGTCCAAGAGATCACGCCACCACGCTCGCAGCGCGTCGCGGGCGGGCAGGTCGTGGAGGGTCCATGCGTCGGTGTGTTCGTGGATCGGCAGCGGCTGGTAGGTAAAGTTCCCATCGGGGAGGGCTTCGTCGAGGTAGCGCTTGGTCTTGGCGACCGAGCCCTCCTGGCTGATGAACTGGGGGCGGCCAATCAAGCGTGCTAGGCGCTGGGCCGCAGACGCGCGGTCGCTCGCCGGGTAGTTCCACTCACGGACGCCGTCGTAGTGGCTGTGGCAGATGAAGCCGCACCAGAGCGCTGCGATGCGGTCGTCGTGCAGGCCAAGGTAGTTGCAGGCGATCGCGCCGCGCGAGAAGCCGGCGAGGACAACCTTCGATTTATCTCCGCCATACTCGTCGCAAACGCTCTCGACCGCCTCGACACAATAATCGACCGTCGCCTCGACCTCGCCCCACCACCAGCCGCAGTTCTCCCCCTTCGCACGATCGACGTACGGCAGACAGAGCCAGATCGCCCCCTCGCCGCCCGTGAGGCCGTAACCGAGGTTGCTCCCCTCGACCGTGCCGGGGCTCGTCTTCCACTGATTGCCGGCGTACTCAACGATCACCGGGTAGCTCGCGCCGGGACGCCAATCGGTCGGCAGATAGAGCGTGTGGTGGACCTGCGTCTCAGCGTATGCCGGCAGAGTTTGTCGAACACGCCTGCCTGGCGCCGGCGCGTCTCGAACGGTCTGAGGCGTTATCAGGTTCTGCGGGAAGTCGTCGAGCTCAACAGCGCGCACCGGGGGGGCTATCAGCAGCAGACAAACCATGAGTGTTGGCGGACGCATCCCCATCCCTCACGTGTACCGCACACCCTGGTGCTCTTCCTCGAAGAACGCCGGCAGCAGCGAGTCGACCCTTAAGAGGCCGTCGCGGGTGAGTTCGATCCGCTCGCTGTCGAGGCGGGAGACGAGGCCCTCCGCCTGGTAGCCGGTCCAGACGTCGCGCCAGTTCTCGATAATATCGACGCCGAACTTCTCCCCAAAGTACGCGGGCGGGAGCCAGCCCTTCTTGAGCTGGAGGATCATCTCACGCACCAGCGCCTGGTGCGGCGTGATGCGGAGCGCGCGACCGAGGGGCAGCTCGCCCCCTTCGAGGGCGCCGAGGTACTGTTCCCACTCGGGCAGGTTCTGGTAGTGCACGCCTGAGGCGTGGCCGAAGCTCGCGATGCCGGTCGCCAGCAGGTCGCTCCCTTGCCACAGGTTGTCGCGGTAGCTGAACTTCGTGCCGGGGCGGACCATCGTGTAGGCGCTCGATTGCTCGTAGCCCGCGGCGGCGAGCTGGTCGAACGCCCAGGCGAGCCAGTCCCGTTTCTGCTGCCAGCTGGCGATCGGCGACTCCTCGCCCGCCAGCACCCCTTTGGAGATGACCGTGTTGTACGGCAGCTCCATCTGGTAGATCGTCACGCTGCCCGGGTTCATGGCGATCACCCGGCGGACGGCGTCCTCCCATTTGGCGGTCGTGTCGCCCGCCATGCCGCTGATCAGATCGACGTTCACGGAGTCGAAGCCGGCCGCCTCGATCCAGGGCCAGGCGCGATCGATCTCCATCGACTCGTGCGCGCGGCCGTTGTCGCGGAGGATCTTGTCGTCGAAGTGCTCGACGCCCAGACTCAATCGCGTGACGCCGATCTCCTTGAGCGTGCCGACCTTCGCCTCGCTGAGGGTGCCCGGCTCGCACTCGAAGGTGACCTCCTCGGTGAGGGACCAGTCGATGTTCGCCCGCAGTCGATCGACGAGGCGCGTGAGCTGCCGGCTGGAGAGGAACGAGGGCGTCCCCCCGCCGAAGTAGACGAAGCGGAAGGGCCGGCCCCCCATGATCGGTTGCTGGCTGACCAGCTCGATCTCCTTGGAGAGGGCGGCGAGGTAGCGCTCGACCTCCTGGCCGTTCTTGTCGGTGAAGACCTTGAAGTAGCAGAACTTGCACCGCTTCCGGCAGAACGGCAGGTGCAGGTAGAGCCCCAAGGGCGCCACTTCTCCAGACGCCGGGGCAACCGGCGGCGAGCCGAGCGCCTCAGCCACTTCCCCAACCGCCTCCTTCGACCACTGCGAGAAGGGGGGGTAGTTGCTGATGAAGTAGGAGCCGACTTCAGTCTTGGTGGATTCTGCCATGGAAGGATTCTAGCCGCAGATGGACGCAGATGGACGCGGATCAGGCCCGTAGGGCCGCCGACATGATAGCCCAGGGCAACGCCCTGGGTGGAGCCATCCCAGGGCGTTGCCCTGGGCTATCGTCCGACGCCCCCTTGGGGCTTACCAAAGGCGTAGAGCAGCCCGTCGGTCGAGCCGATGAGCACGACGCCGTCGGACGCGGCGGGCGCGGCGAGGAAGCCGCCGCCGAGGTGGTCGCTCCAGACCGTTTCGCCCGTCGCCGCGTCGAGCAGCATCAGGCGGCCGCGTGTGGTGGCGATCAGCACCCGACCGCCGGCCAGCGCCAGCGGCGAGGCCTCCACGCGGCTGCGGGTGCGGGCTCGCCAAACGGGTTCGCCGTCGGCGGGTCTGAGGGCGTAGACCGTCTTCGCCTGGTTCGCGTAGACGATCGCGTCGGGCGTTAGGGCCGCGGCGGTGCGGACGCCCTGCCCCGCCTTGGGGTCGTCGTACGTCCATTTCACGGCCGGCTGGCTCGGATCGGAGGCGTCGACCGCGAGGAACGTCCCCTCCTCAGCGCCGAAGTAGGCGACACCGTCCGCGACGGCGGCCGTGTTGCCGGTCGGCCCACCGATGTCGCAATCGCCGGCCTTCTCGCCGGTCGCCACGTTGAGCGTGTGCAGCTTGCCGTCGCAGCCGGCGAGCAGGGCGTGGCCGTTGACGACCGTCGGCGCGCAGCGCAGCGGCGCCTCGATGGTGAAAGACCAACGCTCGTCGCCCGTCGCCGCGTCGAGCGCGTAGAGGTTTCCCGCTTCGGTCGGGATGAGGACGAGCCCCTCGTGGACGATCGGCCCGCCGAAGACCTCGGCCCCCGCTTCGAAGGTCCAGCGCACCTCGCCATCGGCTCGCTTAAAGCAACGGACGAGTCCATCGGCGTCGGGCAGTACGAAGGCGTCGCCGGCGACCGCGCCGGTCGAGAGATAGAACGTGTCCTCGGCCTGTCGCCGCCACACACGCGAGCCGTCGGAGAGCTTCACCGCGTGCGCGGCGCCGTCGGCGTCGCCGAAGTAGGCCACGCCGCCGATGACGACCGGCGTCGTCTCGAGGCTCGCGCCCTCGGCGTCGTAGGTCCACAGGAGCTTGGGCTCGTCGGGCAACGCGACCTCGGTCGCGCCGGTCGAATCGGCGCCGCCCCGGACGAAGGGCCAATCGGCCTTGGCTGCGGGGATAACGAGGAGCATCGCAATAAGAAGCCAAGCCGCAGAGAGGGCAGACTCCCTCCCCCTTCGGGGGAGGGTTGGGGTGGGGGCGCGCCGGGTACCCGCTTCACCCCCACCCTGGCCCTGCCCCGAGGGGGGAGGGAACACGCTCTCCGTGTCTTCGCGTCTCCGCGCGAGACAATCCACCTCAGAAAGCCGCTTCGTAGAGTCGCAGGTAATCATCGGCGTGCATCTCGACCGGGTTGAAACCGCCGACCCACTGCTCCGCGGCGGCGGCGGCCAGTTCGCTCAGGCGATCGCGTTCGACGCCCAGCTCCTCCAGTCTACCCTTCAGCCCCGCCTCGCGGGCGATGCCCGACAGGCAGAGGGCGAGTTGCTCGACCGCCGCCTCGGGGTCGAACGGTTCGAGCGGGTCGATGACCGACTGCAGTTCCGTGTAGGCGAGCTGGCATCCTTCGTTCTGCGAGGCGTTGTGCCGGACGACGTGCGGCAGCATGAGCCCGACCGCCTCGCCGTGGACGATGCCGTAAGCGGCCGTGAGCGGGTTCGCCAGCGCGTGGGCGGCGCCGAGCATCGAGTTCTCGATCGCCAAGCCAGCCAGACAAGCGCCCTGCTGCACCCAGCCGCGCGCCGCCAGGTCGCCCGGCTCCTCGAGCACGCGGCGGAAGCCCTCGACCAGCAGACGCCACGCCTCGCGGCTGAAGGCGAGAGACACCTGGTTCCGCTTGCTCGTGACGAGCGTTTCGACCGTGTGGGCGATCGCGTCGACGCCGGTGAGCGCCGTCACGCGTAGCGGCTGGGTGAGCGTCAGCTCCGGGTCGAGCACCGCCAGGCGGAAGGCGGCCCGCTTATCGCCGCACGCCATTTTGACGTGCGTTTCGGCGTCGGAGATGAGCGCGAACGACTGCGCCTCGCTGCCGGTGCCGGCTGTGGTGGGGACGGCGGCCATCGGCAGCATCGGGCCGGTCGCCTTGCCGACGCCCCAGTAGTCCTGCATCCGCCCGCCGCACGAGTGGACGAAGTTGATCCCCTTCGCGCAGTCCATGCTGCTGCCGCCGCCGATCGCGACGATCGCATCGGGCGCGAAATCCTTCGCCACCGCGACACCGCGATCGACGTTATCGGTCGTCGGGTTTTCTTGCACACCATCGAAGACGAGCGACTCGATCCCCGCCGCCGCGAGCAGATCAACGCCCCGCTGGGTGTGCCCCGCCTGGACGATGCCCGGATCCGAGACGACCAACGCCCGCCGCACCCCGCCGATCGCCGCGGTGAATTCGCCCAACTCCGCCACCCGGCCGGGGCCGTAGACGATGCGCGTCGGGCAGTTGAAATCGAAGTCGTGCATTTAGTGTTTTCCCTCCCCCTCGGGGGGAGGGAAGATGCTGGTAGGTGCTAATCCTTCTTCGGCCAGCTAAGACGCCCCGGGAAGCGGGTCGGTTTCATCTGGTCCGCCCACGCCGTGGCGTCGGCGCTGAGCTCTTCGGTTCGTTCTTTGCGGCGGTCGGCGAGGTTGTCCGCTTCGGACAGGTCGGCGTCGAGGTCGAAGAGCATCGTCCGCTTCTTGCCCACGATCAGCTTGTCCGCCCCGCGGCGAGTGGCGAGGGTGGTCTGGCCACCCCACTGCCAGAACAGCTGATCGTGCGGGGCGCCCTGCGCCTCGCCCGTCACGTAGGGCGTGAGATCGACGCCGTCGAGCGGCTTGTTGGGGGTGACGCCCGTGAGGGCGACCATCGTCGCGAAGACGTCGAGCGAGATGACCGGCTGGTCGTAATCGACCCCGGCTGGGAACGTGCCGGTCCACCGCGCGGCGAACGGGACACGGACGCCCCCCTCGAAGGGCGTCCCCTTCGAGCCACGCAATGGCTTGTTACTCGAGGCGTTACTGGTGGCGCCGCCGTTGTCCGAAAAGAAGACGACGAGGGTCCGCTCCTCGATGCCGTACTCGGCGACCTTCTCGAGCACGCGGCCGACGCCGTCGTCCACGGCGCTGACCATCGCGGCGTAGGTGCGGCGTTTCTTGCCTTCGATGTGCTTGAAGCGGTCGAGGTACTTCTTCGTCGCCTGCATCGGCGTGTGCGGCGCGTTGTAGGCCAGGTAGAGGAAGAAGGGCTCGTCGTGCCGGCGATCGACGAAGTCGGCCGCGGCGTCAGAGAGTTCGTCGGTCAGGTAGTCGTCGATCTCGACGATCTCGTCGTTCCGCCGGAGCTTGGTCCGGTACCACTGGCCGACCTTGGTGATCTCCGAGAAGTCTTGCAGGGTGAGCTGCTCGGGGAAGTACTGGTGGCCGCCCGACAGGAAGCCGAAGAACTCGTCAAAGCCGCGTTGTCGGGGGCGTAGTGAGGGGTGGGTGCCGAGGTGCCACTTGCCGACCGCCATGCTGGTGTAGCCGGCGGGACGCAGCGTCTCGGCGAGAGTGGCCTCGTCGAGCGGGACGCCGGCGAGCTCGTTGCTCGGGTCGAGCGTCGGGTTCATGTTGAAACCGAATCGCCCCTGGTAGCGCCCCGTGATGAACCCGGCGCGGCTCGGACCGCAGACCGAGAAGCTGACGTAGCCGTTCGTGAAGCGGACGCCCTCTTCGGCGATCGAGTCGAGGTGGGGCGTCGGGATGTCTTGGCAACCGTTGAAGCCGACGTCCTCATAGCCCTGGTCGTCGGTGACGATCAGGATCAGGTTCGGCGGACGCTCCGCGTGGCTCACCGACGAGGCCGAGACGAACAGCACCGCGGCAAGCAGTGCGAGATGGGCAAGGGTCGGCTTAGCGGTCATGGTGCATCCGCGAAAGGAGAAGAGAGGGGGGCTACCAGAGAGCGGGGAACAACCGGCCGGCGTCACGCGAGCTGCAACGCCCGGCTGCGGTAGAGGAACTCGATCAGGTTCCCCTCGTGCGGCTGCAGCCAGTCGACCTGAGGCGTGGGGATCGGGCCGAGGTTCAGGCGATCGATGTCGATCGAGTTGATCAGGTCGCTGCGGAACGCCTCGTCGTTGGTGATGGCGGAGCAGATGAGCGTCGGACCGATCGCCCGCAGCATCTGGTCCTGCGGGCACTCGACGACGTTCACCATCGGGAACATCTGCTCCTTGTTGCGGGTCTCGCTCTGGTGCGACGCGTGGTGCATCACCACCGGCCGCAGGTAAGCGACCGGGTCGCGTTCCACCAGGCGGTCGCCGTATGCCTGGGTGACGTGGGTCACGCCGTCGGCCTTCGCGTCGTTCTCGATCGAACCCCAGATCGCCGGCGCGGCGCCGGGGATGGTGAACGCGGCGAGGCCCGCCTCGTCGTTGTCGGGGGGGAGGACCTCGATCGGACCGAGCTTTGCCGCGACCGCCTCGGCGATCTCCTTGGAGTGACGCGGGGCGTAGATGCTGCTGGCGTTCAGGCAGCTGCGTCCGCCGTTGCGGTAGACGCTGTCGACCATCAGGTCGACGTGCTGCTCCCAATCATCCACGCAGTCCTCGCCCAGCAGCACCTTCGAGTAGCCCGGGCCGTGGACCTGCACCCTCTCGTTGCCCGCGTACTGATCGACTGTCTGGGGACCGCCGAAGATCATCGCCCGCCGGCAGCTGCCGAGGATCGCCCCGCCGATGTCCGAGCCGGCGCCGTTGTACAGGCAGAAGACCTCGGGCGGGATGCCCGCCTCGGTCATGGCGGCGAAGACGCGGTACGGCGTCCACGGCTCGCTGCTTCCCGGCTTGAGGACGAGGCCCATCTGCAACGCGATGACCGGCAGCCACAGCGTGTGCACACCGGGCGAGTTGCTCGGCAACACGGCCCCCAGGGCGTCGCACGTCGCCTGGTAGCTGACCGTCACCCCCCTGCCCTCTTCGCCATACCCGCGGGCGAGGAGGTCGAGCGAGAGTCCGCGGGTCAGGCAGTCGAGGATCTGGTCGATGTTCTTCAGCACGAACGCGTTCTTCGCGACGTTCGCCCGGCACATGCTGACCGGCATGCCGGTCGTGGCCGATTGCTGCGCAATAAAGTCGTCGGGCGTCTGCACGCCATCGCCGATCGGCAGCGTGCCGTTCTCAAACAGCTCGCCCGCCTTCTTCAGTCGATCGACCAGCTCGGCGGGCGGGATCGCCTGCAATGCCTTGCGGGCGTACTTCGCCTTCTTCGCGTCGCGCTGGATGATGCCCCCGCCGACGGCGTGGACCCGCGCGACCGGCTCGCCCGTGTAGAAGTGCTTAACTTCCTCGACGTCGAGCGACTCGTACGGCTTGCCCCAGCGGATGGATTTAAGTTCGATCATGGCTTGAGGCCTGTAAGGCCGTCGGATGATAGCCCAGGGCATCGCCCTGGGGGCATTCGGGAATTTCAACGTGTTGAAAGGGCGTCACCCCGATCCCCAGGGCGTTGCCCTGGGCTTTCGTCTGGTTGGCCTTTCAGGCCAAGTCAATACACCCCAACGGTCGTCCCGCCCTGCAGCTTGCTGAAGGGGCGTACGCCGCTGATGCCGTCCCAGGGGTACGCCGCGCAGGGGGGCTCGCGTTCGCCCTCGTCGCGCTCCAGGAAGCCGGGGACGAAGAACTCCTTGGTGAGCGTCGTCAGCTTGCTGCGGCCCGTCTCGCCGTAGCCAACGACACGGTCCGTGTCGTCGAAGTCGACGCACTCCAGCACCGCCCGTGGCTGCGGCGCGTGGTACGTGATCTTGTACGCGTTCTCAGCGGTGACCGGCTCGCTGCACGCGAGGCCCATCAGCGTGTTGCCATAGGTCGGCGTCATATAGACACCGCTCTCCTCGGGCGGACCGCCGAACAGCTCCTCAACGCAGAACTTCGTCCACTGCGGCGTGAACTCCGTGCCGCCGGAGAAGATGCCGGTGATGCCGCACTCGGCGAGGCTCGTGCCGCGCTCTTCGAGCTCGAGGCAGAGCGCTTCGATCAGCTTCGGCGTGCCGAACAGGCACTTCACGTCGTGCCCGGCGGTGAGGATCGTGATCGCCTGATCGATGCAGTGCTGCTTGTACGCGTTCGCTTGCTCGATCCAGCCCTTCTTCAGGCACTTGATGACCCACCGCGGGTCGAGGTCGATGCAGAAGCAGATCCCCTGCCGGTGCTGCGCGAGGTGCTCAACGGCCAGACGCAATCGCCGCGGGCCGCTCGGGCCGAGCATCAACCAGTTCGCGCCCGGCGGGAAGTACTGGTCGGGGAGCGTGTCGCTGAAGAGGGAGTAGTCGGTGCGGAAGTCATCGATCGCGATCCGGCTCTTCGGCACGCCCGTGGTGCCGCCGGTCTCGAAGACGTAGACCGGCTTATCGGCGAGGCCCTTCGGCACCCATCGCCGGACCGGCCCGCCGCGTAGCCACTCGTCCTCGAACTCGGGGAACTTCTTGAGGTCGTCGTAACAGGTGACCTCGGTGAGCGGGTCGAACTTCAGCTCCGACTTTTTTTCGAGCCAGAAGGGACACCCCGTCGACTCGTGGAAGTGCCAGGCAACGGTCTCGACGGCGTGGGCGTCGAGCGCCGCGCGGGCCTCGGCGGCGGCGGATTCCGAGGGGGGTTCTGCAGAGGACATAGCGCGGACAGGACAGGGACTCAGGAGCGGGTATCCCTGCACGATAGAGCGAGCACGACGCGCCGGCAACGGCCCCAGAAAGGGCGACTCAGCCGGACGCTCCGCTCACTCTTGCCCTTCGTCGGCCGGCGGGGCGCCGCCGCCGAGCTGGGCGAGCGCCTGGATGACGCCGTTCAGGTGCGCCAAACGCGGCCCGTAGCGATCGACGAACTCGGTGAGCATGAACTCGCCGTACGCCATCTCTTCGCCCGATTCGCGGACGTCGTCGGTCAGACGCTCGAGGTAATCGGCCTGCACGCCGCTGAGGGTCTCGGCCGCCTCGCGGCAGCTGTCGGCCAGATCGGGGTTCGCGTCACGCCAGCGCTGCATCTCGTCACGACGGTGGCGTTGCTGAGCGGTCATGGCGCCGACCAGCTCTTCGAGCAACTCGTTGGTCCGGTCCTGGGCCGTGAGCACGTCGCGGAGTAACTCGGTCTGCTCCTCGTGCGGGGTCACGTGCGTCGGCCGCTGAGAGCCGGTCGTCACGTCGACTTGAGAGAACAGGGAAGGCACCGTGCTTTTTTCGGACATCGACCAGTCGTGATGGCTATGGCGTGCCGGCGACGCCGGCGGCGGATCAAAAGACAGCGTTCAGCGCTTCGCAAGCGGTGGCGGCTTAAGCACCACGTTAACAAGCCGAGCCGGCTGGGCAACGGGCGCGGAGCCACCACGGGAAAGTTCTTGAGGGCGGCGAGGAGGGAAAGAGGTGTGGGGCAAGAAATACGAGCGTCAATGACGGCGGCTCGTGGCGGGAGCTTTGCCGGCGATTCAAACAGTTTAATAAGGGCTCGCGGCTTGATCCAGCTTCTGGCGGAGATCGTTCTGGGCTTGCCAGCGGAATCGCCCCCCCCGAGCTCAGCGACGCCGGCGCTGCTGGCGCCGTTGGCCCGGATCTTGCGGGTAATAACGGTCCCTAAAGGGAGAGGCGCCCTGCTCCCGATGCTAAGGGGTGCCGCCTGCCCCACGAGGAGAGGCTGCGCACCCCCCGATTGGCCCCCTCGAAGCATCTACGACGCCCCGAGACCGAAGTGACGATCCCAACCGACTCTCGCCGACCGACGTTCGGCTACCTGCTGGTGGTCGAGGACGACCGCTACGGCTTCACCGGCGGGCTGCTGGTGGTCTGTGAGCGTGGACGCCCCCTCGAGTTCCACTGCACCGAACCCGTGCTCCCCAACCGAGCGGAGCAGATCCTCTTCGGACCGACGCTCCGCAACTACGTCTGCGGCGATCAGATCGGCGGCGCCCTGCTTGCGAAGGCGAAGCTCCCGGTCACCTGCCTCCTCACACTCGACGAGGCGGCCGCCCAAGCGGGCCGCGCCGCTGGCGTGCCGACGCACGTCCTGAGCGACAACGGTCAGACCCCCGACGCCATCCTGCCGCTCGCCGAAGCGATCGACCCGACCGAGCCGTTCGAACGCGTCCGAGAAGCGATCCGCGAAGCGCACCGTCTCGACAGCGGAGGCGACGAACGTGCCGCCGCTTGAACGTGTCGAGGTGAGCGTCCCGGTGTCGTGGTCGGCGCGAAACGAAACGCCCACGACGCGCGGCACACCGTGCCAACTGACCGAAGCGGTCACGTTCAACGATCGGGCGTCGACCGAGGATATTGGAAAGGGCCAGCCCTTCGTGGTGAGCCTGCCGCGGCCCCAGCTGCGCGTGCGGACAGCCGGCGCCGTGCTGCCAGACGGGCACGCCTGGCTCGCCCAGGGCTCTAGGCCAGCCCCGCCCCAGGCGGCGCCTCCGGGTGACGGCTCTCACCCAGCAAAGCGTAGAGAGCCGAACCGCTCCAACAAGAAGCCGACCCGCATCCGCCCGCCGGCGGACATGGTGAAGTTGGAAGACCGGTTGCTCTGCCTGCTGCAACCTCCACTCGAATCGCTCCTGAAGGCCGAGTCGCTGCCGATGCCCTTCGAGCCTTTCGATTACCAGATGGAAGGGGTCGCCTTCCTCTGCCCTCGGCGGCACGCCGTGGTGGCGGACGAGATGGGCCTCGGCAAGACGATGCAGTCGATCACCTCGATCCGCGTTCTCGCCCACCGGGGCGAGGTGCGGCGTGTCTTGCTGGCCTGCCCGAAACCGCTGGTGACCAACTGGCGTCGCGAGCTCGCCATGTGGGCTCCGGAGCTGTCGATCTCGATCATCGAGGGCGCCCCGGCGCGGCGTGAGTTCGCTTGGCGGGAGGGGACTTCGCTCGTGACGCTCGTCGGTTACGAGACCCTGGTCCGCGACGCCGCCCTCGCCGCTGAACGACCGTACGACTTGGTGGTGCTCGACGAATCGCAACGCATCAAGAACCCGAACGGCGCTACGAGCGCCGCCGTGCGGGGCGTCACGCGCGAGCGGAGTTGGGCCCTGACCGGCACGCCGATCGAGAACTCGCTGGACGACCTCGTGGGGATCTTCGAGTTCGTCTCGCCCGGGCTATTGCGTCAGGGGATGAAACCGAGCGCCGTTGGCGCCGCGGTGCGCGACACGGTCATCCGGCGAACGAAGGACATGGTCCTCGACGATCTGCCGCCCAAGCTGGTGCGCGACGAGCCGATCGACCTCACGCCCGAGCAGTGGGAGACCTACCAACTCGCCGAGGACGAAGGCGTCGTGCGGCTGAGGTCGCTCGAGGAGGGCCCCGAGAAAGAGCTGCCGATCCGCCACGTCTTCGAGCTGGTGCTCCGGTTGAAGCAGATCTGCAACTTCGATCCCGCGACCGGTTCCAGCGCGAAGCTGGAACGCCTGGAGGCCGACCTCGAAGAGTGCGTCGCTTCGGGGCGGAAGGCGATCGTCTTCAGCCAGTGGGTCGATTCGATCCAGCGGATCGCCGAGCGGCTCGGCAAGCACGGTGCGCAGCGCTACGAGACCGAGCAATACCACGGCCGCGTCCCGCACCGCCGTCGCGACGCGGTGCTCGATCGGTTCAAGAACGACCCGAACTGCCCGGTCCTCTTGATGAGCTACGGGGCGGGGAGCGTCGGGCTCAACTTGCAGTTCGCGGGGTACGTCTTCCTGTTCGATCGCTGGTGGAACCCGGCGGTCGAGGACCAGGCGATCAACCGCGCGCACCGCATCGGCGCCGCCGGACCGGTCACCGTGACCCGCATGCTCGCCAGCGGGACGATCGAGGAGCGGATCGATCAGATCCTCCGGCAGAAGCGGGAGCTGTTCGACGAGGTCTTCCGCGACGGCGTGGGGCACGGCTCCGCCGGACTGTCGCGTGACGAGTTGATGGGCCTCTTCCCGCTCCGCGGCCCGCGGGCCGCTTGAGCGACTCGACGGGTCGGGCAAGCCCTGCGGTTTGCTCCTGCTGCACCGACGCCAAAGTCGCTGGATCCTGGTCAAGCCGGACGACCGCATGGAAATGCAGCCCGCCGAAGACCGATTGGTGTGCGAATCGGCCTCGTCGCGCGCCGAATCGAGAAGTTGGACGCTAGCACTCGGTCCCTCCCTCGGTTCAGGCGCAGAGCATGACCATCGCCAAATCAATCGCCCACAGCGTCATCTTGGCGTTGCTCGCGACGACCCCCTGTTGGGGGCACGCGCCGGGGTACTGCTCGGACCCGGTGGTGACGCACACCAACGGGATGCGTCTCGCCTCGAGCACGTCACTGCGCAACCATAACGTCTACTGGCGCTGCGACGGGGGGCACATCGGCTACTGCGACGGCAAGCTGCACGGGCCCTGTCGCGATTCCTGGCGGACGCTGGGCACACGCTGCCACGGCCGCTTCTACCCGCCCCACACGCCAATGGGCCCGACCGGGTCGCAAACGGCGCACTCCGCGGACGGGATGGAATACGAGCAGAGCGAATCCTTGGGCGTGCTCACCTCGGACGGCCCGCGTCCCACGACCCAATCCCCCCGCCTGCTCGGCCCCGCCACGCCGGCGGCCGGCGGTGGCATCCAGGACGCGCTCCAGGCGATCGGCCTCGGCGCCGCTGGGGGCTGATGCCTCCGCGGCGCACGAGAAGCGGCGCCGCCGGAAAAACGTCGGGATTCCTATCAACGCGGCGTGCCCCGATAACCGATATCACCCACGGGAGGGCGAAACACGGCTCGTGTTTTGCTTCAGGACAAGGGTCGTGACAGGTCGACGGATCGGCCTGTCACGACCTTTTTTCATGCCCACGGTCGTTGCGCTCGGGCCTCAGAGCGTGCCGAGGATCTTCTCGGCTTCGGACCGCTTGATGAAGATGCCCTGATCGTTCTTCAGCGCCGACTCGATCAGGCGTTTGGCGTTGACCTTGTCGTCGCGGGCCAGCAGCACCTTCGCTAACAAGAAGCTGCCGTCCGGGCTCAGCGCGCCCCCCTGCAAGCCTTGCTGCAACGCCCTGGTCGCGTTGCGGGCGTCGCCGGTCTGGTAGAGCACCCACGCCAGCGTGACGTTCACGTCCGGGTTGTTCGTGTTGACTTGGCGATTGAGCGTCGCGAACTGCACGGCGCGGCGTTTATCGGCTTCGTCGCTCGACTCAATCAGGGTGAGCGCCAACTGGTTCAGAACATCGCGGTTCGACGGCGTAAGCGCCAACGCTTGCATGAGGTGCTGCTCGGCCTTCTTCAGGTCGCCTTGCATGCGGGCGGCGACCCCCGATAGGAGCCAGACGCTCTCCGATTCGCCGGCGGCGCCACGCGCCTTCTGGAGGATCGACTCCGCCTTGTCGAGCTGACCCGCCTTCACCAACGCTTGGGCGTAGGCGATGAGCGTGGTCTTGTCGCTGCCGCTCTCACGGAACGCCTGCTCGAAGGCCTCCATGGCGCGGGCCGTCTTGCCGTTGCTGCTGTACAGCAGCGCGGCGGAGACGTAGGGACTGGGCAACGATTTGTTCAGTTCCTTGGCGGTCTTGAACTCGTCGAAGCCCTCGCGATCCTTCGCATCGTCCTGGTACTTGAAGAGGACGTTGCCGAGGTTCTGGTGCGCCGAGGCGTTGTCCGGGTCTTGCTCGAGCCACTTGCGGAGATCGGCCTCAGCCTTCTCCCAGTTCTTACGGCGTTGGGCGATGATCGCGCTGCCGCGGTACGCGCGGATCTGAAACTGACGCTTCCGCTTGGCGTTGGCGTTGTACGACTCGATCAGAGCGACCGCCTTGTCGAACAGCGCGTCCGCTTCGATCGTCCGCTGACCCGAAAGGGCGTCCTCAGCCAGCATCAGGAAGGGCTCGGGATCGTCGCCCGAATCCTCTTGGACCGCCTGCTCCAGGGCGGGCCGGACCCCTTTGCTGTTGCCCGCGAGCAACTGCAACTTGGCCATCAGCACCCCAACGGGGGGCAACTTCGGATTCTTCTGAACCGCTTGCTCTAAGAAGGCCCGCGCGCCGATCTGGTCGCGGTTGCGGAACCGCTGGATCGCCTCGCCGACGGCGCTGTACCGGGCGTCGTCGGCGTTGCTGACGCTATCACCGATCAGGGCTTCCGCCGTAAGACGACCCGCCGGCGCGGGGGCATCCGGGGCCTGAGCGACGGCCAACTGGGCCAACGAGGAAATAATCAGCAAGGCCACTAAGTAGCCGCTGCGAGAAAGCGATGCCTGCATGAGAACCTCTAGGAAGTCGGGCCCCGCCGCGGAGCGGAGACGGCCGTGGACGCGTGAAAAGCAAGACGACACAACGAGTTACGGTCGATCGCCCGGCAGGTGAGTCGTTCTGAACACGCCCCGAGTTCCCAGGGCGCGGCGACTGCAAGCTTACCGCAACCCCCGCTTATGGGCAGGGTCATGGAACGAAGGTTGCAACGAGAATGTGATCCCCCGGACGGTGTGCCGCGGGACCGTGCGGGTTGCGCCGCCGCTGCGGGCTCGTGAACGGTCCTGGCGGTCAACGTTGACCGCCGACGCAAGCGGCTATAAAGTTATGATTCACAAGCATTTACGACGGACGAGACCCCTCACAAGACGCCCCACGCGGACCCCCCGGGCGTCGCCGGCCCGCCGACGGGCCCGCTGACGACCCATCGGGGCGGATCGAAACGATCCGGCCACCTTGGCAGCCCTCCGTGTCCCTTGGCAGGCTCTCGCCGCCTTACCCCCCGCTATCCTCGCTACCCCCCGCTCTGGCTCGCCATGGAGCTGCTCGAACGCATCTGGGAAGTCCTCGGCACGATCGTCAACGCGATCCTTGGCCGCTTCGAACGCCTGATCACCAGCGTGTTCGGCTCGGCCAACGCGCGGAACCTGCGGAAGATGGAGCCCAAGGTCGAGGCGATCAACGCCCTCGCGCCCAAGTACCAGGCGATGACCGACGAGGAGCTGCGTCAGCAGACCGCCTTGTTCCGAGAACGCCTCGACTCGGGCGAGACGCTCGACGACCTGCTCGTCGAGGCGTTCGCCGTCTGCCGCGAGGCGGGCGTCCGGTTCCTCGGCATGCGCCACTACGACGTGCAGCTCATCGGCGGCATGATCCTGCACTCGGGCGCGATCGCCGAGATGGTCACCGGTGAGGGCAAGACGCTCACCGCCACGCTGCCGACCTACCTGAACGCCCTGGACGGGTCGGTCCACATCGTCACGGTGAACGACTACCTGGCCCGTCGCGACATGGAGTGGATGGGTCCCCTGTTCACCAACCTGGGGATGACGATCGGCGCGATCTACTCGGGCATGGACTCCAACGAGCGCCAAGAGGCGTACGCCTGCGACATCACGTACGGCACGAACAACGAGTTCGGCTTCGACTACCTGCGCGACAACATGCGCATCGCCGCGTTGCAGGACGACCGCTTCCCCAAGCAACAGCAGCAGGCGCAGGGCAAGCTGAAGTTCGCGATCGTCGACGAGGTCGACAACATCCTGATCGACGAGGCCCGCACGCCACTCATCATCAGCGGCCCCGCCCAGGACGACGTCACCAAGTACCAGCGTGCCGACAAAGTCGCCCGCGCGCTGAAGAAGAACGTCCACTTCGAGGTCAAAGAGAAGGAGCACTCGGCGAACCTCACCGAGGAGGGCGTCCGCGAAGCGGAGAAGCTGGCCGGCGTCGAGAGCTTCTACACGGCCGGCAACATGCAATGGCCGCACCTGATCGACAACGCCCTCAAGGCGCACCACCTCTACCACCGCGACGTCAACTACGTCATCAAGCCGGGCGACGACGGCCAGCCGAGCGTCGTGATCGTCGACGACACCACGGGCCGCCTCATGGAAGGCCGCCAGTGGTCCGACGGCTTGCACCAATCGGTCGAGGCCAAAGAGGGCGTCCCCATCAAGAAGGAGAACCAGACCCTCGCGACGATCACGTTGCAGAACTTCTTCAAGATGTACGACAAGCTCGCGGGCATGACCGGCACCGCGCTCACCGAGGCGGGCGAGTTCTGGCAGATCTACAAGCTCGACGTCATCGGCGTGCCGACCAACCGGCCGATGCAGCGGGTCGAGTACCCCGACGTCATCTACGGCACCGAGCAAGAGAAGTTCGAGGCGATCGCCGACGAGATCGAACGCATCATCAAGCACACGACCGTCGAACTCTCGGGCGACGAGTACTACGTCGGAGAGCTCGTCGAGGAGACCGACTCGCAGCTGCAGCTCCGCCTCAGCGGCAAGAAGGAAGTGAAGTCCTTCGATCGCGGCAAGGTGAAGCACCTGCAGAAACCGGGCCGCCCGATGCTCGTGGGCACCGTGTCGATCGACGCCTCTGAGCGGCTCTCTCGGCTGCTCGACCAGCGCGGCATCAAGCACGAGCTGCTCAACGCGAAGCAGCACAAACGCGAGGCCGAGATCGTCGCCCAGGCGGGCCGCAAAGGGGTGGTCACGATCTCCACGAACATGGCCGGACGCGGAACCGACATCGTGCTCGGCGGCAACCCAGACACGATGGCCTGGGCCCGCCTGCAAGAGAAGTACGAGTCACGCCTCGACGTGCCCAACGACGAGTGGGAGAAGCTCGTCGGCGAGATCGAACAAGAGTTCGACATGAAGTCCCAGGGCGAGGAGGTTAAAGCCCTCGGCGGCCTCTACATCCTCGGCACCGAGCGCGACGAAGCCCGCCGCATCGACCTCCAGCTCCGCGGCCGCTCCGGCCGGCAGGGCGACCCGGGCAGCAGCCGGTTCTTCCTCTCGCTGGAAGACAAACTCCTGCGGGTCTTCTTCGGGGACTGGGTCCGCAAGATGATGCAGACCCTCGGCCTCAAAGACGGCGAACCGATCGAGTCGGGCATGGTCCAACGCCGCATCGAGGGAGCCCAGAAGAAACGCGAGGAGATGAACTTCGAGGCGCGGAAGAACCTGCTCGAGTACGACGAGGTGATGAACTCGCAGCGGCAGCGCGTCTACGGCTACCGCCAAAAGATCCTCGACGGCGTGAACTGCCGCGACCTGCTGCTGGAGATGGTCGGTGAGCAGATCGACGAACGCCTCGACACGTTGCTCGACCCGCGCTACGGTGTCGAATCGTTCGCCGCCGGCGCCGGCTCCGCGCTCGGCGCCGAGCTCGAGCCTCGCGACTTCCGCAACCTGTCGTTCGAAGAGGCGAGCCGCCTCGCCCACAGCGAAGCGGAGCGCCGAGCCGAGGCCGACGTCTTCGACGCGATCGAGGAGAACCTCCCCGAGAGCGAACCGGAGGACTGGAACTGGGGCGCGCTAGCCAAGTGGGGCAACGCCCGCTTCGGCCTGAACCTCCGCGACCGCGACCTCAAGAAGATCGGTCGCGAGGAGCTATCGACCCACCTGATCGAGAAGGCGTTCGAGGCGCTCGGCAAGATCGACCTGTCCGACGGCGCCCGCCTGCTGGAACCTCGCTTCGGCGTCGATCAAGCCTGCGCCTGGATGCAGGACAAGTTCGGTGTGGCGATGGACCCGGCGGAGCTTGGCGACACCGAGCCCAGCGAGGTCAAGGCGATCGCCCACCAACGGGCCGAGGAGGCCTACGCCACCCGCGAGGCGGAGTACCCGGTGCTCGCCGCCATGTACCGCTTCGGCGGCAAGAACCAGACGCTCGACCGCGACGGCCTGATCGACTGGGCCAACCGCCGGTTCGGCGTGGCGGTCGCGGCCGACGACCTCAAGAGCAAGCAACGCGAAGAGATCCGCCAGCAGCTGGTCGGCTACAGCATCGAGTCGAACAAGCAAGCCCGGACCCTCGCAGACGAGGCTCGCGAGCGCGTCGAGCAGCTCTTCGCCAGCGCCGACGACGAGGACTCGACCCTCGGCGCCGTGAGCGGCATGAATGGCAAGCTCGAAGGCCTGACCGCCTGGCTCAAAGACCAGACCGGCGAGGACGTCCCCGCCGACGAGCTCACCAAGCTCCCGCGCGACGAGGCGCTCCGCCGCGTCGACCGCGTGATCGAGGACCGTTACCGCCCCGAGATGCGTCGCATGGAGCGGCAACTCCTCCTGCAGATCCTCGACCAGGGCTGGAAAGAGCACCTGCTCGCGATGGACCACCTCCGGTCGAGCGTCGGCCTCCGCGGCTACGCCCAGGTCGACCCGAAGGTGGAGTACAAGCGGGAAGGCATGAAGATGTTCGAGACCATGTGGGACTCGGTCGGCCGGATGGTGACCGACCTGGTCTTCCGCATGGAGCAGCTCAACGAGGACTTCGTGAGCAACACCTGGGCGGACGCGACCGCCACCCACGCCGAGGCGAGCGGGCTCGACGACGCGGCGAACCAGCAGGGTGGTGACCCGAACGACCCGACGCAGTCCCGCTCCGACGCGAAGCCCGAGCCGATCCGCAACCGCGACGAGAAGGTCGGCCGCAACGACCCCTGCCCCTGTGGCAGCGGCAAGAAGTACAAGCAGTGCTGCCTAAGGGCCGGCAGCGGCTCGGCGGCTTGAAGGAAGCGAACCGCAGATGAACGCCGATGAACGCGGATGTGGTTCGACGAGACAGACCGTTATTGCTATCGATTGCACTTCGATAACAGACGAAGAGTCGTTGCACGTGGTCTTCAGCAAGACGTTCGGTTTTCCTAATTTCTACGGGAAAAACTGGAACGCCTGGATTGACTGCATGAGCTATCTCGACGAGCCGGATGCATGCATGACTACCGTGCATGTGGATCCAGGTAAAGTTCTAGTCCTACAACTAGACAACGCTGAATCCTTACGGCAACAGAACAAAGAGCTATACGATTCAATAATCGAGTGCTCTGCCTTTGTTAACTACCGTCGCCTCGAACAAGGCGATCCAGCTATCCTAGCTGTTTCGTTCAGCAGCTAAGATCGATATCCGCGTTTATCTGCGTCCCTCTGCGGTTCCAACCACCCCGGGAAAGGACTCCCGATGTCTCGCCTCACCCGCTGGTCTCTGAACGGCGCCTACGCCGCGGCCCTCACGCTCGCCTCGCCGGCGGTGGCTTGGGCCGCTTGGCGGGATGGCAAATACCGCGAGGGGCACGCCGCCAAGCTGCTGGGCCGCGTCCCCGAGCGCACCAGCCAGCGCCGCTGCGTCTGGCTGCACGCGGTGAGCGTCGGCGAGGTGAACCTGCTCGGCGTGCTGATCGACGAGTTCCGCGGACGGCATCCCGATTGGGACGTGGTGGTCTCGACAACAACCAAGACCGGCTACGACCTCGCCCGCAAGAAGTATGGCGGCGAGCACACGGTCTTCTACGCCCCGCTCGATTTCTCGTGGGCCGTCGACGAGGCGATGCGCCGCATTCGGCCTGACTTGCTGTTGCTTGCCGAATTGGAACTCTGGCCCAACCTGATCGACTCCGCAAAGCGCCACGGCGCGCGCGTGGGCATCGTCAACGGTCGGCTCAGCGAGAACAGCTTCAAGGGCTACCGCCGTGTCGGCTCGCTGGTGCGGAAGACCTTGGAGAAGATCGACCTGGTCGCCGCCCAGGACGAGGCGACCGCCGACCGGTTTCGCACGCTCGGCGCGCCGCGCGTCGCGGTGAGCGGCTCGCTCAAGTACGACGGCGCCTCGACCGATCGACGGAACCCACGGACGGCCGCGCTGCGCGAGCTGGCCGGCTTCGACGGTTCGGAAACGGCCTGGCTCGCTGGCAGCACGCAAGCGCCCGAAGAATCGGTCTGCTTGCGGGTCTTTGAATCGATCCGCGAAGACCACCCCGACCTGCGGCTCGTGCTGGTCCCGCGGCACCCCGAGCGCTTCGAGGAAGTGGCTCAACTGCTAAAGGAGAGCGGACTTCCTTTTGCGTTACGCAGCCAACTGAACCGGAACTCACAACCCGCTGAGCGGCCCCACGCTGAGCAACCCCACGCTCAGCAACCCCACGCTCAGCAACCCCACAGTGGGCAGCCCAAGGGTGGGCAGCCCCGACCAAGCTTGGTCGGGGTTACTGACCAAGCCCAAGCCCAAGCCCAAGACCTCAACGGCCCCCAACCCGAATCCCCGGCCGTCCTGCTCGTGGACACAGTCGGAGAGCTCGGCGCGTGGTGGGGGACCGCTCAACTCGGCTTCGTGGGGGGCAGCTTCGGCGACCGGGGGGGCCAGAACATGATCGAACCGGCCGCCTACGGCGTGGCGACCTGCTACGGGCCGAACACCCGGAACTTCCGCGACATCGTCGCCGCGCTCGAAGGCGCCGACGCGGCCCACACGGTGCAGGACGAGGACGACCTCGAGGCGTTCCTCCGCGGCTGCCTCGAGCTGCCCGAGGAGGCCCGCGCCCTCGGCGACCGCGCCCGGGCTTTCGTCGCCACGCAGCTCGGCGCGACCGGACGCACCGTTGATCTGTTGGACGAGATTATCCCGGCCGAAGCCACGCCAAGCAAAGCGGCCGCCTAGGCGTCCTCGTCGACCACACACTCGTGGTCCTTGAGGTGATCGGGGCAGTAGCAGCACTGCCCGGCGCACTTCGAGCAGTAGCGGAACGAGGTCCGCGGCGCCATGACGCTCGTCAGCCCGCACACGCGGCACTCGTGGGCGACCTTTGCGGGCGTCTTGATGTGTTTCGCCTTGCTCTGCATGCGCCGGTGGCCCTGCTTGGCGTCAAGGAAGAGGTCCCTGCCAAAGAAGGCCACGTAGTTGAACACTGCCGCCATCACCATCAAACGCTCGTGCCAGCCGCCGAAAAGGATCGTGAGCCAGTACCCTATCCATTGCAGCCAAGCGAGCCACTTGATCTTCACCGGCAAGATGAAGAACAGCATGATCGTGAAGTCCGGATACAACCGGGCGAACGCGAGGAACATGCTGCCGTACACGTACTGGTACGTCAGGGACCCGGCGCCGGGCCAGATCGCTTCGGCGAGGAAGGCGGCGCCGACGGTCGCCACGTAGCCCAGCGCCAGGAAGAGGTTGAAGCGGAACGTGCCCCACGCGCCGTCGAGAGTCGTCCCGATGAGGTAGAAGAGGTAGAAGTAGAAAATCACCAGCAGCGGGAACTGCGACAGCGGCGCCAGGAAGGGGAAGGTCAGCAACCGCCACCACTCGCCCGCCAACACCGCCTGGGGATCCAGCGAGAGCTTCTCGCGCACCAGGACCCCAAAGCCGCCGTCGGCCAGCGGGCCGACGTACTGCGCAACGAAAACCATCGCCTGGCCCACGAGGAACCAGAGGGTCACCTCGGGCACGGCGTAGGCGCCGAGGCGCTTCTCAAGCCAGTCGAGCCATTTCATCGGCGTCCGCCGGGGCTACTAGGCGTCGCCCGCGGGGTCCGCCGACGCCGGGCCGGCCAGTTTGGTGACCGCGAAGAAAAGCAGCACGACGGCGGCCCACATCGCCGGGTAGGCCAGCATCACCGGGTTCTGTCCCATCGCCCAGTAGCCAAACCCGCACCACAGCACGAACAGGATCGGCAGCGAGATCTTGATGTCTGGCAGCATGGGAAGGTCTCCGGGTGAGGGGGGCACGCTTCTAGGGTAGCGGTGTGAGACGGACCGGCAAAGTGCGAAAGGAGGAAGTGTCTCCGCCGCCCGACGACGCAGGCCAGTCGGCCCGCTTCCCCTATTTTAGATTGACCATTCAACATTTCGTGGGATGGCTCGCTGTCCACCCGACGGGCCCCGACCTACAATCACCCCTATGTCCATTATCCAGATCCGCGGGCTGCGGAAGTCGTACCGCGTCTACCAGAAGCAGGAGGGCCTGCTCGCCAGCGTGCGGGGGCTCTTCCACCGCGAGTTCCGCGAGGTCGAGGCGGTGCGGGGGATCGACCTCTCGGTCGAGGCGGGCGAGTTCGTCGCCTTCCTGGGCCCCAACGGGGCCGGCAAGACGACCACCCTCAAGCTCCTCTCGGGCGTCATCAGCCCGACCGAGGGACACGCGGAGGTGATGGGCTTCGTCCCCTGGGAGCGAGCGAACGAGTACCGCCGCCGGTTTGCGCTGGTCATGGGGCAGAAGAACCAGCTCTGGTGGGACCTGCCGGCGGCCGAGTCGTTCCGCCTGCACCAGCAGATCTACCGCCTGCCGATCGACGAGTACGACAAGACGGTCGGCGAGCTGACCGACCTGCTCGACGTCGGCCGCCTGCTGAACCAACCGGTCCGCGAGTTGTCGCTCGGCGAGCGGATGAAGATGGAGCTGATCGCCGCCCTGCTCCACCGGCCCGAGGTCCTGTTCCTCGACGAACCGACGATCGGCCTGGACGTCGTCGCGCAGCACAACATCCAGCAGTTCCTCAAGCACTACCAAGAGGAACGCCAGACCACCGTCCTGCTGACCAGCCACTACATGAAGGACATCGCCGCCCTCTGCCGGCGGGTGGTGATCATCGCGCAGGGGCGGCTGATGTACGACGGCTCGCTCGAGGGGATCGTCGATCGCTTCAGCGGGCACAAGGTCCTCACGCTCCAGTTCGCCGACGACCAGATGCCGAACGACCTGTCGCGGTACGGCGAGCCGCTCGACGCCCAACCGCCCAAGGCGCGCATCAAGGTCGAACGCGACCAGATCGCCGGCGTGCTGTCGAGTGTGCTCGAGAAGTACGCCGTCGCCGACGTGAGCGTCGAGGACCCGCCCCTCGAGGAGGTCATCTCCGAGGCGTTCGCCGTCGCCGAGGACGTGAGCGACTCCCAAGAGCTGGCGCCGGCCGGGGCAACCCACGAGTAAACGAGGGGCCCAACCGGGGGCGGGAGCCCCCGGATCCGTTACGACACCAGGAACGTCTGGTCGGCCGGCTGCCGCCGGCGGCTGGGGACAACCAACATGGCAATCGCGCAACCCACCGCCCCACCGACCCGCTTCTCCGAAGCGTGGATCATCTTCCGCACGTGCATCGAGGAACGCCTCGTGTACCGGGGCGACTTCGCGCTGGGCACGTTGATGCGGTTCCTGCCGATCCTCACGCAGATCTTCTTGTGGACGGCGGTCTTCGCCTCGGTGAACGGCAAGATCGCCGGCTACGACAGCGACGAGATCATCGCCTACTACTTGCTGACGATGCTCGGCCGCGCGTTCAGCTCGATGCCAGGCCTCGCCAGCGGCATCGCGTTGCAGATCCGCTCGGGTGAGATCAAGAAGTTCTTGATCCAGCCGATCGACCTGCTGCACTACCTGCTGCTGGCGCGGATCGCCCACAAGCTGGTCTACTACGCCGTCGCCGCCGGGCCGTTCGCGCTGGTCTTCTGGCTGTGCGGTGACTACTTCCCCGCGGAGTGGCCCACGGCGGAGACCTTCGTCGCCTTCATCCTGTCGCTGCTGATGGGCTTCGCGCTCGGTTTCTTCCTCGAGGCGACGCTCGGCATGATCGGCTTCTGGTTCCTGGAGGTCAGCTCGCTGCTGTTCGTCTACATGCTGGCGAACTTCTTCCTCTCAGGGCACATGTTCCCGCTGGAGATGCTCGAGGAGGCCTCGCCCGACTGGCTCGCGACGCTGCTCTGGTTCCAGCCGCTCAAGTTCCTGGCGTACTTCCCGGCGGCGGTCTACCTGGGCAAGATCACCGGCCCCGAGCTCTGGCAGGGCCTCGCCTTGCAAGCGGCGTGGGTCGTCTTCTTCTTCCTGGCCGCCCGCTGGGCGATGCAACGCGGCTACCAACGCTACAGCGGCTTCGGGGGATAATCGCCGCGAAGAACTCCAAGAGACAACACAGCCGTAGATCCCCTCCCCCCTTGGGGGAGGGTTAGGGTGGGGGCGAAGCGGGTACCCGACGCCCCTCACCCCGCCCTCCCCCAAAGGGGAGGGAGAACTCGACCGACCCCAACTCCGCACCGTATCACGACACACCCTTGGCGCTCTTGGCGTCCTTGGCGGTTCCCAATGAACGAAGCAATCACCCTCTACCCGAAGCTCCTCTGGACCTTCGCGCGGAACTCGCTGATCCGCGACCTCTCGTTCCGGGCGAACTTCCTCATCCAGCTCGTGAGCAGCACGATCTGGATGGTGATGAACCTCGGCTTCTACCTGCTGGTCTTCTACCACATCGAGAAGAACCAGGCGGGCGAGGGCGCCGCGGCGATCGAGGGGTGGGAGAAGCCCGAGTTCCTGGTCTTCATCGCCACGACGATGATCATCAACAGCGTCATGCAGGCCTTCTTCATGCCCAACGCCCAGGAGCTGAGCGAGATGGTCCGCACCGGCGGGCTCGACTTCGCGCTGCTCAAGCCGGTCGACACGCAGTTCCTGATCTCGCTGCGGAAGAGCAGTTGGTCGAGCCTCGGCAACTTCGTCGTAGCGCTCGGCCTAATCGCCTACGCGGTGCCCCGGCTGACGGCCTTCCCCACGCCCCTCTCGTGGCTGCTGTACCCGGTCTACGTGCTGTGCGGGGTGCTGATCATGTACTCGATCATGATCAGCCTCGCGGCGACCAGCATCTGGCTCGGCCGCAACCAGACGCTCTACGACTTCTGGTTCTACATCACGAACTTCAGCCGCTACCCGATGGAGATCTACCACGGCAGCTTCCTCGGCGACGGCCTGCGGCTCACGTTCACCTACCTGCTGCCGATCCTCGTGGTGATCAACGTCCCGGCCCGCGTGCTCGCCAAACCGTTCACCCCCGAGTACACCGCCCTCGCCGCCTTCGCGCTGGTGGCGACCGCGCTGGCCCTGGTCGGCAGCCGCTGGGTCTTCAAGCGGGCGCTGGAGAGCTACCGCTCGGCGAGTTCGTAGCCCAGAGTCCCGTAGGGACGGCAGCGCGTAGCCCGGGGTGCAAACCCCGGGGATTGGGAACGCCATCTCATATCCCGGGGTTTACACCCCGGGCTACGCGCTGCCGCCCCTAACGGGGCTTTCTCGTTATGCGTAAGGCCTAAGCCTTCTCCAACACCCGCAGCTCTTTCGGCAGCGGGAACGACACGCTCTCCTCGCGCACTAGCCGCGGCTCGACGGTCGCGGCGTGGTTCTCCTTGAGGTAGTCGAGCACCGCTTCGACGACCGTCTCCGGGGCGCTCGCGCCGGCGGTGACCAGGACGGTCTCGACCCCCTGGAGCCACTCCGCCCGGATGTTCTGCGGGCCGTCGATCAGGTGGGCGGCGACGCCCTTCTCCTTCGACAGCTCGGCGAGGCGTTGGCTGTTGCTGCTGTTCTGGCTGCCGAGGACCAGCGTCAGGTCGGCCTCGACCGAGAGCAGCCCGACCGCCTCCTGACGGTTCTGCGTGGCGTAGCAGATGTCGCTCTTGGCGGGGCTCGCGATGTTCGGGAACCGCTCCTTGAGCCGGGCGATGATGCGGCTCGTGTCGTCGACGCTCAGGGTCGTCTGCGTGAGGTACGCCATGTGGTCCGGGTCGGAGACTTCGAGGGCATCGACATCCTCGGGCGACTCGACCAGGACGATCGCCTCGGGCGCTTCGCCCATGGTGCCGATCACTTCGTCGTGCCCCTCATGCCCAATGAGCACGATCGTGCGCCCCTCTTTGGCGTACTTGATCGCCTCCAGGTGGACCTTGGTGACCAGCGGGCAGGTCGCATCGATCGCGCGCAGGTCGCGGGCCTTTGCCCGCGCGCGGGTCTCCGGCGAGACGCCGTGGGCGCTGAACAGCAGCGTCGAACCAACGGGGGCGTCCTCAACCTGGTCGAGGAAGACCACGCCGCGCGACACGAAGTGGTTCACCACGTGCTGGTTGTGGACGATCTCGTGGTACACGTAGATCGGGGCGCCGAAGGCCTGGAGGGCCAGCTCGAGCGAATCGATCGCCATGTTCACGCCGGCGCAGAAGCCGCGCGGGCTGGCGAGGAGAACTTTCATTCGGTTGGTCGGGGCGGGGAGCGGGTATCTTACCAACCGCATGATAAGCCCCGGCATCACCCCCTGACACCGGGAGCGACCCGAACCGGCCAACCGCGTTCAAAGGAAGCAGGACGCCCAAGCCGCCGGCGGTAGCCGGCTGATCGCTTCGCGGAGAGTCCCCCCTGGGCCACGCATCAGCCGGCTGCCGCCGGCGGCTTGGGGCCATGGGCTCAAGAAGTGGCCCTGTCTAACGCGGCTTGGGGCGGCGGCGTTTCGGGCCCTTGGGGAACCGCTCGCGGTGCCCTTTCACGAACTCACGCAGCGAGTCGAGCGTGTCCATGTGGAGGCGCTCAAAGCCCTCCGCCGGCAGGCGGATCGGGTGGAACTGGCCCAGCTGATCGACGGCGAAAACCTCGTCGTGGGGGGTCTGAGTCTCCATCGTGGCCTCCTCTTGAGTTCCGGAATCGCGGGTCACGCCGGTGGCGGCGGTCGTTTCCGGGTGCTTGCATTACGAGGGACAAGCCGGGCCGGTTCGGGTTCGCCCCCCGTCAAATCCCCCGGAAACCCGCAATCGTCGGCTCCCGCAGGCTCAACCCGGCCCGAATGTGGCCCCCAGGCGGCGCTTCCGGCCGAGTCGGCGTTGCCCCGAAGCAACACGCCGGCGTACTATCCGGTCCGCCCGGCAAACTGGGCGTGCGTGTGCTGATCGGTCACGGGGCCAGTTCGTTGCAGCCCGACCGTCGGCGGGCCCGATGCAACGAACAGACTCATCGCGGAGTCGCTGCCCAACCGGCCGAGTGCTGGCGCCGGCAGCGGCCGCCACAAGGAGGCGGAGTCGCCGAACCCTCGCCGGGCCGGCCCGTATGGATTGCGGGCCCCACCCCACTGCGAGTGCCGATTCGGCGAACGGGTCAGACGGAACTGGCCGGGAGAGTCCCGAGAAGCGTCCCCCCGCACGGGGTGCGCGCCGTTCCAACGAAATAAACGACCCACACCGACCTTCGCCCCCCCCACGTTGGCCCCGTCCTGAAGGCCCGTGCCCGCGAACCGCGACCGAGGAGTCCTCCCAAGATGCAGATCAACGGCCCGAACCAAGTCCACGGCGCCCAAGGCCTCAGCGGCCCCCACTTCCGCAAAGCGCCCTCCGCGCAGCCCAACGGGGCGGCCCAGCAAGCCGACCGCGTTGAGATCTCGAGCGAGGCGGCCGAAGCGGCCCGCCTGGCCGAGGCGGCCGACGCCCGCGCCGCCGAGCACGTGAAGGACGCCGACGGCGTCCGCACGGGCCTGGTCGCCCGGCTGAAGCAGGAGATCGCCGCGGGGACCTACGAGTCGGCTGATAAGCTCGACACGGCGCTTGATCGCCTCCTCGACGAGGCGGTCTGACCCCGGACGAGAGATACCCCGAAGGCGGAAGTGGGAAGTTCGTTGGCCGGCTCGGCCCGCGAGCCTCTCGCTTCCGCCTTTTCTCATACTGCCGCTGCCCCCTAGTTCCTTGTGATTGGGCCCCTAACGGCCTACCATAGCAGCATGATCCAAGAGGGTTCCCAGGCTGATTTCTCGCTAGGCGAGGTGCGCGTCTCGCTAACGCCGCAGGCGCGGTTCGAGGAGTACCTGCAGAGCAAAGGGAAGCGGACCACCTCGCAGCGGCGGGTGCTGGTCGATCACGTCTTCTCCCGCCACGAGCACTTCGACGCCGACGAGCTGATCGATCAGCTCAAGCAGAAGGGCGACGACCGGGTCAGCCGCGCAACCGTGTATCGGGCGCTCGAGGAATTGGTCGAAGCGGGCCTCCTACGCAAAATGACGCTCGGCAGCCGGGCCGTGTATGAGCACGACTACGGCTACCCCCAGCACGATCACCTGCACTGCACCCAGTGCGACGAGCTGATCGAGTTCCGCAGCGAGGAGCTGCTCGCCCTCCGCGAGGCGGTCGCCCGCGAGAGCGGCTTCCGAGTCACCGGCCACCGGCTGACGATCTCGGGCGTCTGCCGGTCGTGCGCCGAGAAGCGCCACCGCAAGCTCTCGCCGCTCGACCTGATCTGACATTGAATCGTATCGCTTTAGCGCTCCGTCGCAAACGGGTCACGCATCGCTTAGCCCGCTAACGGTGTCGTGTCGCTCGACTCTGGCGGCCACCGCTTCCCAAGGCGAGGACCGCACACGCAGCTGGTGCGCTCGGAACGCCTCCGCATCGATGAACTCTTCGTTCACCTCGTACCGACTCGGGTCGTTTGGATCCTGCGTCACTTCGAACCGGACACAGCCGGCTTCGGCTCGTGTGAGTTCGATGTGCCTGGGGAGTTCCGTTTCGACCTCGGAGAGGTCAGCAGAGGGAACGCGGAGATGGCCCGTGAACGTGACGTTCGGCATGACGACTCCTAAAGCTCTTGATCAGGGTGAGGCTCGGACACCCCGTTGAGCCATCAGCTTCGCCGCGCCCCCTTAAACGCCCGCCCCTTCGTAAGTCCGCGACGCGCCGGAGCCGTTGGCGTCGTCGTCGAGGGCGATCTGGTAGAGCCGCTGGCCCTCGGGCGTCGGGTACTCGCCGGTGATGCACGCCTGGCAGAGGTCACCGGCCGGCATCTGGATCGCGCGGGCGATCGACTCGACGGGCAAGTATCGCAACGAATCGGCGCCCAGCTCGGCCGCCATCGCGGCGTAGGCCGTTTCGAGGTCTTGGCCCTCGGCGAGGAACTTCGGCGCGAACAGCTCGCCCACGGTCGACATGTCGATGCCGTAGAAACAGGGCGCCACGATCGGCGGGCAGGCGACCCGCACGTGGATCTCGCGGACGCGGCCCACGTCGCGCAGGCGGCCGATCAACGCCCGCATCGTGGTCGAGCGGACGATCGAGTCCTCGACCAGCAGCACGCGTTTGCCCTCCAGCACCTGGCGGAGAGGCGTGTACTTGCTGGTGACCTTGGCGAGGCGGGCGTCGCCCCCCTCGATGAAGGTGCGGCCCGAGTAGCGGTTCCGCATCAGGCCCTCGACGCACGGCACGCCCAGTTCGTACGCCATCGCGTCGGCCGCCGCCTTGCTCGTGTCGGGCACGGGGACGACCACCGTGTCGTCGTCCGGTTCCAACGGCTCAGCCGAAGCCAGCTCCTCGCCGAGCGCTTTCCGCGAAAGGTACACGCTCCGGTCATCCAGCGTGCTCGCGACGTTCGCGAAGTAGACCCACTCGAAGAAGCAGTGAGCCTTGCGCGGCGTGTCGATGTAGCGTTCGACCTTCATCCGGCCATCAACGATCGTGATCGCCTCGCCCGGCTCAAGCGAATGGATGTTGTCCGGGTCGAAGCCGAGGTTCAGCAGCGCGACGCTCTCGCTCGCCGACGCAAACAGGTTGTCCTGCACGCCGTACGAGACCGGCTTCATGCCGAGCGGGTCACGGGCGATGAGCATCTCGCCCTGGGCGTTGAGCAGCGCCAGGCTGTAGGCTCCGTCGAGCCGGTCGCCCACGCCGCGCATCATCTCGATCAACGACGGCTGACGATCGCCCGAGCGTTGGCGGGCGATCTCGTGCATCAGGATCTCGGTGTCCGACGCCAGAGCGACGTGGTGCTCGTCCTTGGCGAGGATCTCCTCGCGCAGCTTGCCGTAGTTCGCCAGCTGGCCGTTGAAGCCGAAGGCGAACCACTTGCGCTTCTGCAGGTGGCGGTGTTCGAACGGCTGGGCGAAGTTCACGTCTTCCTTGCCGCAGGTCGCGTAGCGGACGTGGCCGATCGCCGCGGTGCCCGCGTACTGCTTCATCAGGCTCTCGGCCTTCGCGCGGTGGCTGAGGCGGAACGCCTCGCTGACGCCGCCCAGCTCTTTGTAGGTCTCCAGCAGGAGGTCCCGACCCGGCTGCCAGGTCGTCATGCCGGTCGAGAGCTGGCCCCGGTTCTGGATGTCGAGCAGCATCCGGGGCATGAGCCGCGACGCCTCGCTCGGGCCCTGAGGGGGGCACAACGAGCTGGTCCGCCCGGGCAGGTGGTAAACGGCGGCGATGCCGCACTCGTGGCGCGGGGCGTCGTCTTCTGGGAGCATTTCGGCGGACCGCGGGGCGGCTCTGGCGGGGCGTGACCGGAGAGGGTCATTGTTAGCGACCAACGGGGCGAAGCCTAGCCTTCAACAGGCCTGAATCGATCCAGGATTCTCCCCGGCACGAATCGCCCCTCTGGAGAAGGCCAAGCTGCGCAAAGGCGTGACGACGGACCGCGCCGAAGAGTCTCTAAAGCGGTAGGATGATTCCCGCAATCCCTCCCTCCCCTCGGCGCCATTCCATGACCCAGCCCGGCTACCGCCCCGCCTTTACGCTCGTCGAGCTGTTGGTTGTCGTGGCGATCATCGGCATCCTGATCGCCCTGCTCCTGCCCGCCGTGCAGGCGGCACGCGAATCGGCTCGTCGGGGCGAGTGTGCGAACAACCTGAGGAACATCTCGCTCGCCTGCCTGAACTACGAGTCGGCCCGCCGCGGGCTGCCCCCGGCGTCGAGCAACACGCCGGTCGAGCGTGACAACAGCCTCGGCTGGCAGGTCTCGATCCTGCCCTACCTGGAAGAGAACGCGCTGGCGACCAACATCGACGCCAACTACGCCGAGCGGGCCGAGTCGCTCGCCCTGGCGAACGACGTCGTCGTCCCGCAGTACCAGTGCCCGAGCGATCCCGACATCGAGACCGAACGAGGACGCAAGTACGACATCCGCGTCATGTCTTACGCGGGCGTGCTCGGCTCCTACTACAGCCGGGCCGGCGTGAACCAGTGCGATCCCGCGACCGGCGACGCCTGCGTCGGCGACGACGCGACCAACGACTTCGGGCCCGTGAACCTCGACGGCCTGATGGTCGTCGACCGCCGCAACCCCTTGCGGCGAGCGACCGACGGTTTGAGCAAGACCGCCCTCGTGGGCGAGCGTTGGTACCAGCTCCGCACGTGGACGTTCGGCAGCTTCTACCAAGAGCGTGACCCGGGGGCAGGCCCTGCCACCTCGCCGCCGCGCGGTCCGCAGATGAAGACCGCGGTCAGCTCGGCGAAGAACTTCGATCGCCGCTACCCGCCCAACGCGGACCTCGCGCGGGTTGGTTACTATCGCCTGCACCTGGAGGGTGACCGGCCGGCTCTGCCCGCCGGCGCCCCGAAGACGATCCGCTACAACAACCTGCCGTTCGGCAGCTTCCACCCGGGCGGAACGCACTTCGCTCTGGGAGACGGGTCGGTCCGTTTCACGACCGACGCGTTGGACGAAGCGGCCTACCTCGCCCTCGGCTCACGCAACGGGGGCGAAGTGGTCGCCGACTGAGGGCCATCAGGTCAGTGGCTGGTGATCGTGATGCGTGGTTCGCCCACTGCCGCCCGCTGGGTGGCCGCCACGGTGGCCCGTTCGACCGCGTACGCGCGGACCTGCTTGCCACGCCGGGCGTAGCGTTGCTCCAGGATGAGTTGGTCTTGCAGGTCGCGGCGGATCATCTCTTCGCGGCGCAGGTCGAGCCTCGCCCGGTTGGCCGACCACGCCAGCGCGCTGCCGGTGCCGAAGCGGTTGATGCGGTCATAATCGTTCAGGTGCTCGCGGATCGAATCGATCCGGGCTTCCGAGTAGGCGATCTCCGAACGGAGACGCCGCTGCGCCGTCGGCGACTCGAACCGGCGGTAGACTCGGGACTCGAGGGCGAGCGCCTCGAGCGAACGGCCGTCGGTGGCGTCACACGACTCGCAGCCGTGACCGTAGATATCGTGGGCGTGGGCAGCCGACGAGATGACCGTGAGTGCGATTGCGGAGAGCAAGAGACGCATGGCGGACAACCGATTGACGAGGAGCGGCCCGACCCCGGGCCGATGACTCCACGCTAATCAGGGCGATCCGCCGCCGCCAAACCGACGAACCCCAAGCCCGCTCCGGTGGTCCGTTTAACCGACCAACCGTGCGAGAACCATCGTATGCCCGTCAAAACCCTCACGACCGATCGCCTGGTCCTCCGGCCGCCGTGCCTGGAAGACGCCGAGGCCCTCTTCGAGCGGTACGCGGGCGATCCCGGGGTGACGCACTTCCTCACGTGGCCGACCCACCAGTCAATCGAAGAGACAATCGCTTTCCTGCGCAGCAAGTGGAGCCCCGAGAGCCCCAAGAGCCGGTGGGTCCTCTGCGTCGACGGCGACGAAGCCCCAAGCGGCATGATCAGCGCGATCCACGACGGTCACACCCGCACCCTCGGGTACGCCCTCAGCAAGACGCTGTGGGGGCAAGGCGTCATGACCGAGGCGACGAGGCTTGTCGCTGAGCACCTGTGGCGTGACCCGACCGTCTGGCGGATCGACGCGCACACGCACGTCGACAACGTCGGCTCACAACGTGTTCTCGAGAAGGCCGGCTTTCGACGCGAGGGCGTGCTACGACGCGCCTTCAAGATCGCCCGGTGCGGCGACATCCCGCAGGATGCGGTGATGTACAGCCAAACGCGTGACGATCTGAACCGCACTCCGGCTCCAGAAGGCGACGCCGGTCGATGAGCCAGTCGCTTCAGAGCCAAGCTGACGTATCGGCTACTGAATCGCAGCGCGCCGCTGGGGCCGGTTCGCGCGGTATCCGAACCAGGCCATGAACAACCCGATGGCGAGGAACGCCAACTCCTTCACCAAGCCAGAGACCCTGAGATCACGTTCGACAACGACCCGTTCGGGGAAGCTGGGATCGTAGTAGCAGACCGTTTCCGAACCCGCACGGTATTCGTCCAAAATCTCAGGGCTGCTGACACTCGACTGTTGTCGATAACCGCTGGTGATCACGGGTCCTTCGGGGCCTTCGAAGCTCAGCGTCAAGCTACCACTGTATAGTTTGACGGTTGAGGACGGGCCCTGGCTCGACTTGATCGTGTGGGTGTCCAGCGAGTACCGCACGTCCAGGATGTCGCCGTTGGCTTCCTTCCAGCCAAACCAAGGAGTTAGCTCGCTCCAAAGGATCGAGGTGAACAGCACGGCCAAGACGGCGCCCACCTCCAGGCACAGTCCGCTCAGACTGCTCGCGATGCTCTCTCCACGGGCCAGCCGGGACTTGGCTCGCCAGACCCCAAGGACCAGCACGGCGGCAAAGGCGACGGTGGCCAGCTTGAACCCATACAACTCAAGGAAGCCTCCGCCTCCCTCCGGATAGTGGACCGCCTGCCTAAGGTGAGTCACCACCGGGGCATTGCCTTCTGTCGGATCCAGCGCGTCCGCCTGCAGGTACACTTCGCGTGAGGACGTGTCCCAAGTCACCAGAAACTGAAAAGTGACTCTGCCCCTGGCGCCTGCCGGTAGCGTTCGAGCCGGCCACTCGAGTCGGCGTTGGTTTTCCGCTCGATCTGGGCTCTCGAACCGGACCCCGCCATCGCCACGGACGAAATGCGCTACTTCCCCCAGCAGCACCTTGATGACAACTTGCCGATCCTCGTCCGTGCCATTGGCGACATCGACCGTTGCGTCGATGACATCTCCATAAACCAGAGTCGTTGGCTCGGTAGCCATGGAGATGGCTAGCTCGCCGGTGGATCCCGCTTGGCGATCAACCAGCCAATCGACGCTCTCCTCGACCTCAGGCTCAGCCCAAGCCGTCGAGGCGATGAGGATTCCTAAGGCGACTCCAGTTGCCGCTCGGACCATAATTCGCAGGGCGTCGTTCTTGAACGGATCCAATCGCATTCGCTTGCTTGCCTTGAGTTTATCCCTCAGCAGCATGAACGACACACCGTCACCTGTAACCTGCTTTGGCTACACGCCCCGCCGTATCCAGCCCCCCGATCGCGTCAAGGATCGGCAGCGTAACGGTAGCGTCTAGAACGAACCGGGCTCCGCCTTAGCGCGGCTTGCGCGTCGGCTCGGCAGGCGGCAGGGCGACCAACTCGGTCACGTTCCCGGTGACGGGGCTCGCCTGGAACTTGCCGTCGCCGCCGGCGGACGCGTGGCGATCGGCGACCATCGGCACGCCGTGCAGTGGGTTGAGCATGGTCGACTTCACCTCGGCATCGACGCGCGAGCCGGGCACGACCGTGAGCCGCCAGTCCTTCAGGAAGATCGGCAGCGACGTCCGCATCACCTCCATCGCCAGCGGCCCGCCGATGCAACGCCGCGGCCCGGCGCCGAACGGGTGGTACGCGTAGGGCGACGGGTTGATCGAGAGCCAGCGATCCGGGTCGAACCGGAGTGGATCCTCAAACGAAGACGCCAACCGGTGCGTGATCAGCGGCGTGAAGACGATCGGCGTGCCGGGGGGCAGGTCGAGCGGGCCGAGCTGCTCGCGCTCGACGTTCATCCGCACCGAGTAAGCCGAAGCGGGCAGCACCCGCATCGCCTCTTTGATGACGCGTTCCAGTAGCGGGGCGCCCCCGGTCGGGTGCCGCTCTTGCACGGTGCCGTCGTGGATCTGCTCCCAGAGCGATTGCATCACGTCCGGGTGCTGGGCCAACAGGAAAGTCGTCCAGCTGAACGAGTGGGCCGTCGTCATGTGCGCGGCGGCGAACAGGACGCAGCACTGCCCGACCAGCTCCTCGTCAGAGAGGCCCCCCTCCGCGTCGTGCGAGCGGACGAGGATCGAGAGGACGTCGTTCGCCGCGGGGTCCGGGTCGTCGCGGCGGCGGCGGATCAGCTCCATCACATTCGCTTCGAGCTTCTTCGCGAAGTCGAGCAGGCCCTCGTAGCCCGCGTTGAAGCCGGGGTGGCTCACCAGGGCTCCGATGCCCAGCTCGTGGTTGAGCGTCACCCAGTCGGCGATCTGTTCGCCCAACTCGTACGCGAGCGTCGGCTCATCAAGTCCGAACAGCACACGGCTGGTGACCCGCAGCATGTAGCGGATCATGGCGTCGTTGTAGTCGAACGCCTCGCCCTCGCGCCACAGGGCGGCCTCTTCGGTCGCCAGCGCTGCGATGGTCGGGCTGTAGGCGGCGATCGCCTTAGGTCCGAACGGCTCTTTGACCATCCGGCGGTTGCGCTTGTGCTGCTCGCCGTTCATCGCCAGCAGGCCGCACGTCACGCGGCGTTGGCTGGAACGCTTGGGGCCGCGGATGCCGAAGAAGCGGGCGTGGAACCGGTCGGCCCGGCTGAGCACCTGCTTGTTGAATTCAGGGTCGAACAGGCAGACAACCGACTGCCCCGCCTCGGGGTCGCGGAACGCGGCGATCGGGCCGTGCTGCTGGTGCAACCGGAACAACCCGCCCATCAAGTCCTGGCTGAAATCGACCAGCGACCCCTCGGTCACCGGCTCGGCGCCGGACCTTGGGAGCGGTATTTCAGCCGTTTCCGGCGAAGTAGGCATGACGGGTGCGAAGGGGATCGCGGCGGGAGTATCTAGGCTCATAGGGGGGGTTATCGACCGCACACGCGGGACACCCCAATTTTCCTATTCCGCCCGGGCCAGCAAGTTTAGCTCGCTGCCTAGCCCCTCACCAGCGTCAAATCGTTGCGGTGAACAGCCACGGCGTAGGGGGCCCGGCCGAGGACGCCGGCGATCGCCTCGCTCGGCAGGCCGGCGATCTGGGCCAGATCGGCCGAGCTGTAGTTGGTCAGACCGCGGCCGACCTCCTCCCCCGCCGGATCGAGCAGCGAGACGAGGTCCCCCTTGTCGAACTCGCCGGTCACGGCGGTCACGCCGACGGGCAGGAGGCTCTTGCCCTGCTTCTCTACCGCACGGACGGCGCCGGTATCGAGTGTCAGGGCGCCGACGGGCTGGGCGGCGAATCCGATCCAACGCTTGCGTTCGGTGATCTGTCCCCCCGAACCGGGGATTAGGGTGCCGAGCGGTTCACCCGCCAAGAGATCAACCAACACGTTGGGACGGCGGCCGTTGGCGATGATGACGCTCTCGCCCGCCGCGGTGGCGAGCTGGGCCGCTTCGAGCTTGCTCGCCATGCCGCCCGTGGAGAGCGCGGGGCCCTCGCCGCCGCGGGTCGATTGCACCACGCCATCGGTCTCGGCGCCGAGCGACTCGACCATCTCGATGACACTCGACTCCTTGTCCATCGGATCGCCGTCGTAGAGGCCTTCGACGTCGGTCAGGATCACCAACAGGGGCGCCCGCAGCAGGTTGGTGACCATCGCCGCCAGCTGGTCGTTGTCGCCCACGGTGCGCGACAGCTCGACGGTGCGCACCGTGTCGTTCTCGTTGACGATCGGGATCGCGCCGTAATCGAACAAAGCGTTGATCGCATTGCGAGCGTTCAGGTAGCGCCGGCGGTCGTTGATGTCGTCGGCCGTGAGCAGCACCTGGGCGGCGTAGCAGCCGTGGTGCTGAAACGCCCGGTTGTAGGCCTCGATGAGCCGGCTCTGCCCGATCGCGGCGGCCGCCTGGAGCCCCGCGAGGTCGGTCGGGCGCTCCTTAAGGCCGAGGTGCCCGATGCCGGCTCCAACCGCGCCGCTGCTCACCAGCACCACCCGCCGGTCGCCGCCGGTGCCGGCGCCGATCTGTACGAGCTGGGTGGCGATCGATTCGAGTTGGTCCTCGTCGAGCGAGCCGTCGGGGCGCGCGAGGCAGCGCGTGCCGACCTTCACCACAAGGGGGTCGGCGTCCTGGGCGAGTTGCTGGCGGGCGAGGTCGAGCATCGAAGCTAGGGAAGCGAGTGCGAACCGGCGGGTTCGCATTCTGACAGGCCCGGGCGAATTAGGGCAGGCCTCGTCGCCTCAGAGTCGCGCCAAGGCCTTACTTCACCTTGATCGGGGCCAAACGGCCCGACATCAGGTCGAAAAGCCGCGAACGGACCAGATCGACCGGCAGGGCGTAGGTCTCTGTGCGGCCGGCACGCGAGATATTGATGCCGACGACGCGCCCCTCTAGATCGACAACCGGCCCGCCACACTGATCCGGATCGAGCACCGTATCGTGTTGCAGCGCGGTGGGGAAGCCGAACCGGCGCTGGCTCAGCTTGCCGCCCAAGTTATTCTGGTAGTAGGCACGACGCTCCGCGGCGTTTGGGGCCCAACCGCGAAGGATCGCCATCAAGGTGAGCTTCTGCTCGTCCCGCTCGACGCGCAACTCGATCCGGTCGCCCGGGTTCCGGCCGCGGATGACGGCGCCCAGGTCTTGTGGCGTGGCGGTCGGATGGCTGTCGACCGACAGGATACGATCGCCCGGCTGTAAACCCGCTTCGCTGGCCGCGGAATCGGGCGTGACCGATTCGACCACCACCGCGGGCTGCTTCCCCGGCTGCGGCGTGGCGTTGACGTCCATCCGGATACCGAGGAACCCGTCGCGTTTCTCGATCTCACGTGGCAGCACGCTCAACACCCCGACGGCAATCGGATCTCGAGCCAAGCCGACCGTCGCCAGCCAATCGCCCGGCATCATCCCGGCCGCGGACGGTGTGGGCTTACCCTCCGATTCCTGCTTAGCTTGCTCGTCGGCTTGCTCATCGACTGCCGGGTCGGCGGGCGGATTCTCGGAGCGGAGGGCGACGAACTGTTGCCCGCCCGGCGCCGCGTCGGCGATGGCGAGGACGGGCAGGTCCTTCGCGTCGATCTTCAGCATCGCCAGATCGGTCGGCTCGTCGATCCCCACCACGCGGGCGTCGAACTCGCGGCCGTCTTTCAGGCGGCAGGTGACCGCGCCGCGGATCAGACTCCCTTTGGTGAGGATCCACCCATCGGGCCCGACGATCGCGCCCAGTGCGATCCGTTTGCGGTTCTGTCGCACCTCAACCGTCGCGCGACGTGTTTCCGAAACCACGGGGCGGAACGCCTCGCGGACGTGCGGGCCGCTCGTGTAACGCGAACGGGGCACCCAGATCTGCTCAAAGACCTCGGTGACGCTCTCGACCATCTCGCGGACGGCCTGCTTCTCCTCGGGCGTGGCGTCGTCACGCTGAGCCAGGGCGGGCGCCGCCGCCAGGATGGCGAGCAGCAGGGCAATCGATCCGTTCTTCATCGCCCCTCCTGAGCCCAATCGGCGGTCAAGTCGGCTCCGGGGAACTCAACCGGTCGCCGGCCGAGCCAGACCTCGAGTTCCACCTCCAAGTCGCCCCGCCGCACAACGAGGGGCGTCCGTTCGAAGGCCTCGAGCCGCTTCACACGGCGGTGCAGATCGCGGAGCGAATCGATGGGGTCTTCGTCGATCCGCAGCAGCACGTCGCCGACCAGCACGCCTGCCTGGGCAGCGGGCTCGTCGGCAAAGACCTGGGTCACGACGACACGGCCCTCCGTTTGGCGCGCCGCCAAGCCGACCTGCGGGCGCCAGTCGCCCGGCTCCTCGCCGTCGGGCAGTCCGATCATCCGGCCGCTCAGCAAGCGATCCCAACCACGCCGGTAAGCCGCGACCGGCACGTGGTAGTTGCTGGTGATCTCCTCGCCGATCTTGCTGTGGATGCCGATCACCTCACCGCGCAGGTTCAAGAGCGGTCCGCCCGAGTCGCCGCCCACGAGGGTGACGTCGGTGTTGATCGCCTCGTCGCGGGTGTAGAGCACACGGCCCAGCCGGACGGGCGGCGCGCGGCCCTCGACAAAGCCGTTCGGCTGACCCAGCCCCACCACCCAGTCGCCCGGGGTCACACCCTCCTCGGCCAGCGGCACGAAGGGCCATTCCGGCTCGGATAGCGAGTTGGCCTTCTCGGGCGATTCGGGGGTCGGTGGTTTATCAGTGATGCGCACCAGCCCGCTGTCGAGCCGGTGGTTCACGCCGAGCGAGAGACCGCGGACGCGCGAGTTGTCTGGGAAGCGGACCCAGACCACCCGGTTCGGTTCGACACAGACGTGCCCCGCCGTGAGCACGAGGCCGTCGCCCGAGATGATCACGCCCGAGCCGACCGAGTCGTTCAATTCGACGGCGACCGTCACGGGTCGGGCCGCCTCGACGACGCGGCGGACCTGCGTCTGCAGCAGACGGAGCTGGTCGACGGTCTCCGGGGGGCCGGATTCGAGGGCCTCGTCCAGCCCGGCAGGCAGATCGAGCGGCTCGCCGGCGGTCGCGGGACGGATCCAGACCGAGAGCCCCAACGCTAGCATCGAAGCTAACGCCGCGACGCGGCCGGCCGAACTACTGTACATCCGCACTTGACAGTAAACACTTGTCTAGCAGAATCGGTGTAGGGAGGCGTCGCCTCCCGACGATCCTGAATTATAGCCGCCCGGGGGCGGACGCCCCCGCTTTAGCACGGAGATTCTCGTGGCCAACGGAGTTTCGCTCGATTCGCTCACCAAGCGGCAACGCGAGGTGCTCGACTTTATCCGCGATAAAATCGAGAGTCGGGGCTACGGGCCGACCGTCCGCGAGATCGGCGAACAGTTCGAGATCGCCTCGCCGAACGGCGTCATGTGCCACCTCAAGGCGCTCGAAAAGAAGGGCCTCATCACCCGCGAGGCGAACCGCTCCCGAGCGATCCAGCTCGCCCCCGAAGCCCAGACGCCCACCGGCATGCCGCTGGTCGGCTCGATCGCGGCGGGCAGCCTGACCGAGGCGATCGAGACCGCCGAGCGTTTCGACTTCGAGGACTGGTTCCCCAGCAAGCGGAGCCACTTCGCGCTGCGGGTGAAGGGCGACTCGATGATCGAGGCCGCCATCGCCGATGGCGACTTGGTGATCTGCAAGAAGGCTCGCACCGCGCAGAAGGGGGACATCGTCGTCGCCGTGACCGACGAGGGGGACGCGACCCTCAAGTACTGGTACCCCGAAGCGAACCGCGTGCGGCTGCAACCGGCCAACAGCGAGATGAAGCCGATCTACTGCCGCAACGCCCAGGTGCAGGGGATCGTGACCGGCGTGGTTCGGCGCGTTTAGGCGCAGGGACATTGCATCCGTGCTGGGTGTGGGCTGGATAAGCGGGCGAAGGCGGGGTTGGGAGGGCGACGCTCCAGCGGAGCCGGTCCCGGGTACCCGCCTCCGGCTCGGCGGGAGCCTCGGCCTCCCGATGAATCGATATCCATCCCCGGGATGAATGTTCGTATTCCCTAGCCCCCGGCGAACATCGCCTCCATCTTCTGCTGCACCTCTTCGACGGGGATCTCGGCGAAGAGGGTGAGCAGGCTCCAGCGGTGCCCGAACGGGTCGCGGAGCTTCGCCATCCGGTCGCCCCAGAACATGTCCTCGGGCGCCTGCTCGACGGCGCACCCCGCGGCGGTGGCCTGCGCAAACGCGGCGTCGCAGTCCTCGACGTACAGCGCGAGCGACACCATCGGCCACTGCGTTTCGGTCGGCGTGGCGAGGTCCATCTCGGGCGTCACGCCGGCGAGCATGAAGTGCGAATCCCCGACCACCAAGTCGGCATGGGCGACACCGCCGTCGGGAGTGGAGAGACGCATCGATTCCTTGGCGCCGAACGCCTTCTCGTAGAACGCGATCGCCTCACCGCCGTCCGGCACGATCAGGTAGGGCGTCAACGCGTGGTAACCATCGGGGCGGTGGTCGGGCATCGGGGGCCTCGCGGATTCGAGCTCACAGAGACAAGGGGCACTGCTCGATTTGTAGCAAGTCGCGATCCCGATGACCAACATTCCGATCCGGAGCGTTAAATCCTTGCAAAGCCGGCTCGACACCCCGCTGCGGGGCGGCATGATGGGGGGATGGTCCGCAGCCGCCTCTTTTGGAAGCTCTTCCTCGGGTTCACTCTGGTGAACGTGCTGGCGGCGGTTGCGCTGGTGTTCGCCACGTGGGCGTGGCAGAAGGATCGCGCCGCGCAGCTCGTCGAGCAGGAACTGAACACGGCCGCCCTGCTGCTGACCGAGGACGCGGTCGCCTGGGCGAAGGACCCCAGCGAAGCGAACGCCAAAAGGCTTAGGGATCTTGCCGACAGAATCAACATCGACCTGCGGGTCTCGCGCAGCGGCAACCAGACTCTGGAGGCGCCTAAGCACGGCCGCGACCGCGACGCCGCGCAGTCGGTGCACACGCACCGCATTCTCTCGGACGACTCGGGGGGCGTCGGCGAGCTGTGGCTCGAACGCCCGGCACAAACGCTCACGCAAACGCTCGGCAAGCTGTGGGGCGTGTACATCTTCTACGCGCCGCTCGTGGCCTTGCTGATGGTGGCGGCGGGCTACGGGGTGATCGCCCACCTGGTTGGCCCGGTCCGTGCGCTGAACCGCGCCGCCCGGGCGATGGCCAACGGCGACTACCAGCAACGAGCGTTCATCACCAACCGCGATGAATTGGGCGTGCTCGCGCGATCCTTTAATCAGATGAGCGAAGAGCTCGGGCAGCGGCTGACCGAGTTGCAGGAGAGCGACCGCCGGCAGGCGACCGTGCTGGGGGGCATGATCGAGGGCGTCATCGCGATCGACGATCGCCAGCGGGTGCTGTTCGCGAACTCCGCCGCCGGCAAGCTGTTCGACTTCTTGCCCCCGGAGGTCGAGGGTCGGCCCTTGCTCGAAGCGGCTCGCAACCACTCCCTGCACCAAGCCGCCACCACCTCGATCGATTCTCGCACCCCCCAAAGGCTCGAAATCGATTGGGACGAACGTGTCCTCTCCGTGCAGGTGACGCCGCTCGTGGGCGAGCCGGCGACCGGCGCGATCATCGTGCTGCACGACACGACCGAGCTGCGCCGGCTCGAGAACCTAAGGCGTGACTTCGTCGCGAATGTTTCGCACGAGCTGAAGACCCCACTGAGCACCATCAAAGCGAACGCCGAGACCCTGCTCCGTGGGGCCATCGACGACAAGGAGCATCGCGGCAAATTCCTGCGCGGCATCGACGAGCAGTCCGACCGCCTGTCCGAGCTGATCCACGACATGCTCAACCTGGCCAGGATCGAATCGGCACAACAGCCGTTCGAGATCCAGTCGGTCGAGGTCTCAAGAGCCGTGGAGGAGTGCATCGAGAACCACCTCCACCGCGCCGAGTCGAAGCGGATCGAGCTCACGATGTCGCCTCCCGAGGGAGAGGCCGTGCACCTCGTCAAGGCAGACCGCGAGGGGTTGCGGGTGATCCTCGGCAACCTGGTCGACAACGCGATCAAGTACACCCCCGAAGGGGGCGCGGTGTGGATCGCCTGGGGCGCCGAGGGCGAGCACGCGGGGCGCCGGGTGCGGATCGAGGTCTCCGACACGGGGGTCGGCATCCCCGAGGAGAAACTCACGCGCGTCTTCGAGCGGTTCTACCGGGTCGACGACGCACGTTCACGCCACCTGGGCGGGACCGGCCTGGGGCTCTCCATCGTCAAGCACCTGGCGCAGGCGTTTGGCGGTTCGGTCGAAGTCGAAAACCAGCCGGAACAGGGCGCCTGCTTCGCGGTGCTGCTGCCGAGTGGCTAACCGTGGTTGCGGCGACGGCTACTCGGCGCCGATCGCGTACAACGCGTCGAACGTCCGCAGGTACAGGCGTCCCGCGTGGGGGACGGGCGAGGAGGAGATCGCCTCGCCGAGGTCGTTCTTCGCCAAGACCTCGAACTCGCGCCCGGCCCGGATCACCGTCACCACGCCGCCGCGCGAGGTGAGGTAAAGCTTGCCATCGGCCAGCAGCGGCGAGGCGCGGTGGCGATCGCCGACCGTCCGCTTGCGGTAGATCTTCTCTCCGGTCGAGGCTTCGAGGCACGTCAGGTTGCCGTTCTCGCTGCACAGGTAGACAAGCCCTCCCGCAACCACCGGCGAGGGGACGTCGGGCGTCGCTTGGGGCAGCCGCCACGCGACGTGTTCGCTGTCCGTGAGGTCCCCTTCACCGCCAAGTCGCACGCCGACCACAAGGCTCTTCTTCGCCGTCGGCACGACCACCAAGCCCTCCCCCGCCGCCGGCGAAGCGACGAACCGCAGCGTCGGGTGGTACGAGGCGTGTGAATTGAGCCCCGCCAGCCGCCAGCGTTCGGCGCCGGTTTGCAGGTCGTAGGCGACCGCCGCGTCGGCGCCGTGCGTGACGAGCACCCGCTCGCCCCCTTCGCCCGCGATGAGGGGCGAGGCGTAAGAATGCTCACACTCCTTGCTTGCTTCGGTCTCGCGTCCGACGGACCAAACGGTCTCCCCCGTTTCTAAATCGAAGCAAGCCACGCGGGCCTCGCGGGTCGCTGGGTCGCCGTCCCCGTGGACCCACTGCACGTACACGCGGCCGTCGTGCACGATCGGCGAGGAGGCGTAGCCGAACTGGATGTTCAACGGCGTCAAGCGTTCGCTCAACGAGAACCGCCAGACGGGCTCCCCCGTGACGCGGTAGCAAGCGAGCACGCCATCGCCCATGGCGGCGACCACGTTCCGGCCGTCGGTCGAAGGCGAGGGCGAGGCGAGGTTGCCCTCGTCGCCTCGGAACTCGGCCGAGCCGGTCGAAACCGTCCGCCGCCAGAGCGGCTCGCCGCTGTCGACGTCGAACGCGCAGAGGAGCAGCTCCTCTTCGTCGGGGGTGGTGAGGAAGAGCCGCTCGCCGGCGATCACGGGCGTCGAGCCCGCGGGGCCGGGCAGAGGCCGCCGCCAGATCACGTTCTCGCCAGCGGACCACTCGGTTGGCAGTCCGGTCGCCTCGGCGACGCCGTCGGTCCCCGGGCCGCGCCAATGCGGCCAATCGGCCCGAGTCGAGGCCAATGAAACGAGGACGATCAGGCAGGCTGAGAGGGATCGCATGGGCATTGCGGGTTGCGAGGGCAATCGGCGCTGGCCCACCCGAGGCGACCACGCCCCGGACCAGCTACGATGGAAAGCGTACCCGCGCCGGGGCCCGCCTGCGAACCGCCCGCCATGAATCTCACCTCGATCCCTCAAATCTACCGCAACGCCAACCGGTGGCGTGAAATCCTCGCGGTGCTCAGCAAGCACGGCCTGGGCGACCTGCTCAGCCGCTTCGAGCTGCCGATCGCCTCGCGGCTGATCCGCGGCCGCGGCGACTCGAAGGCCTCCTCCATCCGCCGCGAGGAACGCCTCCGCTTGGCGCTCGAGGAGTTGGGGCCGACCTTCATCAAGCTCGGCCAGGTCCTCTCAACTCGCCCCGACCTGATGGGCGTGGAGTTCGCCGAGGAGCTGAGCAAACTGCAATCCGACACCAAGCCCGACCCGCCCGAGGTGATCCGCCAAGCGGTCGAATCCGAGCTGGGCCATTCGCTGAAAGAGGCCTACGCCGAGTTCGACCTGAACCCCGTTGCTTCGGCGTCGATCGGGCAGGTGCACCGCGCCAAGCTGCACGACGGATCGGACGCCGCGGTGAAGGTACGACGGGCCGGCGTTGAAGAGCTGGTGCGGGTCGATACCGACATCCTGGTTGGCCTCGGCGAGCTGGCCGAGCGGATCCCCGACCTGGCGCCGTACCGACCCCACGCCATCGCCCAAGAGTTCCAGCGCTCGATCCGCCGCGAACTCGACTACCGCGACGAGCTCCGCCGGCTCGACCAATTCCGCGAGGCGTTCGCGAACGACGAACGGGTCGTCATCCCCAAACCGTATTCCGAGGTCACGACCGAACGCGTGCTCACGATCCAGTGGCTCGACGGGGTTAAGCTCTCCGACGACCCGGAACGCCTCCCGCCCGGCGTCGACTGCGCGAAGGTCGCCCGCCACGGGGCCGAGGTCTTCCTCGAGATGATCTTCGAGCACGGCCTCTACCACGCCGATCCGCACCCCGGCAACCTGATGGTGATGCCGAGCGGGGCGCTCGGCTTGCTCGACTTCGGCATGGTCGGCCGCATCAACGACGCGCTCCGCGAGGACCTGGAGGACGTGCTGATCGCGATCGCCGCCGATGATCCCCCCGAGCTCTCCGCCGCGTTGCTGCGGATCGGCACACGCCCCCGCGACCTGGACGAGGACGCCTTCCTTAGCGACGTGACCGACTTCGTCGATCGCTACGGGCATCAGAACGTCAGCCGCTTCGATCTGGCGGGCGCCTTGACCGAGCTCTTCCGCCTGGTCCGCAAGCACCACGTGACGCTCTCGCCGCAGCTCGCGATGCTGCTCCGCTTGATGGTGCTGCTCGAGGGCTCCTCGAAACGGCTCTCGCCCGACTTCTCTCTCCTGGAACTGCTCGGCCCGATGCAGCGGCGGATGATGCTGCGGCGGCTCAACCCGAAACGGCAGGCGAAGAAGGCCCGCCGGCTGATGGGCGAAGTCGAGCAACTCGCGGAGGAGATGCCTCGGCGGCTGCGTGACCTCCTTACGCAGTTCCAATCGGGCCGCTTCGAGGTTCACCTCGATCACCGCGGCCTCGAACCCTCGGTCAACCGCCTGGTGCTCGGCCTGCTGACCTGCGCCCTGATCCTGGGCGGGTCGCTCATGGTGAGCCACAACGTTTGGCCGCTGTACGGCGTCTCGACGCCCGGGGTGCTCGCGTTCGCCTTCAGCGGGTTGCTCGGCCTGCGGCTGTTGCGGGCGATCAGCAAGTCGGGCTGGCTCGATTCGCAGTGACCGGCGTTAGCTCGCCACCTCGGCCCCGCCACCGCCAAAGTCGAGCAAGGTCTTCTCGACCCGCTCGTTCAGACGGTCGAGATCGGCCAGGAGCCGCTGCTGCCGCTCATCGATCGCGGCGAGGCGATCCTCGTCGCGAGATCCGGCATCGTGCTGCAGATTTGGCGATTTCGGCAACGCTACGGCCTCGGGGCCCTCTATCGGGCGGGGCCTCCCCCGCCGCTCATCCGAGAAGATCGACCCGGGGTCACCCCGATTCGGAGGCCAAGCGGGCAGGGATCGGCGCCAGCAGCCCCCTAATGAGCGGGACCCTGCGGGGCTTTCGGGTCGGGAAAGCTGGGGTGGAGCTGCGGATGAAGCCCGTTTGTGAAAGCAAAAACGGGTAGCGGGGGCCCACTCTCCGCGGTATGCTTGCGGGTCTGCGGCCAGTTTCGGCCGAATACCGTACAACTCCCCATCCCGACGGGCCGCGAATGAGCGCCCGTCCCGCGACCCTAAGAAGCGAGCGCCGACGTGGTAAAGCTGACCCTTCGCGACAAAGAGACGGCCCAAGAGGCCGTGCGTCGATTCCGCAAGCTCGTCGAGCGTAGCGGCATCAAGAAGGAGATGCGGATCCGCGAGTTCTACGAGAAGCCGAGCGCCACGAAGCGTCGCGCCAAGCTCCGCGCTCAGCGTCGCGCCCGCCGCGAGCGGACGCTCGCCAAGCGCTGACGTTATTTGGCCGGCTCGGCTTGGGCTACGCCAAGACCTCGCTCGGCGCGTTTTTCTGCTGGCCGGCTCGGCTTGGTATACCAAGACCTCGCTCGGCACGGCCTGCCCCTGCTCTCGGTTGACTCGATCTGCGCTGAGCCAAACGGTTGGAACGTCTGAGCATCCGACCCGGACCTCGCATCCCGAGCACAGACCTTGTCCCTCAGCCGGTGGCGGCAGTCGTCGGATTGCGGGAGCACCAACGAAAAAAGGCCCGTGCCGGAACTGGTTCCGGCACGGGCCCTCGTCGTTTAGGGATGACAGGTCCGCCTAGCAGGTCGTTCGCTCAAGGCGATCAGAAGGCGGCTTCGGCTCGGATGAACAAGCCATCAAGGGTCATCAGGTTGGCGTCGTCCATCGAGTTGATCTGCGTGGTGATCGCCGTGAAGTCGTACTCGGCACGGTGGCCCAGATCGTGCCACGCCGACAGCAGGTAACCCGCCGACACGGTCACGTTCGACGTCAGGTAGCCGGTGAGGCCCGCTTCGATCTCAGTGACCGGAATAACCTGGGTGCTGCTGAACGTGACATCGTTCAACTGTTGGCTGCCCGTGACGCTGTAGTCAACGTCGCCAAGCAGCAATGAGATGTCGCCCTTGATGTAGGCGCTGACCAAGCCCTGACGGCCGAAGTAGTGACGCCCAAGCATTCCGAAACGGAGACCGGCCCCGTTGAAGTCCACTCGGCTGGTCGCCGAACGGGCGGGCGAACCCGTGTTCGCGGGGCCACGCACGTTGTAGTAGTTCAGAGTGCTGTCCACGTTCGCGAAGCGGATGCCACCGCTCCAAGTGATGTCCCAAGCCGGGCAGACCGGGCCACAGCCGCACGGATCGCAGCAGTCGGCGCAGTCGCCACAACCGCCGCACTGCAGACGGCAGCCGAGCGGGATCGTCTTCGAGAAGCCGAGGTCGTAGTTGTCGATATCGACTTCCGAGTTCCCGTACAGAGAGTCTCCCGGAGCGGCGTCCACTTCAAACGGCGCGGTGATCGTGGTCGTGCCGGCCTGGGCTTCCCCTGAAGCGAAGCCCCCACCGCTGTTGAAGTTCGTATACGCGAACGTGATGTCACAGCCGCACTCGCACAGACGGTAGCCGCCGTACAAGCGGTAGGAGCTCCCGTAGTTCATGTTGAACTGGTGGAAGGTCTCGGTGCTGTTAAGAGCGTCCAACTCGCGGTAGGCAGTCGCTTCGCTGAACTCGGCCCGCACGTTGAGCCACTCGGCTCCAAAGAAGACCTGCCCCGGGCAGCCGCCAAGACCGCCACCGCCGCAGCCAGAATCGCAGCAGCCGGTATCGCAGCCCAGTTCGCACGCCGAACCACCGTAGGTGTCGTAGTCGACGTCGCAGTTGCAGCCGGTGAGCTCGACGGCCCCCGACTCGTTGGTGACGCCCTCAAAAAGCGTCTGAACCCCTTCGCCCTGAACGTTCTGGGCGATCGCTGTGCCGCTCATCGCGGCGCCGATGAGAAGCGCGCACGCTCCCCGCATAAAGATAGACATCCTGTCTCCCCCCCTGGGTAGTTTCACTCCGGCGATCGGCGTCGGTACGTGTTCGGTCTGGTGTCTGGGTCGATCCAGACCGACCACGCCGGGGCGTTACGCATCGCACCCGCGGAAGCCACGCCAACAGCATCGCCAACTCCTTCCCAAGCATCGGACACGGCGCAACGCGTCTTGCGTGCATTTCCCCATTTACTCGCACGACCCGATCGAGCCGCCGCATCCGGAAGACAGGCATTGCTGGCGCCACCGGGAAAATCGTCCCAACCCGATTCCCCCACCAAGGGCCGAGGCTAGTGAGGATACCTGAGCGCGCATAAAAAGAGCCCACTCCCAACCCTGGTAGTGGGCTCTTCTCTTGCTCCGTCACGTGGCGCCTTGTTGACCCTGCGTCACGCTACGACGGGACCGGTGCGGGAGGAGGCTGACAGCCTCATCCCGTGAGTTTCTTCTCAGACGCGGCGACGCGAGGCGCCGGCGACGATCGCCAGCGACGCCAGCAAGGCGGTGGTCGGCTCGGGGACGCCGGGGATCGTCACGTCCGGGAACGTGGGGATCGGCTGCATCACGGTGTACGGACGCGGGCTCTGGGGGTCGAAGTCGAGACCAACATCCGGGAGGGTCAACAAAGCGAATTGGTCGCTGTCGGTGTACTCGATGCGGATCTCCGAGTTGGGAACCGGATCTTCGCCCTCTTCCTCGTTGTTGAAGAAGACCGACGTGTAGTCCGCGAGCACGGCTTGGTTGCTGTCATCGGGATCATCGGGGTTGATGTCCACCTGGAAGCGGACCACCTCGCCCGGCTTCAGGCCTTCGTCGAAGCTGACGAGGAGCTGGTCGCCGTTGATCTGAACCGAGCTCGTGATGGCGATGTCGGGTGTGGAGTAACCCTTGATCGCCCAGGTGCCGTCCGCGGGGAACGGGGCCGAGTTCGTCTTGTTCTTCCCGTAGTACTCGTTCGAGAAGTTGTAGTTCGTGTCGCCGATCGACATCTGGAACGACTCAAGCGTGTTCAGCGAGTCTGCGGGGTTCAGCACCTCGATGAACGGCATGTTGTACTCTTTGAGCTGGGTGGACCAAGGAGCCCAAGAGGCGCTCATGATCGACATCTTGTTGTCGGGCTCCGCGAGCACCACTTCCAAGCTGCTAAAGTTGATCGTCACACCCTGAGCCATCACGGCGGCGGGGGAGAGGGCCGCGATCGCGGCGAGCATCCAGGTCTTCATCTTGCGGTTCATCTGGTGGGCCTCAAGGTTGGTCTCAACGGCGGCTCCAGCCTTCGTCGAGACGGGTTGGGTCAAACGGAGCAAGAAGATCTGCTCGACCCGAGGCGGTCGGTCGCGGTCTGAGAGTGTCAACCAGCGATAGAGAACGCTCGGCGGCGTCGTGAGAACACGAGAGCCGCCGCAACCGGTCAGGGCGCAGCTTTGGCGGGAATGAATCCCACTAAGGCGCGCAGACCGAGAGCGTGTTGTTCAGCGGAAGAAAACCCGCTCGACCAAGGACAACGCTGCGTACGACAAAACAGGCCGTGACGCGGAGCAATTCAGAAAACCCCGGTGCCCTAGAACTGGGCGGGAGAGCTTGCGAATCGTCTCGCGAATGTCGATGGCCGAACAACGGATAACTCCGCTGCCGCCGAATTGACACTCACGAGGACAACTCCCAACTGCTTCGGGGGAACAAATCAAAGGGTCACGACGGAATCTCTCCCGCCAAGATTCTTAGAGTAAGCGAAATCGAGGACGTGTCAACGACTTTTCCGATTCGGTAAGGAATCCGCCCCAAGGAGCGGGAAAAGGCCCGAAAAAACGGCCTATCCCCCCCCACCGGGACGCCAGTCGAGGCCCAGATCCAGGCCGATCGCCGAGTGGGTCAACGCCCCCACGCTGATCCGATCGACGCCGGTCGCCGCGATCGGACCGATCGTCTCCAGCCGCACCCCTCCCGAAGCCTCCAGCACTACGGAGGAGGCCGCCGCGTCCCGCAGGCGGATCGCTTCGCGGAGTTGGTCGTTCGACATGTTGTCGAGGAGCACGATATCCGGTCCCGCGGGCAGGGCGTCGCGCAGCTGGTCGAGTGAGTCGACTTCAACCTCGATTACGACTCCAGGCTCCTTCTTGCGAGCCAGCCGCACCGCCCCCCCGGGGGTCAGGCCGACCTCGTCGGCCAACGCCAGGTGGTTGTCCTTGATCATCACGGCGTCGTAGAGACCGGTCCGGTGGTTGCACCCGCCGCCGCAGTGGACGGCGTACTTCTCCAGCAGGCGCCAGCCGGGCGTGGTCTTGCGGGTGTCGTAAACCTTGGCGACGGTGTCGGCGACCGCCTCGACGTAGCGCCGCGTCAGCGTGGCGACGCCGCACAGCCGCGACATCAGGTTGAGCGTCACCCGCTCGCAGCGCAGCAGATCGCGGGCAACGCCTTCCAGCACGCCGACTTCGTCGCCCGGCGAGAGGGGCTGGCCATCCTCCCTGGTGGGGCGCCAAACGGCGTCGGCCCCGGCCTCTTCGAGCACGAGCGTGGGGATGCCCACGCCGGCAAGCACGCCCGCCTCGCGCGAGACGATCGCCGCCGCGCCCCGACGCTCGGCGCCGACGACCGACAGGCTGGTTAAGTCGCCCGCGTCGTCGAGGTCTTCGCGGAGCGCCAGCCGCACCAGCGCGCGCGCGTCGCTGAGCAGCCGCTCGTCCCAAGTGATCTCGCTGAAAGCTGCGGTCATCCGTCACTCCCGTTGATGCCTAGCATTTGTTCGAACGCCTCCTCGGACAGCACCGGCACGCCGAGCTTCTCCGCCTTGGCGAGCTTGCTGCCCGCCTTCTCGCCCGCGACGAGGTAGTCGGTCGTCTTGCTGACGCTGCTAGCCGCCTTGCCGCCGTGCTGCCGGATCAGCTCTTGGGCCTCGCCGCGGGAGCGGCGCTCTAACGTACCGGTGACGACGAGGGTCTTGCCGGCCAGCGCTCCGGCGGCTTCCGCCACCGACTGAGAATCCTCTTGGAGGATCAGGCCTTCTTGAGCAAGGTCATCGAAGACGGCTTTGCCGGTCTCGCTGTGGAGGTACTCGTGCAGCGAGCGGGCGATCTCGGGGCCGATGCCCGACTCCTCGCGGTTGACTTGGAAAGATTCGAGGTCGGCGACGCCCGCCTCACGCAAGGCGTCGAGCGAACCGTAGTGGGTCGCAAGCACGCGCGAGGCGGTCGAGCCGACGTGGCGGATGCCGAGCGACGCGAGGACGCGAGCCAGGCCGCGGTCCTTCGAGGCCTCGATCCCGGCGAGCAAGTTGTCCGCCTTCTTTTTACCCATCCTCTCCAGAGCGAGCAGCGCGTCGCGCTTCGTGTGGAGCCGGTAGAGATCGCCGTAAGAAGTGACGAGGCCTGCCTCGAGCAGTTGCTCGACCACCTTCTCCCCGAGACCGTCGATGTCCAGCTGCCCCCGCGCCGCGAAGTGGATGAGTCGTTCCTTGAGCTGGGCGGGGCAGCTCGGGTTGGGGCAGTAACGCCCCGACTCCTGGAGCTCGTAGAGTTGCTCCTTCGTCAGATTGGGATCGAACGCCGACCCCTCTTTCTCGGCGAGCTGCTTGGCGGCCTCGAACGGGTCTTCGGTCCGTTCGAGAAGCGTCAGGAACCGCTTATCGAGTTCCATGACCAGCGCGGCGCCGCAGGTTGGACAGGCGGTGGGGAGCTTGAGCGGAGCGGCGCGGTCCGCGCGGTCGGCGTCGACGACGCGCACCACCTGCGGGATGATCTCGCCCGCCTTCTCAACGATCACCGTGTCGCCGATCCGCACGTCCTTACGCCGCAGCTCGCCGACGTTGTGCAGCGTCGCGTGCTGGACCGTCGTGCCCGCCACGAAGACGGGCGCCATCTTCGCCCGGGGGGTGAGCTTGCCCGACTTGCCGATCTGCCACTCGATGTCCAGCAGTTCGGTCGCCGCCTGCTCGGTCGCGTACTTGTAGGCGATGCACCAGCGCGGGGAGCGGCTGGTGAAGCCGAGGCGTTCCTGCAGGTCGAAGCGGTTCACCTTGACGACCACGCCATCGACGCCGTAGCCGAGCGACTCCTTCTCTTGCTCGAACCGGTTGATGTAGTCGAGCACCTCTTTGATCGTCTCGCAGTCCTGCGCGAGCGGATTCGTGGCGAAGCCGGCGTCGCGAGCCTCGTCGAGCAGCTCGATCTGCGAGTGGATCGCCTCACCGCCGACGATCTCGCCCATGCCGTAGACGGTCAGCCGGAGACCGCGCCCGGCGACGCGCTGCGGGTCGAGCTGCTTGAGCGTGCCGGCGGTGGCGTTGCGTGGATTCACGAAGGGGTCGTCGCCGGCCGCCTCCTGCTCGCGGTTCACGCGGTCGAACTCGGCACGCGGCATGAAGACTTCGCCGCGGACCTCGAAGACCTCACGTGCTTCGCCCGCGAGCCGGAGCGGCACGCTGCGGAGCGTCCTCAGGTTATGCGTGATGTCGTCGCCTCGCTGGCCATCCCCGCGGGTGAGGCCGAGGGCCAGTCGGCCGTTCTCATAGCGCAAGCTCGCGGCGACCCCGTCGATCTTCGGCTCGGCAGCGTAGCCGCCCGGGAGGGGGTAGCCCGCTTTGGCCGCGGAGTCGAGGTACTGGATCCGTTCTTGGAGGACCGCCGCTCGCTCGCTCGCCAGCGCCTCGCGGCCCTTCTTCGAGTCGGCGTCCCGCTTGCCTTTGAACTCGGCCTCCTTCGTTTCGAGGCGGGCCAATCTCGCGTCGATCGTCGCCAGGTCGGGGTCGACCGCTTCGAAGCAGCGCTGGGCCCATTTCGTGAGGTCTTCCTCGTCGTACGAGTTATCGATCGAGTACATCCGCCGGGCGTGATCGACCGTGCGGAAGCCCTCGATCGGCTCGCCGCCGACGCGCTGCGTCGGGCTGTCGGGCGTGACAAGATCGGGGTGTTTTTCCTCCCAGCTTCGAAGCTCGGCGAGCTTCGCGTCGTACTCCCGGTCGCTGATCGTCGGCGCGGCGTCGACGTAGTAGCGGCGGTCGTGCTCGCGGATCTCGCGGCGGAGCGACTCGATTTCGGCGGCGGGGTCGGGCATTGGCGCTTCTTGCTGGCAGTCCCCGTCAGCTGGCGGGAGGTGTTGCAGCCCGGTATGTTACGGGACTGCACCCGAGCCAGCCACGCCCGCTATGCCCGCCGACGCCCCAACGCCCCCCCCCGCCGACGTCATCTCCGTGCGGGGGGCGCGGACGCACAACCTGAAAGAGGTCGATCTCGACCTGCCGCGAAACCGCCTGATCGTCTTCTGCGGCGCCTCGGGGAGCGGCAAGACGTCGATGGCGATCGACACGCTCTACGCGGAGGGTCAGCGGCGCTACATCGAGAGCTTCAGCGCGTACACACGCCAATTCCTGGAACAGCTCGACAAGCCAGACTGCGAGCGGATCGACGGGCTCCCCCCCGCAATCGCGGTGACGCGGGCGGGCGGGTCGCGCTCGAACCGCGCCACGGTCGCCACGGCGACGGAGGTCGCCGACCACCTGCGGCTGCTCTTCGCCCGCGCCGGGCGGGTGCTCTGCCCCGACTGCGACCTCCCCGTCCGCTGCGACACGGTCGACTCGATCGTCGACGCCCTCAAGGACCTGCCCGAAGGGCAGCGAGCGATGCTCGGCTTCGAGGTCGCCCTCGGCGAGCACCCGGCCAACCAAATCGCCGAGCTGGTCGAGGCGGGCTACGTCCGCGCGCTGGTCGATGGCGAGGTGACCGAGCTGGCCGAGTTGGTCCGGCGCGAGGAGGTGGGGGATGCGCTCACGGTCGTCGTAGATCGCTTCGTTGGGGGACGCGTCGAGGAGACGCGGCTGGGGGAGTCGATCGAGACGGCGCTCGCCGGTGGCGATGGAGCCTGCTTGGTCGTGCTGGTTCCGTCGGCTGCCGCCGACGGCTCGGCGAACGAGGAGGCCGGGCCGGGCACACTGTCGTTCGATACGCGGCTGCGTTGCAACGGGTGCCGACGCGAGTTCGCGACGCCCGAGCCGCAGCTGTTCAACTTTAACAGCCCGCTGGGCGCCTGCCCCGAGTGCGAAGGCTTCGGCAGCGTTGTCGAGACCGACATGGACCTCGTGGTCCCCGACAAGTCGCTCTCGCTCCGCCAGGGGGCGATCGCGCCGTGGCGCACCCCGGCGTACGAGCACGAACTCGAAGAGCTGCTCGCGCTCGCCGAGGACTTCGGCGTCGATCCCGACATCCCCTACGCCGAGCTGCCCCCCGAAACGGTCCGGCTGATCGTCGAGGGCGTGCCGGAGCGCGACTTCGGCGGGCTGAACGGCTTCATCGCTTGGCTCGAACGGCGCAAGTACAAGATGCACCTGCGGGTCTTCCTCAGCCGCTGGCGTTCGTACCGCCCCTGCCCCGTGTGCCAAGGCGATCGCCTCAAGCCGGAGGCCCTCGCGGTACGAGTCGGCGGGAAGAGCTTCGCCGACCTCTGCCGGTTGGAAGTGCGCGAGGCCTCTCAGTGGTTTGCAGCGCTCGTCCCCCTCCCTCATAGGGAGGGGCTAGGGGAGGGTCCGACGCCTCCCGCTGCGGACGCATCACCTAGCTCCTCGAAAGTTACAGAGAAGGTACAGGACCAGTCTCTTAGTGATGAACGCGTACCCCCTCCCCTAGCCCCTCCCCCTATGGGGGAGGGGAATACGGCGATCGCCGCGGCGGTGCTGGAGGACGTGATGGCGCGGCTCGACTACCTGCAACAAGTCGGCGTTGGTTACCTGACACTGGACCGCACGCTCCGCACCCTCAGCACGGGCGAGGCGCAGCGCGTCGCCATGACGACGACGCTCGGCTCAAACCTAGTCGACATGCTCTACGTGCTCGACGAGCCCTCAACCGGACTGCACCCGACCGATGTCGAGCCGCTGGTGACCGCCTTGCGGCGGCTGCGTGACCGGGGCAACACCCTGGTTGTCGTTGAGCACGAAGAGGAGGCGATCCGCGCGGCGGACCACGCCGTCGAGTTCGGCCCGTTGGCCGGGGTCGAGGGGGGACAGGTCGCGTACGAAGGAGCGCCCACGGGTTTGACGGATGAGCCGACCAGCCGGACCGGCGACTGGCTCGCGGGCCGCCGGATGATCTTCCGCTCCGCCGAGGACCGACGGCCCACCGGCCAGGGCAAGCTGACCGTCATGGGCGCCCGCGGGGCGAACCTCGGCGCGGACGAAGCGGAGGGCGTCGATGTCGAGTTCCCGCTCGGCGTGCTGACGGTCGTCACCGGCGTGAGCGGCGCGGGCAAGAGCAGCCTCGTCCGGCGGACCCTGTTCCCGGCTCTCGAAGAGCGCCTGCACGACGGCGCCACGAGCGAACCCCGCCACGAGGCGGACCGCCCCCTGCCCTACGACGACCTGCTCGGCTGGAAACAGCTGGACGACGTGGTGCTGGTCGATCAGACGCCGATCAGCCGCTCGCCCCGCTCGAACCCGGTCACCTACGTGAAGGCGATGGACCCGATCCGGGCCCTCTTCGCCAGCCTGCCCGATGCGAAGGCCCGCGGCTTCACGGCGAGCCACTTCAGTTTCAACGTCGACGGCGGCCGCTGCGAGGCGTGCCAGGGCGCGGGGCACGTCGAGATCGACATGCAGTTCCTCGCCGACGTGACGATGCGCTGCCGCGAGTGCGACGGCCGGCGTTTCCGCGGCGAGGTGCTCGACGTCGGCTACCGCGACCGCAACATCGCCGAAGTGCTGGAGATGACCGTCCACGAAGCGCTCCGCTTCTTCCGCGGCGAGACGAAGGTCCAGCAACGGCTCCGCCCGCTGATCGACGTCGGCCTCGACTACCTGCAGCTCGGCCAACCCGCCAGCACCCTGTCGGGGGGCGAAGCGCAGCGGCTGAAGCTCGCGGGGAGGCTCTCGGTCAAGTCGTCGGGGCGGACGCTCTTCCTGCTCGACGAGCCGACGACCGGCCTGCACTTCTCCGACGTCGAACAGCTGATCGATTGCTTCAACGCGCTCGTGGACGTGGGGCACACGCTGGTCGTCATCGAGCACAACGTGCCGATGATGATGGCCGCCGACTGGCTCATCGACCTCGGCCCCGGCGCCGCGGACGAGGGGGGCTCGGTCGTTGCGCAGGGGACACCCGAGCAGGTCGCCGCTTGCGAGGCGTCGCTCACCGGGCGCGTCCTGGCGGAAGCCTTCGCCCGTCGCGAGGTGGCGATGGCGGCCCTCGAAGCGGAAGAAGCCGCGATGGAAGATGATTGAGTTCGCTCAAGACTCCCTCCCCCGTGGGGGGAGGGCCGGGGTGGGGGCGACCCGCGTACCCACTCCCCCCCACCCTAACCCTCCCCCCAAGGGGAGGGAAACTACCGCCATGTCGACCGACCCGTTATCCCGCTACGCCAAGCAAACCCGCTTCGCCCCGATCGGCGAAGCGGGTCAGCGGAAGCTGCTGGCGAGTCGCGTTCTGCTGTGCGGCTGCGGGGCGCTCGGCTCGGTGCTCGCCAACACGCTGGTCCGCGCGGGCGTGGGGCGGGTGACGCTTGTCGATCGCGACTTCCTTGAGGAGTCGAACCTGCAACGCCAGGTCCTGTTCCAAGAGTCCGACGTCGCCGAGCGATTGCCCAAGGCGATCGCCGCCGCGTCACATCTTCGAGCGATCAACTCGGGCGTCGAGGTCACGCCCGTGGTGGCCGACGTGACCGCGGCGAACCTGCCCGAGCTGGCGGCGGGGCACGACCTGCTGCTCGACGGGACCGACAACTTCGAGACCCGCCTGCTGTTGAACGACTACGCGGTGCGCGAGTCGGTCCCCTGGGTCTACGGCGGGGTGATTGGCGCCGAGGGGCGCGTCATGCCGATCGTCCCCGGCGAGACCGCCTGCCTCGCCTGCCTGATGCCCGAGCCCCCCGCGCCGGGCCAGACCGAGACGTGCGACTCCGCCGGCGTGCTCGGCCCGGCGGTGAACGTGGTCGCCTCGCTGCAGGCGATGGAGGCGCTCAAGCTGCTCGCCGGCGCCGAGGACGCCCTCGCCACGGGGCTCACGGTCGCCGACCTCTGGAGCGGACGCTGGCGCCGCCTGCAGGTCGCCCGCGACCCCGCCTGCCGGGTCTGCGGCGAGCGCCGCTTCGAATGGCTCGAAGGGGGACGCGGCACCCGGGCGGTTGTCCTGTGCGGGCGCGGGTCGGTGCAGCTCAGCCCGCCGGAGGGCTCGCCGCCGATCGACCTGCCGGCGATGCGCGCGAAGCTGGCGCCGCTCGGCGAGGTGACCGGCAACGCCTATCTGCTACGGCTGGTCTACGAAGGACACGACGTCACCCTCTTCGCCGACGGCCGGGCGATCCTCGGCGGGATCGAAGACGAGACCGAAGCACGCACCCTCTGGGCCCGTGTCGTCGGCGGTTAGTCGCCATGGGCGATGCTAGCGATTCGGTCGCTCCCTCGATAAATCACGATCAACTCGCTCGCCGAATCTGCCGACCTAACCGGTACGGTCTATCCCAGGGGGGACCGACCGCTTTTCTTCGCGAGTCGAGTGGGAAGTTATGGCGACGATGGATCGCGCCACCGAAACACCGCCCCGGCTGGGGCGCAAGCGGCAATCGCCGCGTAAGGTCTTGGGCCGGCTCGGCCCGTGGCAGCTGTTGCGCATCCTGGGCGAGGGCGCGATGACGCGCGTCTACCTCGCCAAACCGGCCGAGGCCGAGGGCGCCGCCGCTTCGTACGCCGTGAAGGCGCTGAAGAAGGAATGGTGGAGCGACCCGGCCGCGATCGAGATGCAGCGCCGCGAGGCGTGGGTCGGGCAGCGCGTGAGCTCCCCGCACCTGGCGCCGGTGCTGTCGGCGGGCGTGACGGCGCCGCCGTACTACACGGTCACCCCACGTCTTGAGGGCCAAACGGCCGCGGAGCTGCTGGCGAGCGACGCCCGCCCCGCCCTGCCGGTCGCCCTCTGGATTGCCCGCCAAGCGGCCCAGGCGCTCCACGCTTTGCACGCCTCGACCGGCATGATCCACGGCGACGTGAAGCCGGCCAACCTGATCGTCGGCCCCGACGGCCACACCACGCTCATCGACCTCGGCTTCTGCCAGTCGCCCCGCGAGACACACTCGTGGGCCGAGCGACCCGTAGTCGGCACGCTCCGCTACCTCGCGCCGGAGCGGATGACTTCGGCGATCGCGGTCGACACGCGCAGCGACCTCTACAGCCTCGGCGCGACGCTCTACGAGCTGATCGCGGGCCGCCCGCCGCACGACGGCGACACGCCCGCCGCGCTGATCGAGCAGCACCGGACCGAGCGCCCCGAGTGCTTGCGCTCCACGGCGCCCGGCACGCCCAAGGGGGTCGCTTCACTGGTGCACCGGCTGCTGGCGAAGGACCCGCTCCGCCGGCCCGCGACGCCGCTGGAGGTGGTCAACGAACTGGCGCCGCTCGAGATCGCCTGCTTCGGCCTGCGGTGATTATGCTGGGCGGGTGTCTAACCCCCTGATCCGCCGAGCCGACCAAGCGGTCCTCGCCGCCCTCGTGGCGGTGGCGCTCGCCGGTGCTGCGCTCTGGTGGGCCCGCGCGGGAGGCTTCACGGGCGGACTGGTTGAAATCGACAACGCCCCGCCGCTCGACTATCGGTTCCTGGTCGATGTGAATGAGGCACAGTGGCCGGAGTTGGCCCAACTGCCCGGCGTCGGCCCGACGATCGCCCAGCGGATCATCGAATCCCGCGACGTCGAGGGCGAGTACCGCACGCTCGACCAGCTCGAGCGGGTTCACGGCCTCGGCCCCCGCAAGCTCGAAGGGATGCGGCGTTACCTGCTGCCCCTGCCGGAAGACGCCCAGGTGGCGGGCGATTCCGATCGCCTCGACCCGAGCGGCTGAAGCTTTGTCTTCCGATCCGGGTTCGCGAACTTCTTGCCGCGGCCCGTGATGATCCTGTCGGCGATCGGCAACGTTCACTGTGGCTCGGCGGTCAAGAGGGCTCGAAGTCGCCGAGAGTCAACCGGCGATGGCCGCCACTTGGCAACTCGACCTCAAGCGTCACGCCGCGGTAGATCAATCGGGCCCGCACGTCGCGGTCGGGCGCGGCGACCTCCATCGATTCGAGTTCACCGTTGTTCCAAGAGAGTTCGATTCGCAGGCCGCCACGCGTCCGCAGGCCCGTCACGCGGCCCTTTGGCCAACGCGATGGCAAAGCGGGAAGCAGATGGACGCGTCCGACAACGCTGCCCGAGTCGATGGCGGCGTAGGACTGGACGAGCATCTCCGCGACGCCGTTCGCCCCGCCGAAGTTGCCGTCGATCTGGAACGGCGGGTGCGCGTCGAAGAGGTTGGGGTAGGTCCCTGTGGTGAGCAGGCTCTCGACCAGCTTGTAAGCGTGGTCCCCTTCGCGCAGATGGGCCCACAGGTTGATCTTCCAAGCCTTCGCCCAACCGGTCCCGCCGTCGCCCCGCAGTTCGAGGCTCCGCCGGGCGGCGGCGAACAACTCGGGCGTCGTGTCGGCGGTGATCTGGTCGCTGGGGTAGAGGCCGTACAGGTGCGAAACGTGGCGGTGCTGCGGCTCGGGGATTTTCAGGTCGTGGTCGTCCTGCCATTCCTGGAGCTGGCCCGCGGACCCGACCCGCATCGGCGGGAAACGTTCTTGCGCGGCTCCCAGGCGTTCGCTGAACTCCTCATCCACTCCCAACAGGCCAGCCGCCTCGCGGCAATGATCGAACAGGTCGTTGAGGAGTTGGATGTCCATCGTTGGACCGGCGCAGATCGAGACGCCGCTCTTCACGTCCGGGTGGCGCAGGCGCCGGTTCTCGGGCGAGATCGACGGGCAGGTCACCAGGAACCCGGTGTTGGGGTCTTCGGCCAGCGTCGCGAGCAAGAACTCCGCTGCCCCTTTCATGATCGGGTACGCCCGGCGGAGGAACGCCTCGTCACCGGAGTACTCGTAACGGTACCAGAGGTGCTGGCAGAGCCAGGCCCCCCCGGTCGGCCACATGCCCCACGCCGGCCCATCGACCGGAGCGGTCGCCCGCCAGAGATCGGTGTTGTGGTGGAGCACCCACCCCGGCGCGTTGTAGTGGTTCTTCGCGGTGCGCTGGCCCGACTCGGCCAATTCCTCAATGAGCTTCAAGAGCGGCTCGTGGCACTCCGAAAGACCAAGCGACTCGGCGGGCCAGTAGTTCATCTCCGCGTTGATGTTGCACGTGTACTTCGAGTTCCACGGCGGCGAGACCAGATCGTTCCACAGGCCTTGCAAGTTGGCCGGCTGGCAGCCGGGCCGGGACGAGGAGATCAGCAGGTAACGCCCGTACTGAAAGAACAGCTCGACGAGCTGTGGGTCGTCTTGCTTGGCGAACGCTTTGAGGCGTTGGTCGGTCGGCTGGTCCACCGCCTGCGTGACGCCCAGATCGAGATCGACTCGGCGGAACCATTCGCGGTAATCGGCCAGGTGATCGCTCAGCAGCCGCTCGTACCCCTTCGCGGCCGCTCGAATGACCCGCTGCTCCACGACCGGCTCCGGCTCACCGGACGTATCCTGGTAGTCGATGAAGTTAGTCCCCGCCGCCAGCACGATCGTGACCGCGTCGGCGTCCTTGACCGCGACTTGGTCCCCCTCAATCTCCAAACCGCCGCCATCGGTGAGAACGCGCATCTGTGTGTAGCAACGCATGGCGCCGTTCTTTGGCTTCACCGTGATCGCGATGCCGTTCGTGCCGGCGGCTTCGACCTCTCGCTTCGCGTGCGGCGTCTGGAAGGCGGCGTCGAACGACAACGTGCCGGGCCGGCTGGCCGTCAGACGCACCACCAGCACTTGGTCGACCGCCGAGCAGAACCCCTCCCGGCGGTACTCGACGCCGTCCAGCAGGTAGGTCGTCGTGGCGATAGCGCGGTCGAGGTCCAGCTCGCGACGGTACTGCGTCACCGCGCCTTCGGAGGGCTCGGCGAAGTCGAGCCGCAGGTCGGCGACCGGTTGGTACGACTGCTGTCGCCGGGGTGACGCGATCATCTCCCGATCGATCAGCTGGTGCGCCTCGACCAGCTTGCCGGCGAAGATCAGCCGGCGCGCCTCGTCGAGGTGCTTCCACGCGCCCTCGCGACTCGGATCGTACGGCCCGCCCGTCCAGAACGTGTCCTCGTTGAACTGCAGGCGCTCATCCAGGCTGAAGCCTTGGTCCGTTGAGGCGTCGCGACGCCCACCGAAGACCATCCCGCCGAGTCGCCCGTTTCCGACCGGCAGCGCCTCGGTCCACACCGCCGCGGGGCGGTCGTACCACAGCACGAGCGGACGTGCCGGCGTCTCAGCCAGGGTGCTACCGGCGAGCACCAGCAAGCCAAGAATCACGGCGGCCGGCTGGCGTTCTCGGAAGGTGAACCGCTTCATACGGACGTTATCCGTCGTGGTGAGGAGCCCGGGGCCGCCCAGTATAGCCGCCGCCAGTGGTTCACGTTGCCGCCCGATTGCGGTCCAATTGGTGGATTCGCCCCGCCGCCTCCTGCGCACCCCCCGCCGCGCTGTGCCCAAGTTCGATCTCACCAGCGATTTCCAGCCCGCGGGCGACCAGCCGGCGGCGATCAAGGCCCTGGTCGAGGGGCTCAAGACGGGCAAGCACGAGCAGACGCTGATGGGCGTCACGGGCAGCGGCAAGACGTTCACCATGGCGAACGTCATCCAGCAGCTGCAACGCCCGGCGCTCGTCCTCTCGCACAACAAGACCCTCGCCGCCCAACTCTACAGCGAGTTCAAGGAGTTCTTCCCCAACAACGCCGTCAGCTACTTCGTCAGCTACTACGACTACTACCAACCCGAGGCGTACATCCCGCAGCGCGACATCTACATCGAGAAGGACGCCTCGATCAACGAGGAGATCGACCGCATGCGGCTGGCGACCACCAGCAGCCTCGTCAGCCGGCGGGACGTGATCGTCGTCGCGAGCGTCAGCTGCATCTACGGCCTCGGCTCGCCCGAGGACTACAAGGAGATGATGGTCGGCCTCGCCGTGGGCGACGTCGTCGACCGCGACGAGGTCTTAGCAAAGCTGATCGACATCCAGTACGACCGCAACGACATGGACCCGGAGCGGGGCAAGTTCCGCGTCCGCGGCGACTCGGTTGAGATCTGGCCCGCGTACGAGGAGTTCGCCTACCGGATCGAGTTCTGGGGGGACGAGGTCGAGAAACTCTCCATCATCAACCCGACCAGCGGGCAGGCGGTCGACCAGCTGCAGGAGGTCTACATCTACCCGGCGAAGCACTTCGTGCTTCCCGAGGAACGCATCGAGTCGGCCATCGATAAGATCAAGCTCGAACTCTCCGGCCGGCTGGAGTACTTCAAGGAAGAGGGCAAGCTCCTCGAAGCGCAACGCCTCTCCGCCCGCACGCGGTACGACATCGAGATGATGCTCGAGATGGGCTACTGCCCGGGCATCGAGAACTACTCGGCGCCCCTCTCCGGCAAGAAGCCGGGTGACCCGCCGAACACGCTGTTCGACTTCTTCCCGGACGACTACCTGCTGTTCGTCGACGAGAGCCACGCGACCGTCAGCCAGGTCGGCGCCATGTACAACGGCGACCGGGCGCGGAAGACGACGCTCGTCGAGCACGGTTTCCGTCTGCCCAGCGCGCTGGACAACCGGCCGCTGAAGTTCGAGGAGTGGCGCGAACGGATCAAGCAGTGCGTCTACGTCAGCGCCACGCCGGCGGACTACGAGCTGGAGCAGTGCGGCGGCGAGGTGGTCGAGCAGATCGTGCGCCCGACCGGGCTGCTCGACCCGGTGATCGAGCTCTCGCCGGCCCGAGGGCAGGTGCCGCACCTGCTGGAGCAGATCAAGGAGCGGGCCGCCAAGCAAGAACGCGTCCTGGTGACGACGCTCACCAAACGGCTCGCGGAAGACCTCAGCAGCTTCCTCACCGACAAGGGCGTGCAGTGCAAGTGGCTCCACTCGGAGCTCGACGCCTTCGAGCGAGTCGAGCTGCTCCGCGACCTGCGCCTCGGCAAGTTTGAGTGCCTGGTCGGCGTCAACCTGCTGCGTGAGGGGCTCGACCTGCCCGAGGTGTCACTGGTCGCCATCCTCGACGCCGACAAAGAGGGCTTCCTGCGGAGCGAGACCTCCCTCATGCAGACGATCGGCCGCGCCGCGCGCAACGTGAACAGCAAGGTGATCCTCTACGCCGACAAGGTCACCAAGAGCATGCAGCGCGCCATGGACGAAACCGACCGCCGCCGCAAGCTGCAAGAAGAGTACAACAAAGAGCACGGCATCACGCCAACAACGATCAAGAAGGCGATCCGCCGCGGCATCGAGGCCGACGCCGACGCGCACGCCCGCGCGAACGCCGCCGTGGGCAATACCGACGAGACGCAGTACGTCACGCAGGAGTACCTCAACGAGCTCGAAAAGGAGATGTACGACGCCGCCGATCAGATGGAGTTCGAGCGGGCGGCCATCCTCCGCGACCGCATCGAGAAGATGCGCGAGAGCATCGGCATGAGCGTCAAAGCGGTCGAGGCGGACCTGAAGAAGTCCGCCACCAAGAAGGGCCGCCGCGGGGGGAAGAAGAAGGCGAAGGTGCCGCGGCCAAAGAAGGGGGCGTGAGGCCTCGCCCCGGATCGTCAACCGCCAGGCGGCTAGCCCGGTTGCGTAAGCTCCGGGACCGGCCCGCAGCGCCCTATGGGCTGGCCAGCGAAAAAGGCCTCACGCAGAGACGCAAAGACTCAAAGCTGGCGTGGCGCCAACCACCTTCTGTCAGCTACGATTCCGCGCGATCGTAGCACCCATCTCGGAAGGACTCGCACGTGCGTCATCTCGCTCTGCTGCTATCTCTTTACCTGAACTGTCCCGCCACGGCGGGCGTTGTCTCGCGTGACCTGTTTGAGCCGGGGGATGGGCTGCTGACTTACGATGACGTGAATCAACGAGAGTGGTTGGATTTCAGTGTGACAGAGAGTGAGTCTGACAACACTGTCCTATCCAGACTGGGCAGGGATGGTGACCTATCTGGATTTCAATGGGCGACCAATAGCGATGTCCACAGCTTCGCCACTGGGCTTAACGCCCCTTGGGAACTCATCTCGGGCGGCACTAACAATCTTCAGATCGTTTTCGCTAGCGTTTCAGCTTTGCCGCTCGCGGAATACTCCGGTGATCATGAGTTGCTCGCAGCGATCGGTGCCACCGCTGTCGTCGATCTAGTTGGTAACTCGTTTTTACTCAGCTATGGCCGCACGGCGTTCGATGGCACCGTCGATGGGCTTGACCGAAGAAGCGTAGCTTTGGCTGGTAGGGGTCTTGTCGAAGACGGAAGAAAGCTATTCTCATTCCTGCTCATCGACAGAGTGAGCATTGCAGCGAGTCCTACACCTATCAGCGGATACTGGCTCTACCGCGATGCCGCCCCCATCCCCGAGCCAACAACCGCTTGGTTGATGCTAGCGGCTTGCCTCGCTGCTCTGCGCCTTCGCGCTTTTGCGTGAGGCCCACCCACGACTCACGTCGTGGGCTCGCCGTTGTTTACACGGTAGCGTTCTTCGGTAGATACTGGCCAAAGCCGACGGTTTCTCGGTAACATCCGGTGACTTCTCCGCCTTAGCAGGGGTCTCTCTTCACTCACCGGAACACGAGAGCCGAGCCATGCCCCGCTACCGCCACGCGCTGCCGCAGCTGAACGGCCAACCTGTCCTCACCGACGGCGGGATGGAGACTGTGCTGGTTTTCCAGGAGGGGATCGACCTGCCCCACTTCGCTTCGTACCCCGTTCTAAGAGACGAGGCGGGTCGTGAGTTGATCACGCGGTACTTCGACACGTTCGTCGCGCTCGCGAAACGCCACAGCGTGGGGCTCGAGATCGGCTCGACCACCTGGCGGGCCAATCCCGATTGGGTCGAGAAGATCGATGGCTCACGCGACGCGACCGCCGGCGTCAACCGGCAAGCGATCGACTTCCTGACCGCGTACCGTGACGCCCAAGAGGGCGACATCCCGATGCCGGTCAGCGGCAGCGTCGGCCCGCGTGGCGACGGCTACGTGCCCGGGCAGCTGATGACGCCCGACGAAGCGGCCGAATACCACCGCCCCCAAGTGGAGGCGATCGCCGGCGCGGGGGCCGACCTGATCACGGTCTTCACGCTCAACTACGCTGACGAGGCGATCGGCCTCGCCCGCGCGGCGTCGACGGCGGGCATCCCGGCGGCCCTGTCGTTCACCCTGGAGACCGACGGGCGGTTGCCGACCGGCCAGCAGCTCGGCGAGGCGATCCAGCAGGTCGAGGAGGCGACCGGTGGCTCGCCCGCTTACTACCTGATCAACTGCGCCCACCCGACACACTTCGCCGACGCGATCGACCCGGACGCGCCGTGGATCGGTCGCCTCCGCGGCTTGCGCGCGAACGCCTCAACACTGAGCCACGCCGAACTCGACGAGGCCACGGAACTCGACGAGGGCGACCCGGCCGACCTGGGCGGACGGATCCGTGACTTGGTCGATCGGCTGCCCGCGGTCACGGTGCTGGGGGGCTGCTGCGGGACCGACCACCGCCACATCGCGGCGATCGCCGAGGCGTGCTTCGACAGCGATTCTTAGGCACGAGGCACGAACCCCTACGGAGGGAATCGTGTCCCTCCTCAGCTCCGTCCCATGACCTCAAAGAACCACCCCGCATGTTCACGCCCGCCTCGTTCGTCTACGGCTGGGACAACCAGCTCCGCTACGCCCTCGCCCTGCTGGACGAGGTGACGGACGAGCAGTTCGTCACGCGGCCGGGCGCCGCTTCCTCGACAACGCCGATGAACCACCCGGCGTGGATCCTTGGGCACGTGTCGCTGTATCACCCGATCACCGTGAAGCTGCTCGCGGGCGAGGCGTTCGACGACCCGGCGGACGACCGACTCTTCGGCTTCCGCGGCGAGGGGCCGATCGATTCGATCGACCCGTACGGCAGCAAGCGAGAGATGGTCGAGCGTTTCGAGGCGGGCCATGAGGCAGTTGCCCAGGCGATCTTGAACGCTCCGCCTGAGGCCTTCACGCAGCCGCCGAGCCTGCCGCGTTGGGCCGAGATGTACCCGACGGTCGAGTTCTTGCTGCCCGACCTGTTGCTCTTCCACGAGGGGATGCACCTCGGTCAGATCAGCACTTGGCGTCGAGCCGCCGGGCTGCCGCCGGTCGAGTTCCCCGACCGGACTCCCCGGCCCGGTCTGATCGCGTGACGCAATGCGTCAGCTCTATTTGAACTCGCCGGTCGCCGGGTTGTAGTCATACACCGTGCCGGAGGGGGCTTGGTACTCGTTCTCCGCGGTCTTCTGCCAGCGGCCATCGCGGACGCCCCGTTTCAGCACCCGGTCGAAGCAGGGCGTGCCGGCGCTGCAGACCGCGGTGTCGCTGATGTCATCCAGGAAATCTGGGAACTCGGGCGCCCCCTCGCTCAAGCGTTCGAGGTAGTACAGCTCGATGCCGTCTTGGATGTTGCGCACGAGGGTCTTCTCCGCCGAGTCTTCCGCGGTAGCGCCCACGTTCAACAGCTTCGGCGCCGCGACACCGGCGAGGATGCCGAGGATCATGATCACGACCACCAGCTCGACGAGCGTGAAACCGACACGCAACATCTGACGCCGCGTCAGGCTGCGCGGGTCGATACTCAGGCGTTTCTCAAGCCGACGATTGAGCCCGGTGAGGGCGTAACGCAGGAAGGCGTCGCGGTCGCCGAGTTCGGTCTCGCGGAGCTTCGCGATATAGAGCGAGCGATCTTCGTTGTAGAAGTTGTGCAGCTCGTGCGCCAGATCGGCGGGGACCCCGGCGCGGATCAGCATCGCGAACTCGACCGCCCGCGCGACGCGGCCGTTGCCCTCGGCGAAGGGGTGGATCTCCAGCAACTCGGTGTGAACGGTGATCGCCTTGATCAGGGCGCTGGCGATCGGGAGCGAGGCGATCGGCTCTTGCGAGGGCTCGTCCGCCCAGCGCAGCAGCGCGGCGACCATACCGGGAGCGGCTTCGGCGTCGGCGCCCCGCCGCTGGCCAACGCGAACCTCAGCGCGGCGGAAACGACCGACGGCCGCCTCGGCAACGCCCGTTCCTGCCAACAGGCGGTGGTGGAACTGGCAGAGCGTCTTGGGGGTGATCTGGCCGACTGGCTCTGAGGCGATCTGGCTGAACAGCGCGAGCAGGTTCTCACTCTCCCGCTGGTCGTACTTGGCGCCCCCTTCACGATCGCGAGGCAGGACCACGCCCTGCGAGAGCCGGGACTCGTCCGACGGCAAACCACGCCACAGCCGCGCCCGCAGCGCAAAGCGGGCCGCTAGCGCGAGGACATCGCGTCCGTATCGGCGGGTGGTGGTGGCGTTGCTCATCTAGCGTTTCGCCGCGGGCAGACAAAAGGACCGGCGCTGGCTGCATCGCAGATTCGCCGCATGCGCACCAGATCGATCGACGGCGCGGTGGCACGCTAGCACGCCCCGATTGGACGCTTCCAACCTGCCGGGGGTAGGCTACGGGCCCCCTCAACCACGGCGGCCCACACAGTGAAGCCTTTCATCCCGTTACTACTGCTCGCTACCACCTGCCACGCCAGCCCGTACAGCGACCTGTTCGTGTTCGGCGACAGCCTGTCGGACCTTGGGAACACCAATGCTTGGACGCTCGGCGTCGCCCCCGGGACTAACTACTACCAGGGTCGCTTCAGCAACGGGCCGGTCTACGCCGAACGGCTCTCCGAAGGGCTTGGGCTGGGGACGCTCACCCGGGACGGGGTCGGTGGCGACAACTTCGCTTACGGCGGAGCGGAGACCGACGGGCCGGGCGGGTTCGAGGGGCTCTTCCTGAACTCGCTAGTAGAACAGATCGACGCCTACTTCGATCGCCTCGACGGGGCGGCGCCCGACCGGGAGGCATTGTTCGTTGTTTGGATCGGCGCTAACGACTTCTTGCGCGGCGGCCAGACCGATGCGTCTATCCCAGCAGCCGAAGTGCAGACGCAGCTTGAGCGCTTAACGTCAGCCGGGGTGACGAACCTTCTCGGCGTCAACTTGCCGTTGTTGGGGCTCACGCCGGAGTACAATACGAACCCGCCGGCCGCCAACGCCATCAGCGCCCTCGCCTCGACATACAACGACGAGTTGGCTGAGGTCTACGATGAGCTCGAAGCGTCTTATCCTGGTCTCGCGCTCCACCGTCTCGATGTCGAGACGATCTTCAGCGAGTTGCTCGGTGACGCGGGGACGCTCGGATTCGTGAACACGAGCCAAGCGGGGCGCGACGCCTCGGGGGGCTCGCTCGACGGCGCCCCGGGCTACGTCTTCTGGGACGGCGTCCACCCGACGCGCGAGGCGCACGCCCTGCTCGGCGAGGCGGCGATCCGCGCCGTGCTGCCCACGGGCGACTTCGACCGCGACGGGGTGCTCGCCACCGAGGACTATACCGCCTGGCGTGACGACTACGGCGTGGCGTTCAACGCCGCGCTCGGCCAGACGCCGAGCCTCGCCGCCGACGCCAACGGCGACGGTCGCGTCGACGCCGCGGACTACACGGTCTGGCGTGACGCACTCGTTTCGCTTCCGGTGACGGTCCCGGAACCAACGACGGCCGGCCTCGTGTCACTCGCCGCGTTGTGGGCCCTGGCTGCTCCGCCACGGGGCGTCGGGCGTCGCCTCATAACCGCGTGACGTTTTGCCGCGTGGCCGAATGCAGGCAGGCTGCCGATGATCGGAGAGTCATCCCTTCGGTCCTGCTTGTTGGCCAGCAACATGCCAAAACTCCGTCGCATCGAACTCCGGTCGCTCGACGAGGTGATCCGAGAGATCACCGATCTCCGCGACAACAAGTACGCCCAAGGCGGCGAGTGGAACTTGTCGCAGGTGTGCGAGCATCTGACAGAAACGGTGCGGATCGAGCTCGATGGCGCCATGAAACCGCTGCCCTGGGTGCTGCGAGCGACGGTCGGCAACTTCGTGTTCTGGCTCTTCGCGTCGCGGATCGTCCACGGTCTGAGCGGCATCCCGACGCTGCCGCAGCTCGTGCCCAAGCCACTGGACGCCGACGATTCCGGTTCGATCGAGCGATGCCTCGACACGCTGCATGAGGCCCGCGACTGCCCAGCGCTCACCCACACCTACCCGCTAGCTACCTCGGTCACCGTCGATCGCTGGCGAGAGATGATGACGGTGCACGCACAACATCACCTGGAGTTTCTGAAGCCGCTCGGCGGGTCGTCTTGAAGATCGGATCACCATAGGAAGTGGCCACCGACATCCGGAATCGGGTTACGATGGGTGAGCGGCCCTCTCCTCCGTAACCGACGCCACCATGACAAGACGTTCCGCCACCTGCCGATTCGAACCCCTCGAACCACGCCGCGTCCTGGCGACCCTGGCGCTCAACGCGGGCGGGGGGCCTCAGGGGGCGTACCAGGCCGACGACTTCTTCACGGGCGGCGGACAATTCAGCACCTCGGACACGATCAACGTGGCGGGCGCCGTCGATCCGGCGCCGGCGGCGGTCTACCAGTCGGAACGAACCGGGCAGAGCGGCAGCGACTTCCGCTACGACTTCACGGGGCTGACGCCGGGCGAGACCTACGACCTGCGATTGCACTTCGCCGAGATCTTCTGGAGCGAGGCGGGCAAACGCAGCTTCGACGTGCTGGTCAACAACACGCAGGTGCTCAACGACTACGACGTCTTCGTCGAGGCGGGCGGCGCTGACCTGGCGGTGATCGAGGAGTTCACCACGACCGCCGACGCCGGCGGCGCGATCCGTGTCGACTTCCTCACCGAAATGAACAACGCGAAAGTGAGCGGCATCGAGCTGATCGGCGAGTTCCCGCCCGAGCCAGAGAAGCCGACGCTGCTGTTCGTCCGCGGCGCGGACCGCTCGGGGGGCTTCCTCGAAGCGAACAACGACTCCCAGCGGACCGAGCAGCTGGCCGACCTGTTCAACACCTCGACCAGCGGCGGCAACCACGGCTGGGCCGAGCTGCGTCAAACGCTCGTGTCGGCTGGCTTCGCCATCGAGCAGATCACCGAGACGGCCGAGAACGGCAGCGGCCCCTCGGACGGCGTGCACATCGACTTCGAGCAGCTCGATCTCACGGAGTACGACGCGATCGTCTTCGGGTCGAACAACGCGGTCTACGACACGGCGGCCATCGATGCCATCGAGGCGTACGTCCGCGGCGGCGGATCGACGCTGTTCATCAGCGACGCCAACTTCGGCGGCGACTGGGCCGACGCGAGCGACAGCGACCAGCAGTTCCTCGACCGCTTCGGCCTGATCATGCACCAGGACCAGGGGACGTACAGCCTCTTCCGCAGCCAGGGCGACTACGCCGTCCCCGGCCACCCGATCCTGACCGGGGTTGATCGTTTCGATGGCGAGGGCGTCACGCCGATCGAGCTCGGCACGCCCACCGCGGGGGTCGATGTCGATCTGATCGTCGGCGCGGAGGGCAGCACCCGGCTGAACCAACCCCCATTCGGCGGCAACAACCAGGGGCCTTCGCGTTCGTCGAACCCCACGATCGATGGCGTGCTGGTCGCCGGCACGGCGGACGCGGGCAAGATCGCGGGGCACTACGACCGCAACACGTTCTTCAATCAGAACGGCGCCGGGACCAACATCAACCGGTTCGACAACAAGCAGTACGCGCTCAACCTGTTCGGCTGGCTCGTCGGTGCGTTCGATCCGCTGCCGGGCGACTACGACGGCAACGGCGCCGTCGAACAAGCGGACCACGCCGTGTGGGCGGCCGCCTACGGGACGGTCGGGGCCTCGCCCGCCGATGGCAACGGCGACGGGCGGGTCGATGCGGCCGACTACACCGTCTGGCGCGACAACCTGGGGGCGACCGCCCCGGCGGTCGATCTCTCGCTGCCGGCGACCGTCACGGCAACGCCGGCAGCGGCCTACGGGATGGAGGACGCGGCTCTCCAAGAAGACACCGCCCCCCCGCTGGCCCTCGACGAGCCGATCTCCGCTGGGGCTCTCGACGCGGCCCTGCTGCTGATCTCCGAGGGGTTGGCGACCGGCGAGGTGGACGCGGAGCCAGAGACCGAGCTCTCCGCGGCGAGCAACGACCAGGTACCGACCGAGCCGTCCGAGGGCCTCGGCGTGGGGGTGCGGCAAGAAGTCGCGATCTGAACCCCTGCAAGCCGCGGGTGGGGATGAGCTATCCTGGTCGGCAGCAGTCCCGCCAGAACGCCACGCCCCACCCCGCCCGCCGCTTGTGTCATTGCTCCGCTATGGGCTGACGCCCCTCCTGATCGGCGTCGCCACGCTCTCCGCCGCCGCCCCACCGGGCGAGTCCGCCGGGGTCCCGGCCGACGAGGCGCTAGCCCGGCTGATGCGCGGCAACAAGCGTTTCGTCCGGGACGAATCGAAGCACCCGCACGAGTCGCGCGATTACCGGGCCTCGCTCGCCAAAGCGCAGCACCCTTTCGCCACGGTGCTCGCGTGCAGCGACTCGCGGGTCACGCCCGCGTTGATCTTCGACCAGGGGGTCGGCGACCTGTTCGTCATCCGCGTAGCGGGAGCCGTGGTCGATGAAGACGTCGCCGGTAGCCTCGAGTACGCCGTCGACCACCTCGGCACGAAGCTGCTGCTCGTCATGGGCCACAAGAGCTGCGGGGCCGTCACCGCGGCGTACCACACGTTCGTCGCGCACGACCTTAAGGAACGCGAGCCGCACGAGATCGAGTCGCTGCTGCTGCGGATCGAACCCGCGTTCAAAGACGTGGACACCGACCTCCCGGTCGATAAGCAGATCAACACGGCGATCGAGAATAACGTCCGAGTCGCGGTCGAGAACCTGCGTCGCTTCGTCGACGTCCGCCAGGCGTGCGACTCGGGCCGGCTTGTGATCCGGGGCGCGATGTACGGCCTCCGCACCGGCGAGGTCGAACTGCTGAGTGTGGAGTAGCCCACACACGTCGTCTTTCTCGCGGTGGATCGATTCGCGATTCGTGCTAGGCTCAAACGCTTTATTGAACCATTAATCAACATTGCCATGGCCGACCGACGCTACCTCGACTTCCACTCGCTCGACGAAGTCATCGCCGAGGTCCAACGCCTCCGCGACGGCGGCTACACGACCGCGGGCAAGTGGAACCTATCGCAGATTGCGGACCACCTCTCCGAGACGGTCCGCATCGGACTCGATGGGGATGAGAAGCGGCTCCCCTGGATCCTGCGCAAGGTCGCGTGGCACGTGCTCGCCCGCGCCCGCCGCACCCGCAAGATGCTCAACGGCGCGCCGACCATCCCCCGGCTGGTCCCCGAGCCGCTCGAAGCGGACGACCCGGCGAAGATCGATAACCTGATCGACTCGCTCGAAGAGGCCCGCGACTTCCGGGGCCCGCTCCCCCCCTACGTCCTGTGCGACGGCCTCTCGCTGGAGGAGTGGAAAGATCTGATGGTCGTCCACTCACAGCACCACCTCGGCTTCCTGATCCCCAAGTCGGCCTGAGGTCGTTTCGGCCATTTCCCGCGGCGCCCGAAGCTGAACCGGGTGTTTAGCTCTAGAACACACAGCCGGCCCCGGCAGGGGGCGGATTCATCGAGTAACGGGGCGGCAGACGATGGGGCAAGGCAATCGGGCGGCCGTCGTGCGCATTTCACTCTTCTTGGCCTTCGTAACCGGAGGCCTTTCGTGCGCTTCCGCGCAGCCGAACATTATTCACATCGTCGCCGACGATCTCGGCTGGACCGACCTCTCGTCGGATCGGACGAACAAGGGGAACGGCTCGGCGTTCTACCAAACGCCCCACATCGATCGCCTCGCGCTCGAAGGGACCGCCTTCACCAGCGCGTACGCCCTGCCGACCTGCGTGCCGACCCGCATGGCGCTGCTGTCGGGACAGTACGCCACACGGACCCACTCCTACTACGTCTCCGACATCTTCGGCGACGAGAACGACGCCCTCCTCGGGGCGACCAACGAGAACAAGCTCGACCCGAACGCGACGACCCTCGGCGAGACGATTCAGGGGGCCGGCTACACGACCGCTCACGTCGGCAAGTTCCACATCGTGAACGACCCGGCGGAGATCGTCTCTGACCATGGCTTTGACTACAACTACGGCGGCACGCGGTCCGGGGCGCCGGGCGATTACTTCGCCACCAACGGGTCGTTCACGAACGCCGTCGGCGCGGAGCTCAACGCGTACGCCGCGCCGTACACACAGGAGTACATCAACGCGAACCTGAAGCCGTACGCCAACGGCGCCGACGTCGATTCGCTCGTCGGGACCAACAAGCACCTGACCGACGCCACCATCGACGCGGCGGTTGAGTTCCTTGACGACCGCGTCTCGGCCGACGACGGACCGTTCTATATGAACTTGGCTTTCAACGCCGTCCACACGCCGATCCAGTCACGCCCCGATCTAGATGCGAAGTACAACGAGGTGCTGGCCGACAACGGGGGCGTGTCGCCCGACCCGCGTCACGATAACGCCGCCTACGCCGGCATGCTCGAGGGCATGGACCAGGCGATCGGGCGGCTCCTCGATAAGCTTTACGACCCGAACGGCGACGGCGACCTCTCCGACAGCATCGCTGAGGAGACGGTCATCGTCTTCTACGGCGATAACGGGGGATCGACCCAGGGGACCAGCACCGAGCCGCTGCGCGAGTCCAAGGGCTCTCAGTACGAAGGGGGCGTCCGCGTGCCGCTCATCGCTTGGTCGCCAGGCCGGGTGCAGGCGGGCGCGATCACCGACGAGCCGGTCCACTCGGTCGATTTCTACCCGACCTTCGCCGAACTGGCCGCCGCCCCCACACCCGACCCGGCGACGCACGTGCTTGACGGCCTATCGCTCGCCGATCTGATCACAGGTCAAACTTCCCAACTCGATCGCGATGGCGTCTTCTTCCACTACCCCGGCTACCAAGGGGGCAACGTTCCCACTTCCACCATGGTCCTCGACGCCGGCGGGGTGCGGCGGAAGCTGATGTACTTCTACGAGAACCGCCAGTTCGAGTTCTACGACCTCGACGCCGACCTGGGCGAGACGACCGATCTGGCCGATGGCGATCTCTCCCCAGGCGAGTACAAACTGGCCGCGCGGGCGACCGTCGCGCTGCGGGAGTGGCTCGACGAAACGGGCGCCGAGTACCCGACCGTGCGGGCCGACGGCTCGCCCGTGCCGGCGCCGCAGCACCTGCCGACGATCGCGTTCGATCTGAACGCCGACCTGCACGGTCAATCGACCGCGACGCTCGAGAAGCTGGGCGTCACGCTGACGCTCGCCGCCCGGGGCGACACAGCCACATTCGACGCGGACGCTTCCGCCGCGGGGGTCGCCTCGGCGCTCGACTCGGGCGGGGCCAACCAACGCCGGCGCATCAACGGATCGCTCGTCACGCCCGAGGCGATCGAGCTGTCGTTCGACACCGACGTGATGCTCAAATCGCTCACGCTCGAAGCGTTCAACGCGACCGGCGCCGAGTCGGTCGTGCTGAGCCTCGTCTCGGGCGACAACCCGTTCACCGGCCTCGACGGCTACGACACCGACGGCTTCACCCTCGGCGCCGATTCGCTCGCCTTCGCCACCGAATCCGGAGGCATGGCCGCGGGGGAGTTCCTGCTCGAGTTCGGCGTGCTGGGCCGCGACGAGCTCTTCTTGCCCGCCGGCACGGTCCTGTCGCTCACCGCCGATCCGGTTGTGGGCAGCGGCATCCTGCTGAACGCGATCTCGATCGCGCAGCCCCTCTCGGCGCTGGCACAGGTGCTGCTCGACTACAACCTGGACGGCGCGATCGACCCGCTCGACTACGAAGTCTGGCGCTCGACCTACGGATCGACGACCGACCTGCGGGCGGACGGCAACGCGGACGGCGTGGTCGACGCGGCCGACTACGCCCTCTGGCGCGACGCCTACGCATCAATCAGCGGCAACGCTCTCGCCGTCCCCGAGCCCGGCTCGATGGTGCTGTTAACACTCAGCCTTATCTCTACTGGGTGTATTTACCTTCGGGTGAGGTGATCGCAGCAGGGTTCGACCTCAGATACAATGATCGCTTTGCGTTCACGCAACTGTCATCTGGCCGAGCCCACAATGCTAACTCCCCGTACCAACGCGTGGACTTTTCTCGCCGCTTGTCTCCTGCTGGCCTGCCCGGCCGGTGCACAATCAGCAGCGCCCCGCGACTCCGCCCTCAAGATCGAGGTCACTTCGCGCCGTCCTGATCTGACCCGGCCGTGGGCGAAGCGGAGCCCGAGCAAGAGCTCGGGGTCGGGCGTCATGATCTCCGGAGGGCGTGTGCTGACCAACGCCCACGTGGTCCGTTTCGCATCCCAGATCGAGGTGCAGCCGAGCGGCTCCTCAAGCAAGCTCGCCGCACGGCTCGTGGCGACGGCGCCCTCGATCGACCTGGCGTTGCTCGAACTGGAGGACGCCTCGGTAGCGGAGAGTATCCCGGCGCTTGAGATCGAGACCAAGCTCCCACAGCTCCGCCAGGAGGTGACCGTCATGGGCTACCCGATGGGGGGCGACGATCTCTCCATCACGCAGGCATCGTGTCGCGAATCGAGTACACCCAGTACTACTACGAGGCGATGGGCCTCCGCATCCAGATCGACGCAGCGTTGAACTCGGGCAACAGCGGCGGGCCAGCGGTCAGCGATGGGAGACTTATCGGGTTGGTCTTCAGCAAGATCGAAGAGGCGGACAACATCGGCTACCTGATCCCGTCCGAAGAGATCTTGGAGTTCTTGTCCGACATCGAGGACGGCAGCTACGACGGCAAGGCGGACCTCGCCGGCATGATCTACATGCAACGCCTCGAGAGCCCCACTCTCAGGCGACGCCTAGGAATCGACAGGGGACCACAGGCATGATGGTGCGATCCACCGAGGAGATCCCCGAGGACGGCCTGCGGGCTTGGGACGTGATCACCCACGTCGGGCCGCACGACATCGACAATCAAGGGTTCGTGCGGGTCAACGACTGGTTGCGCCTCGCCTCGAGCTACTACTTCAATAAGCTGGTCACCGACGAAGGCATCCCCCTGACCATCGTCCGCGATGGCGAAGAGATGCAGATCCAGTCGGCGATCGAGCGGGGGGATCAGAGCGTGCTCGTCCCGCTCCAGAATGAGTACCCGGATTATTTCATCTGGGGCCCGATGGTGTTCACGCCCGCTACGCAGGAGATGTTGTACGGCGGACACGATGAGATGCTCTCCTACCTGCGCATGTACGAGAGTCCGCTCCTCGGCCGGTTGAATGATCGGCGTCGCTTCGAGGGCGAGCAGATCGTGCTCACACCGACGCGTCTGTTCCCTCACCGCACGACTCGCGGCTACGAGAGTATCTGGATGGCGAACGTGAGCCACGTCAACGAACAGGAGGTCAAGAACCTGGCCCACCTCGTCGAGCTCTTGCGCAACGCCTCGGGCGAGTACGTCGAGTTCACGCTCGGCGGGAGGCACCCCAAGCTGGTGTTTGATCGCGAGGAGGCGGAAGAAGCCACCGAGGAGATTCTCACCGACGAAGGGATCCGCCGTCGGGGCAGCAAAGCGATGCTCAAGGTGTGGAACGGCGCGCCGGAAGACGCGTCGTAGCGACCGCGTTTGCCAGTGGCAACGCTACGCGATCAGGTCGTCGACCACCCGCGCCGGCTCCACGCCGGTGAGCTTCTGGTCCAGCCCGCGCAGCGGGTAGGCGAGCCGCCGGTGGTCGAAGCCGAGGAGCTTGAGCACGGTCGCGTGCAGGTCGCGGACCTCGACCGGCCGCGTGACCGGGCCGAAGCCGATCGGGTCGGTCTCGCCGTGCGTGTGGCCCCGTTTCACGCCGCCGCCCGCCATCCAGATGGTGAACGCCTTCGCGTGGTGGTCGCGGCCGACCGCCTTCATCTCGGCCCCACCGCGGTTCTCGCGCATCGGCGTGCGGCCGAACTCGCCCGCCCAGACGACGAGCGTCTCGTCGAGCAAGCCGCGCTCCTCGAGGTCTTCAAGCAGCGCGTGCATGGGGCGATCGATCTGGCGGGACTTCTTGGTCAGGCCCTGATCGATCGAGTTCTCTTCGCCCGTGCCGTGGTGATCCCACCCCCAGTCGAAGAGCTGTACAAACCGGACGCCCCGTTCGGCGAGGCGCCGCGCGAGGAGGCAGTTGTTGGCGAAGCTCTCCTTGCCCGGCTCGGCGCCGTACGCGGCGAGGGCGTCGGCCGTCTCGCCCTCGATCGACATCGCGTCGGACGCCTCGAGTTGCATGCGGCACGCCATCTCGTACTGCGCGATTCGTGTGACGGTCTCCGGGTCCCCCCATTCGCTGTGCGTCTGCTCGTTGACGCGGTTGATCGCTTCGATCGTTCGGCGCCGCAGGGCGGGGTCGATCCCCTCGGGGTTCGACAGGAACAGCACGGGGTCGCCCTGGCTGCGGCACTGCACTCCCTGGTAGACGCTCGGCAGGTAGCCGCTGCCCCAGCCCGCCTGGCCGACGCTCGGCGCCTTGCCCCCCGACAGCAGCACGACGTAGCCCGGCAGGTTCTCGTTCTCGCTGCCCAAGCCGTAGGTGACCCACGAGCCGATCGACGCCGAGCCCATGCGGGGCGAGCCGGTGTGGACCAGCAGCTGGGCCGGCGCGTGGTTGAACTGGTCGGTCGTCATCGTGTTGACGAACGTCACCTTGTCGACCGATTTTTTGAACTCGGGCAGCCGATCGCTGACCCATTTGCCGCACTCGCCGACTTGCTCGAACGGGAACGGCGAACCGAGCAGCAACGGCTCGCCCCGCAGGAACGCGAAGCGCTCGCCCGCGAGCAACTCCGCGGGGCACTTCTGTCCGTCGAGGCGGGTCAGCTCGGGCTTGTGCTCGAAGAGCTCGAACTGGCTCGGCGCGCCGGCCATGTGCAGGAAGATGACCCGCTTCGCCTTCGGGGCGAAGTGGGGCGTGCGTGGCGCCCAGGGGCGGGCCGGGTCGATGTCGATCGCCGCGCCAGACGACGCCCCCGCCCCCTTCGCGCCGAGCCACAACGCCCCCAGCCCCGCCATGCCCCCTTGCAGGAAGTGGCGGCGGGTTTGGCGGCGGGCGCCGTGGATCAGCAGTTCGTGGGCGAGGCTCATGCGGTCACTTGGTCAGGGCGGCGTCGAGGTTCAGCAGCACGTTCGCGACGACCGTCATCGCGAACCGCTCGTCGATCGAATCCTCGGATAGCGTCTCCTCGTAGAGCTTCACCAACTCGTCGAGGCTGGCGGCGGAGAGCGGGCGGCTCGTCACTTCTTCGGCGGCCCAGGCGATCCGCTGCCGGGGCGTGTCGGCATCGCGGGCGAGCATCCGGTCGGCGAGGCCCCCGGCCAACTCGACGAAAGCCGGGTCGTTGAGTGTCACCAGCGCTTGCAGCGGCGTGTTGGTCGAAGGCCGGCGGACGGTGCACTGCTCGCGACTAGGGGCGTCGAACGCCATCAGGCTCGGGTAAGCCGCCGTCCGCTTCCAGTAGGTGTAGAGGGCTCGGCGGAAACGCTCGTCCCCGGCGGCGGTCTCCCACCGGCGGTTGTTGTAGACCGAACGCCAGACGCCGGCGGGCTGGTACGGCATCACCGGCGGCCCGCCGACGCGGGGATTGAATTGCCCGGAGACAACCAACGCTTGATCGCGAACCATCTCCGCACTGAGCCGGCCGCGTGGTCCGCGGCCGAGCAAGCGGTTCGACCGATCGGCGGCAATCTGTTGCTCGGTGGCGCGGGCGTCTTGCCGGTAAGTCGAGGAGAGGACGATCTCGCGGAGCAAGCCTTTCAGGCTCCATCCCAGGTCCTCACGGAAGCGGATCGCCAAGTGATCGAGCAACGCGGGGTGGGTCGGCGAGGCGCCGGTCGAGCCGAAGTCGTCGAGCGTCTCCACCAGGCCGCGTCCGAACAGCTCCGCCCACACCCGATTCACCATGACGCGGGAGGTCAATGGGTTCTCATCCGATCCCAACCAACGCGCCATCGCGAGGCGGTCCCCGGATCTGCCCGGCAGGGCACGGGGCGTCGCCGGCTCGACCGTCTCCTGCGGGGCGAGGAACGCTCCGCGTTCGAGCCGGCAAGTCTGGCGGCGGAACGCCGGCGGCTGCTCACGCAGCACCGGCGCTAAAACCGAAGCGATCTTCTTACGCTGGGCGAGCAACGTCTCTTCTCGCTCGCGCAGCTCCAGGAAAGCCGAGTCTTCGTTCAACGCGGCGAGCGCGGGATCGTCCGTCGTCGCGACCCTGAATCGCTGCATCACGAGCGGTCCCTGACCGTCGGTCGCCTTGCCGTGCTTGATCTCCAGACGGAGGCGTTCGCCCTCGGCGAGTTCCAATGGCTCGGCGAACACAAACGCCGCCCAACGTGGCCGCCGCATCCGCGTGTACGGCCCCCAACCGGCGTTGTTGTCGCGGATCGAATCGATCGGCCGGAAGAAGCCGTCCGCCTCGTCGGCGAGCACCTCCGCGAGGAAAACCTCTTCCTCCTCGCCCCCGGCGTGTTCGACGAAGGCCCGCAGGTTGGAGAGCACGAAGCCCATCTCCGGCAGCGCGAGCGCGGCCGTCGGGTCTTTCGGCGAGGCGTCGATCCGCAGGGCGGTCACGCGGCGTCCGTCCGACAGGGATGCGGGGGCGGGGGCCGAAAGCGTGTAGCTCGAACGGTCCGTGATCGTCCCCTCGGCGAGCACCTCGACGCCCCGATCGCCGGTGCGCAACACCAAGCGCGTCTGGCCAGAAGATTCGGCGTGGTCGATCGGGAGCGTCTCCCAAGGCTCACGCGACTCCGCCAGCGCGAGCCCGCGCCGATAGATCTCTTCGCGGACCTCGCGGAGTTCGGTATCGATTCGGTCCGCCTCGGCGAAGCGTTCCGGGTCCTTCGGGACGGCCAGCCGGGGCAAGTCCTCGTGCAGGTCGGCGTCCTGGGTCGTGTTCAGCAACGCGGCGAAGCGGTAGTAGTCCGACTGCGTCAGCGGATCGTACGGGTGATCGTGGCAACGAGCGCAGCCCATCGACAGGCCGAGCAGCCCGGACCAAGTGCTGTCGACGCGGTCGATCACCGCGGCCCAACGGTACTCCTCGTCGTCGGTGCCCCCTTCGGTATTGGTCTGCGTGTTGCGGTGAAAGGCGGTCGCGAGGCGGTCCTCGAGCGTGGCGCCGGGCTCCAGGTCGCCGGCGGTCTGCTTCAGCAGGAACTCGTCATAGGGCGTGTTCTTGTTCAGCGCCTTCACGACCCAGTCCCGCCACGGCCAGATGGTCCGCTCGGGGTCCTTCTCGAAGCCCATCGTGTCCGCGTAGCGAGCCAGGTCGAGCCAGACGGCCGCCCAGCGCTCGCCGAAGTGGGGCGAAGCGAGCAAGCGATCGACGGCGCGCTCGTGTGCGCCGATTTCCGTGTCGTTCTTGAACGCCGTGAGCTCCTGGCCGGTAGGCGGCAAGCCGATCAGATCGAACGACGCCCGACGCAGCCACTGAGCGCGATCCGCTTCGGCGGCGGGCGCGCGGCCCTCGGACTCGAGCCTCGCGAGAACGAAGGCGTCGAGCTGCTGGCGTGGCCAGTCGGACTGCGCGACCTCGGGGACCGCCGTCGGTTCCGGAGGGCGGAACGCCCAAGGCTTGTCCCAGCCGGCGCCCTCGTCGATCCACCGCCTGAGTGTCGCCAGCTCCGCCTTGTCGAGCCGGCGGCCGTGCTCGGGGGGCGGCATCCGGGTGTCGTCATCCGGGTCGACGACGCGTTCGTAAAGGTAGGATGCTTCGTGGTCGCCCGGCTCGATGACCGGCGCGCCCGAATCGGCCTCCGCCATCGCCAGCTCACGCGTGACGAAAGAGAGCCCCCCGGCCTGCTTCACCCCGCCGTGGCACGCGAGGCAGTGCCGAACGAAGATCGGGCGAACCTGCTGATTGAAGTCGATCGGGTCTTGGGCCAAGCCGTGCGTCCCCGCAGCGCAACACGCCATGACGGCGAGCGCGGCCGGCAGCAGCCACCGTGTTCGATTACGACGCATAGGGGAGGACGCGGCGTGAGAAAGGGGAGACGACCCTCTCCAGTCTAGCCACCACCGCGTGGGTTGGCAGCGTCAGGACGACGCGTCGGGCGCGCCGCTGACCTCGCTATCCGCCTTTCTGCCGGCGTTTCGGCTGCGGTGCGCGGCGGACCGGTTCGTCCCGCACCGCCCGGACAAGGCCTCCAACCGTCATCAGCGACACGAGGGTCGCCATAAAACGGTACGCCGCCGATCGCTCCAGCGGTTGGGGCGTGGTCGTGGCGACCGTGTCGCGGACACGGGCTGAAGCGGGGATCGGATCAATCGACGAAACATGCGGGTCGTCTTCCGCCGATTCCTCCGTCACGCTCGGATCGATCCACAACGGAGCGATCTCGGCGGGCGAGACGCGATCGCCCTGCGCCGAGCGTTCTCCGTCTTTAAAACCCGCCGGCCCCTGCGGCCCTGCGGCGGCGCGGGGTAGCGCGCGCACCCACGACTCAACGGCGAACGCGGCGTCTCGCGCCGGCGTGCTGGTTGTGGCGACCGCTTGCAACTCCGGTGCGGCGGGCGTCCGTTCGGTTCGGGTGATCAACAGGGCGGTCAGGTCGATCAGCCCTTCGCCGTGCGACGCCGGCTCCAAGGTCGTGGGGCTCATCGCGATGCGATCCAGCGGCCGCACGCCACTCGCCGGCGGCGCCCCCACGCGAGGCAAGCTCTCCGCGACGGGCTCCGCCTCAGCAACCCCTGCGGCCGCTTGGTCGTTGTTCGCCGGGTTGTCTACCGGCGTGGTGAAACCGTATTCCACGCCACGATCAACCGCCCCGATAGGCGCCTTCGGCGGCTCGGGTGGCGGGACTGGATCAATCGTCGGGGTGAACGAGTCATCGAATGCGAACTCGAGAACGTCCGTTCCTAAACCGCTGTCGAACGAGTAGATCCCTCCGTTGACGACCGCGCCCGAGTCGAAATCGCCAAACGTCGAATCGGGGGTCAATTCACCACGGGTGACAAACCCGTTCAGTAAAAAACTCTCGCCGAGCCGGTCGATCGTGACCAGCGTGGTGTCGCCGTCGAGGGGCGTCCAACCCGAGGCGAGCCCCGACGAGAAGATCAAAGCACTCTCTCCAGCCGAGGGAGCAAGAACGTCGAGTTCGATCGCCTGGGCGCTCAGGACACGGCGAGCCTCAACGCTCTCGAAACGGAGCGTGCGTTGACCGTGCGGTCCTCTGCGGTGCTGCGACATCAAGGCTGGCCTCCGGGTAGAGCACGGCCGTCCGTCCCCGTGACGTGTGGCTGCTGGCGACGGGCGAGCAACGCTTCGCGTTTCGACTCGACTTCGGCCGCCTCCTCGTAACGCCCCAAACGCCCCAGCACCTGCGCGTGGTTCGCGTAGTGAACGTCCAGCAGGGTGACGTCGTCCGTACGGTTGCTGCGCAGGCGGCGTTCTTCGAGCCGTGTCGAGCGGGCGAACGCGACGGCCGCTTCGTCGAGGCGCTCGCTATCACGCAGCGCCACCCCCCGGTTGTTGAGCAACGCGGCGAGACTCGTCTGGTACTTCTCCACCTTAGGGTACGCCGCGATGAGTCCGCGGAGGACGCCCTCCGCCTCGGCGAAGGCGGCGTCGGACGCCTTGCCCGCCTCGGCCTGGGCGAGCACGAAGCCCCGGCTGGCGAGGGCGACCGCCAGCTCGCTGCGGCGACGCGGCACGCGGGGCGCCCGCTCCGCCAGACGCCTCAGCTCGCGGGCCGCTGCGCCGTACGACTCGGCGGCCTCGTCCCAGTGGGCCCCCGATGCGGCCAGCGCGCCGCGGTTGCTGTGGACGATCGCCAAGTCGTCGCGGTAGGCGTCGTTCTCCGGGTCGGCATCGACCAACCCGGTGAGCAGTTCGATCGCCTGATCGCTCGCCGCCGCCGCCCGCTTCGGATCGCTCGTCCGCAACAACGACGCCAACGCGTTCTGCGCCACCGCAAGACGCCGCGTCGGGAGAGCTCCTTCCGGCGCGAGTTTCAACGCGCGGCGGAGCAGCTCGGTCGCTCCGTCCAGGTCACGCCTCGCCGCGGACGAGGGGACGCCCGCCAGACCGGCTCGATCGGTGAGTGTCGCCGCCAGGTCGGACAACGCTTCCGCCTCGCCGGGGGTCCGCTTCACGACCTCGCGTTGCAGCGCAACCGCGCGATCGAGTTCCGCGAGGGCGGCCGTCGCTTCGTCCCGATCGTGCAGCAGCAAGCCGTGGTTGTTCAGGCTCCGGGCGAGCCACCGCGTGTGCTCGACCTGGTCGGGGGCTTCAGCGTGCAACGCCTCGAAGTCCTCGATCGCCTGCGTGTAGAGTCGGCTCGCCTTGTCACCGCGCCCGAGGCGTTCGGCGACCGCGGCGGCGTGGACGCGGGTCTTCGCCACCGAGGCCGCCAGCACCGGGTCGCCGGACGACTGGTCGAGGAACTCCTGGTACGAGGCGAGCGCGTCGCGCAACGCCGCGTCACGCACCGGCTCGGCGCCGGGCGTGGCGGCGAGCTGGTCGCTGAGCTGGCTGCCGAACCGGTCGAGCACCGACAGCGCCCGATCGAGCGAACGCTCCGCGTGCTGGCGTTGCACCTCGGACTCGGCGAGGGCGGCCTCCGCGCGGTGGCGGGCGGTGTTGACCATCACGCCGCTGACGACCGAGATGGCCGTCACCAGGGCCATGACCGCGGCCGCCACGGCGACCGCCTGCCGCCGGCGGTTCGCCCACTTCACGCCGCGTTCCCACAGGGTCGGCGGGCGGGCGATCGTCGGCTTGCCGTCCAGGAACCGACGCAGGTCGTCGCGCAGCTCGCCCGCGGAGGCGTACCGCGCGTCGCGGTCCTTCTCCATCGCCCGCAGGACGATGTTCTCCAGGTCGGCCGGGATCGCCGGGTTGTGCTTGCGGGGCGGGATCGGATCGACCCGTTCGAGCCGGTCGAGCAACCGCCGACGGTCCTCGCCCGGATGGGCGTGGCGGAGCGTGAGCAGCTCGTAGAGCGTGGCGCCGAGGGCGTAGACATCGGTCCGGCCGTCGATCTGATCGGCTCGGCCGCGGGCCTGCTCGGGGCTCATGTAGCGGAGCGTGCCGACCACGTCGCCGGTCGCGGTGACGCCCAGGTCGGTCTGCATCCGCGCGAGGCCGAAGTCGGCCACCCAGACCTCGCCCCGCTCGTCGATCAGCAGGTTGGATGGTTTAACGTCACGGTGCACGACCCCCAACCCGTGGGCGTGGGCCAGCGCGTCGGCGGCCACCTCACCCAACCGCGCCGCCGCTCGGAAAAACGAGGTCGTGCGGTTCGTCTCACCCAAGACCGAGGGCGAGACGGACAGCGTGGCGACCGGCGTGGGGCTCGGCTCACGAGGCGTGGTCGAGATCGCCGGGGCGGTCTCGGTGGTCGCATCCGTGCTGGCGCGTGGTGAGTCGTCGCGGCGCAGCTCGGCGATCGCCTGCGCCAGCGAGCGGCCCTCGATGTACTGCATCGCGTAGTAGTGGACGCCCCGCTCTTGCCCGATGGCGAAGACCGGCACAATGTTCGAGTGGTGCAGGCCGGCGGCCGCCTGGGCCTCGTTGCGGAAGCGGGTGATCTGCCGCTGGTCGAGCACCGCCGCGAAAGGCAGCATCTTCAGCGCCACACGCCGGCGGAGCGAGAGCTCCTCCGCCTCGTAAACTAGGCCCATGCCGCCCCGGCCGATCTCGCGGACCAGCCGGTAATCCCCAATCTGACGGGGCTCGCCTTCGAACGGGTCCACTACGGGATCGTGACCAACCGAATCGCTCTCGTCGGGCGGATCACGCCGCGCCGACTCGACCGCCTCGTGGATGACGACGACCCCTTCGAGGCAATCGACCAGCTCGCGCCGCTGATCCGCGTCGAGGTCGATCTGCAGCGCGGCGTACTGCTCGATCGGTTCCGCCTCGCCCCGTTCGAGCGCGACGACGTACCGGTCGAGCGCTTCGACCAGCCGGATCTGCTCGGCGGTCGGTTCGGCGGCGATCGTCGGCTGCTGGTCGTCAGGCTTCACCGGTGCCCTCCTCGCCGTACCGATCGCGGAGCCGCTTGATGCTGCGCAGCCAGAGCATCCGCACCGCGCCGGAAGATCGCTCCATCCGCTCGCCGATCGTCGCGAAGTCGAGGCACTCCTCGTGGCGGAGACGCAGCACCTCGCGGTAGTCGTCGGGCAGCTCGGCGAGCATCCGCGAGAGCCGCTCGGCGTTCTCGAACCGGTGCAGCGGCTTGGAGGGGGAATCCCCCCCGTCCGCCAGACGTCCCGCCAGGCCGGTCGCTGAGCGCTCGCCGCCGGTCGGAACCCGATCGATCGAGACCTCGCGGCGGATATCGCGTTTGGCCGTCTTCACGTGCTGCTCGACCGCCCGCAACAGGTTGTTCATGAGGATCCGCCGCAGCCAGCCGAGGAACTCCTCGGGCGTGGCCCCGCGGAAAGCGGGGAAGTCGCGGTGCGCCTCGTAGAAGGTCTCCTGGACCACGTCCGACGAGCTGACGCGGGTGCGGAGCCGGTCGTCCAGCTGCGAGGCGACGACGAGTTTCAGGTAGTTCGCGTGGAGCTGCATCAACCGCCCCAGCGACGCCTCGGAGCCACGCCGAGCGTCGTTGAGCAGGTCGGCGGTGAGGGCGCCCGAATGGCTCGTCATCAGGATCCGGTAAGGTGGGGGCATAGTCTCCGACCCTTCAGGGCCGAATCCCAGTCTACTCGTCACGATTGTTTTTGTGGCCTGCCACCCCCCTTGCCACCAACCCCTTGATAGCCAAGGTGTTACGTATACGGAGAGGTCAACCACTTTCACCCGGAGCACCACAATGAGCCGCCTCCTCCCGCTCGCCGCCGCCCTCTTGGCACTCACCAGCACGCTCACCCCGGCCGCGAAAGCGGACGAGGGGCCCCTGCACCCGATCGCCGCCGAGGTCGCTGAGCAGCTGGCCGATCCCGACCAACCCTTCACCTTGATCGTTAACTTTAGCGTGCAGGACGCGGAAAAGTTCATAGCCGTGATGACCGACCCGATCGTCCAGACGGCCAAGGAGGAGGGCAACGTCAACTACCGACTGAGCCAGAGCCTCAAGCAGCCGACCGAGTTCACGCTCTACGAGCAGTGGCAAGATCTTGCGTCGCTCGACAGCCACCTTAAGCAGCCTTACCTCGTAAAGCTGGTTAAAGACTTTCACGAGGCCCTCGCCGCGCCGCCCAAGCTCACCGTGCAGAAGACGATCCAAGTCGGGGAATAGAATCGCCGGCGAGTCGATTCGGCGTTGCAGCAGACGAAGCATCTCCTCATGCCCGAAGGCCACACCCTCCACCGCCTCGCCCGCGACCACGGCAAGCTGTTCGTCGGCGAACGACTCGCCGCTCGCAGCCCGCAGGGGCGGTTCGCGGACGAGGCGAAGCGGCTCAGCGGGCGCGAGCTGCTCAGCGTGGAGGCGGTGGGCAAGCACCTCTTCTACCGCTGGGGCCCCAATGGGCGCTCGAAGAGCGAGACGCGGCTGCACATCCACCTGGGTCTGTACGGCAAGTTCCGGCTCCACACGAAGCGTGACGCGGAGGGCGCGTGGCCCGAGCCACGTGGCGCGGTGCGGCTGCGCGTCGAGGGCGACGACGCGACGTTCGACCTGAACGGGCCGAACACGTGCGAGTTGATCGACGAGGCCGCCTACCGCCATCACGTCGAGCGGCTCGGCCCCGACCCGCTGCGCAAGGACGCCGACCCGGAGCGCGCCTGGAGCAAGATCGAGCGCAGCCGCTCGTCGATCGGTGGCTTGCTCATGAACCAAGAAGTCATCGCGGGCGTGGGCAACATCTACCGCTGCGAGGCGTTGCACCTGCTGGGCATTCACCCCGATCGTCCCGGCAAGGAGGTCGGTCGGAACGAGTTCGACCGCCTGTGGGCGTTGCTGGTCGACCTGATGAAGCTCGGCGTGAAGCACAACCGGATCATCATTGCCGACGCCGGCCAGTTCGGGAAAACGCCCGGCCGCCTGACGCGTGACGAGCGGCTACGGATCTACAAGAAACCGAACTGCCCCGTCTGCGGCGCCGCGATCGACCAGTGGAAGATCGCCGGCCGGAAGGTCTACGCCTGCGGCGTCTGCCAGGACTGAGTGAGACAGCGGGCGCCTTGCCATCCGGGCGAACTGGTGAACACTAGAGCACCATGCCGGCCGCCCCCGCCACCGCCGATCCGCTCGCCGCGTTCAGCGCGCCGACTCGCACGTGGTTCGACGAGGCGTTCCGCGCGCCGACCCGCGCTCAGCAGCTCGCCTGGCCGGTGATCGCCTCGGGCGAGAGCACGCTGCTCCTGGCGCCGACCGGCTCGGGCAAGACGCTCGCGGCGTTCTTGGCGGCGCTCGATCGGTTGATGTTCACTCCGGGCGCTAACGCTTCCGGCTCTCCAACAACACCGACGGCGAGCCGGAAGCGTCAGCGCCCGGAGAAGAAACCCAAGAACAAGGTCCGCGTCCTCTACATCTCGCCACTCAAGGCGCTCGGTGTCGACATCGATCGCAACCTCCGCGCACCGGTCGCCGGCATGCGTGCCGTCGCGGGGCGATTGGGCGCCGAATACCGCGACCCCACGGTCGCCATCCGCACGGGCGACACCGACCCGCGCGAGCGGCAGCGCATCCTACGCGACCCGCCCGACATCCTCATCACGACGCCCGAGTCGCTCTACCTGATGCTCACGAGCCGTGCTCGCGAGACGCTCACCGAGGTCGAGACGGTCATCGTCGACGAGATCCACGTCATGGCGCCCACCAAGCGGGGCGTGCACCTGTTCTTGACGCTCGAACGCCTCGAACGCTTGCGCCGCGAGACGGCCGTCGAGGCGGGGCGGGAAGCGCGACCGATGCAGCGGATCGGGCTCTCCGCCACGCAGCGACCGCTCGACGAGATCGCCCGGCTGCTCGGCGGCGCCGAGGCGTCCGCCGACCCGCACGAGCCGGTCCGCCCCCGGCCGGTGCGGATCGTTGACGCGACCGAGCCGAAGCGGTTCGAGCTGCGCGTCGAGATGCCGGTCGAGCAGCTCGCCCAGCAGATGGAGCCGCGGCATGTCGTGCTGAATGAGGACGAAGACGACGAGCCCAACCCGTTCGCCCCGCTCACCGAAGGGGGCGACACGGTGATGGGGCCCCCTTCGGCGCCCAGCATCTGGCCCGCATTGCACCCGCGGCTGCTCGAGCTGATCCGGCAGCACCGCTCGACAATGATCTTCGTCAACAGCCGCCGGCTCGCCGAACGCCTCGCGGCGGCGATCAACGAGCTGGCCAACGAAGCGCCGGGCGACGCGCCGCTCGACAGCGAATCACCACCGGCTGACGAGCCGGCAACGGAGCCGATCGAGATCTGCCTCGCGCACCACGGCAGCATCAGCAAGGAGGCCCGCGCCAGCATCGAGGACCGCCTCAAACGGGGCGACCTGCCGGCGATCGTCGCGACCAGCTCGCTCGAGCTGGGCATCGACATGGGCGCGGTCGATCTGGTCATCCAGATCGAGGCCCCGCCGACCATCGCCTCCGGCATCCAGCGGATCGGCCGCAGCGGGCGCGGCGTCGACCTGCTTTCCAACGGCGTCATCTTCCCGAAGTACCGTGGCGACCTGCTGGCGTGCGCCGGCGCCACGGGGCGGATGATCCGCGGGCACGTCGAAGAGACCTACTACCCCCGCAACCCGCTCGACCTGCTCGCCCAACAGCTCGTCGCGATGGTCACCGTCGAGGAGACGCCGGTCGACGAGCTCTACGCCACGGTGCGAGGCGCCGCGCCGTACGCCGACCTGCCGCGCGGCTCGTTCGACGGCGTGCTCGACCTTCTGAGCGGGCGTTACCCGTCCGACGAGTTCGCCGAGCTGCGGCCGCGGCTCACCTGGGACCGCGTCGGCGGAACCGTCTCGCCCCGGCAAGGGTCGCAACGGATCGCGGTGCTCAACGGCGGCACGATCCCCGACCGCGGTCTCTATGGGGTCTTCCTGGCGGGCGACGGCCCGGACGGAGCAGGCGGGAGCCGCGTCGGCGAGCTCGACGAGGAGATGGTCTTCGAGACCCAGCCGGGCGAGGTCTTCTTACTCGGCGCCAGCAGCTGGCGGGTGCTGGAGATCACCAAGGACAAGGTCCTGGTCGCCCCTGCGCCGGGTGAACCAGGGCGCATGCCCTTCTGGCGCGGCGAGGGCCCGGGACGCCCGCTCGAGTTCGGCCGCGCGATCGGCGAGCTCGCACGCGAGCTGACACAGACCCTCTCGAAGGAGGGCGAAGACGTGGCGGTCGAGCGTCTCACTTCGCGTCACGCGCTCAATGAAGAAGCGGCGACGACGCTGCTCGCTTACTTGGAAGACCAGGTCGAGGCGACCAGCGAGCCGCCGAGCGACCGGGCGATCGTCATCGAGTCGTTCCTCGACGAGATCGGCGACTGGCGCGTCTGCGTCCTGTCGCCCTTCGGCACGCGAGTCCACGCCCCCTGGGCGATGGCGGTCGCCGCGCGGCTCCGCGAGGAGGAGCTGGGCGAGGTCGACTACAGCTGGACCGACGACGGCATGATCTTCCGCCTGCCCGAGTCGCCCCAGCCTCCGCCGAAAGAGTTCTTCCTGCCGAAGGCTGACGAGGTCGAGGAGATGGTCACGTCCCAGCTCGGCTCGACCGCCCTCTTCGCCGCCCGCTTCCGCGAGAACGCTGCCCGCGCGCTGCTGCTCCCCAAACGCCAGCCCGGCCGCCGACAGCCCCTCTGGATGCAGCGCCGGCGGGCGGCCGATCTGCTGGCGGTCGCGTCGCGTTACCCGAGTTTCCCGATCCTGCTGGAGACTTACCGCGAGTGCCTCCGCGACGTCTTCGACCTGCCGGGGCTCGTCGAGCTGCTCGGCCAGATCGAAAAACGCCGGGTGCGAGTCGAGGGGGTCGAGTCCTCGAAGCCGTCGCCGTTCGCCTCGTCGATCCTGTTCAACTACGTCGGCAACTTCATCTACGAGGGCGACGCCCCCCTCGCCGAACGCCGCGCGCAGGCGCTCGCGCTCGACCACACCCAGCTGCGCGAGCTGCTGGGCGGGGCCGAGCTGCGCGAGCTGCTCGACGGCGAGACGATCGACCAGATCGGGCTGGAGCTCCAGAAACTCGCCGACCCCTACTGCCGCCACGCCGACGGCGCGCACGACCTGCTGCTCGGGCTGGGCGACCTGACGGCGGACGAGCTCTGTGCGCGTTGCGACCCCGAGCAAGCGACACGCGTCGCGGTCGAGGCGTGGCTCGAAGAGCTGGTCGCTTCGCGGCGGGCGATCGCCGTCCGCCTGGCGGGCGAGACGCGCTACGCCGCCAGCGAGGACGCGGCCCGACTGCGTGACGCGCTCGGCGTCGTCCCGCCGCACGGGCTGCCCGACGCCTTCCTGCAAGAGGTCGCCGACCCGCTGGGTGATCTCGTGTCGCGCTACGCGCGGACGCACGCCCCCTTCGCGGCGGCCGACGCGGGGGCAAGGCTCGGTCTGGGCGAGGCGGTCGTCCGCTCGGCGCTCGCGCGGCTGCGCGACGCGGGCCGCGTCGTCGAAGGCGAGTTCCTCCCCGGTCGCCGCGGTCGCGAGTGGTGCGACGTCGGCGTGCTCCGCTCGATCAAACGCCGGTCGCTCGCCAAGCTCCGCAGCCAAGTCGAGGCGGTCCCCGCCGACGCGCTCGCCCGCTTCCTGCCCGTGTGGCACGGCGTGAGCCAGCCGCGGAAGGGGCTCGACGGGGTGCTCGACGCGATCGAGCAGCTCCAGGGCGCGCCCCTCCCGGCGAGCGACTTGGAGAAGGAGATCCTGCCCGCGCGCGTAAAGGACTACCGCGCCGGCATGCTGGACGACCTCTTCCTCGCCGGCGAGATCGTCTGGCAGGGGGTCGACAGCCTCGGGCAGAGCGACGGGCGGATCGCCCTGTTCCTGAACGATCAGTTCCCGCTGCTCGGCCGGGTCCCCGCGACGATTGAACTAGACGAAGAGGACGAGACCGAGCGCGCCCTCCGCGAGCTGCTGACCGCCCGGGGCGCGCTCTTCTTCGAGGAGATCACCCGCACGACCGGCCTCTTCCCGAACGACGTGCTCGCCGCGCTCTGGCGGCTGGTTTGGCGGGGCGAGGCGACCAACGACACGCTCGCGCCGCTCCGCTCGCTGATCGCGCAAGCGGGCGGAGCAGCACGCGAAACGGTCGGCGCCGCGACACGCCGGGGCCGCCGCGGCTTCCGCTCGCGGCGCCGTGCGACGCTGCCGGGGGCCGAGGGACGCTGGTCGTTGCTCACCCGCGTGCAGGGCCCCGCCACCCCGACCGAACGCCTCGCCGCCCTCGCCGCGCAGCTGCTCGAACGGCACGGCGTGCTCACCCGCGACCAGATCGCGCGCGAGCAGGTCGAGGGGGGCTTCTCGGCGATTTACCCCGTCCTGAAGGCGATGGAGGAGTCGGGCAAGGCCCGCCGCGGCTACTTCATCGACGGCCAGGGGGGCTCGCAGTTCGCCGCCGGCGGGGCGGACGAGTTGCTCCGCTCGCGGCCCCGCGACGAGGAGCCGGCGACCCACGTGCTGGCGTCGACCGACCCGGCGAGCCCGTTCGGCGCCGCCCTCCCCTGGCCCAAGCCGGACGGCGTTCCCGAGGAGGCCGCCAAGCCGCAGCGCGCCGCGGGCTGCCGCATCGTCCTCTCCGACGGCCAAGCGCTGGCCTACCTCAACAAGAGCGGGCAATCGCTCACCACGTTCTTGGCGGAGGACGAACCGAAACGCTCACACCAAGCGGCGCGGCTCGCCACCGCGCTCGCCGAGCGTGCCCGAAGCGGGCGTTCGCTGCTGCTCACCAAGATCGACGGGGCGAGCGCCCTCTCCTCGCCGCTGGCGCCGGCGCTGACCTCCGCGGGGTTCACCGCGACGACACGCGGACTGCTCTGCCGCAGTGAGTTCCTCGCGGGCGGCTCCACTCGGCGGTCGTCGACCTCGCGCCCGCGTCGCTAGCACTGCCGTCAGACGGCCGCGCCATCGGAGCAATCCTCAAGGTCGCGGCGACCGCACCCGATGTCTGAGGATGAGGACGCGCCGCCTCCGGTGCGCTCTGAATCGTTTCGTCGCCAGAACGCCGACGCCATGACCGACCCCTACGTGATCTACGACACGCTCTCCTTCGACGCCGATCCCAACGGATCGCCCGAGGGCGATGTCGGTCCCGCGCCGAGCGCCGAGAAGAAGTTGCCGCCGATCTTGGCGCGGCTGCCGAAGCTCGAGCCGGCGCCGCCCAAACCGAAGACGCGTCAACGTTTCGACGCGGCCGAATCGCCCCACGCGCCCGCTTTCCTGGGCGAGATAAACCCGTTCGGCGAGACGGGCACGCTCGCGTCCCCCGCGTCCATGCCGACGGCGGGTTTCGATCCGGTCGCGACGATCCGCATCGATACGGTGACACCGACCACGATCGATGCGCCGGAGAAGCGCGAGCCACAGCGCGGGCCTAGCGAAGCAGCCGGCCCCGCGACCATCCCGTTCCGTCCCGTCGCTGACGAGGCCCCGTCTGCCGACGCGGCCCCCGGATTGGTCGCGGACGACGAACCGTGGGCAACCACGCTGCTCGAGATCGAGTCGACCATCCAGCCGTACTCCCGCTGGATCGCGTTGGCCGCCCTGCTCGCCGCGATGGGGCTCACCGCGGTGATCCTGCAGGGTGGCGGACGCCCCGCCGTGGACGACTCGACCGCGCCGGCAACCTTGGGCGCTCCGGCTGGCGGAGCCTTTGCCGGCAACGAACCGGTCGAGCCCGTCGTTGAAGAGAGCCTCTCTTGGCCCTCGGTCGAGCCGATCGATTCCACGTCGGGCGGCGGGAGCCTGAGTCCCCTGAATGAGCCGGGGGTCGCGGTCGCGCAGACGCCACCCCCGACCGTGGCGGCGGGCCCCGCCTCCGCGTCACGCAGCCCGGGGCACGCCCGCCTGACCGGCGAGGTGCTTGAGCCGAGCCATCCGCGGATCGACGTCGCCGACGCCGCCAACCGCCCCGCGTACCCGGAAACGGAACTCCGACGATGACCACCACCGACCGGGCCTTCATCGCCGCGATCCAGCAAGCCAGCGCTGGCGCTGCGCCCACCGCTCCCCGGCTCACGCCCGACGCGCCCGAACCGACGGTCGCGGCGCCGCACTTCACGACGACGATCACCACCGACGAGGCGACCGCCGTCGCCCCGAGCAGCGATCCGGTCGCCGCGCCGCCGACGACCGGCAAGGCCCCGTTGTCGGAGCACCTCGCCCGACGGCGCGAGCAAGCGGCCGCGATGAAGGTGGCGCCACGCGACCGGCCGCTGCGTCCCGGTGTCGAAGTCGAGTCGTTCGACTGGCCCGAGTTGGCCGTCGAGCTGGAGCACACCGCCCGACGCCCGCTGCTCGATCTGATCGCGCGGGCGACACGGCGTGGCGTTTCGGCGGAGACACCGGCCCTCGCCCTGCTGGCCGCCCGCCCCGACGTGGGCGCTTCGACCACGCTGCTCGCCACCGCACGGCTGATCGCCGGCTTGGGGGGCAAGGTCGCGATCCTCGACACCTCGCCTTTGGGCGCCGCGTCGATGCTGGGCGTGCGGCGCGTCGCTCACCTCGACGGGCGGATCGATCCGCTCGGGATCGACGACCTGCTGATCGCCAGCCGCGACGGGGGGGTCTCCGTCTTGTCGACATGCCACAACGACGAGGGCTCCCTCTTCGGCGCCGCGCTCGAACGTTTGACCGACACGCACGACCTCGTGCTCATCGATGCGGGCGACACCGGTTCGGTGGCGCCGGCGATCCTCGGCGAGCCGTTCGCCGGCGTGGCGTTGCTGCTGATCGACTCGGCCGACCACGACCCGGTCACCCGGCGACAAACCGTCACCGTGCTGGCGGAGGCGGGCGTCTCCGTGGCCGGCATCGTAGAAACGCAAGCCGAATCCGAAGCCTGACCGCACCCGCGCGACGTCACCCTACTCCGCCGACCACGGCCCGACGATGTACCTCGACTACTGGCAACTCGCCGCGAAGCCCTTCGAGCCGCTCGGCGCCGACGGGTCGTTCTACTACCCGGGCGAATCGCACGAGGGCGCGCTCTCGAAGCTGACGTACGCCGTCCGGCAAGGCCGCGCCGCCGCCGCGTTGGCCGGCCCCAGCGGAGTCGGCAAAACGCTGCTGATCGACCGGCTCACCCGGCAGTTCGCCAACTCGCAGGGCGAGGGACCGACGCGCGTCGTCCACGCCGTCTTCCCCGAGATGTCCAGCCGCGACCTGCTCGCCTATCTCGCCGAACGGCTCGACGCCCCCGCCGTCTCCTCGGCGCCAAGCGGGGCCATCGAGGAATCGGTTCGGCGGCTCGAGGCGCTCGCCGAACGCAACGCAACCACCGGCGAACGCCAGCTGCTGGTCATCGACGAGGCCCACCTGCTGGAGGACTGCGGCGCACTCGAAACCCTCCGGCTGGTGACCAACTTCCGTGCGGGCCACGGGGCGGCGTTCACGCTGCTGCTGGTCGGCCAGATGGGCTTGCTCTCGGCGATCGCTCGGAAGCCGACGTTCGACGAGCGACTCGACGTGAAGACGCTGCTCCGCGGATTCACCGCCGAGGAGACCGCCGCCTACGTCCGCCACCGCCTGTCGGCCGCCGGCGCGACCCGCGAGCTGTTCACCGCCGAGGCCCTCGCCCAGACGTTCGCCCACTCGGGCGGCTACGCGCGGCGTATCGATCGGCTGTGCGACTTGGCGCTGGTGGTCGGCTTCGCCGACCGGCGGCCGGAGATCGGGGCGCGCGAGATCGACTCGGTCCACCACGAACTGGTGGCGGTCGGCTCGAACTGAGCGCTCAGGAGCGTCGTGCCGCAAGCCCCGCGAGGGCGAGCAGCACCAGCCACGACGACGCCGGCTCGGGCACGGCGATCGCCGGCGACGTGGCGCCGTAGTTGTTCGCCCACACGGTGTAGCCCGCTTGGCTGCTGTCCGGCGAATCGCCGTCGCGCCACACGGTGTAGTCGGCGGCGTCAACGACGCCGTCGTCGTTGTAGTCGCCGGCGAGCGTGGCGGCGACGACCTCGAAGTTCACCGGGATCTCGATGAGGCTATTCTCAGCCCCTTCGCTGCCGGTGGTGAGCGTGATGAGGCCCGAGCGCATGCCGAGAACCGAGGTGTCCAGCGGCAAGAGGTAGTCGTCCCCATCGCCGAGAGCGACCTCTTGGCCCGAGAACGCACCGGAGACATCGCCGCTGGTGCTGATCGAGTAATCGAGCTCGTCGGCGCCAACGGCGGCGACCACCGAGGCCTCGTTGAGGACGGTCAAGGGGACCGAGAACCCCTCGCCCTGTTCGAGCGTCAGCGGGACCGTGCCGACCTCGTAACCCATCACCGCCGGCAGCTGATAGTCGACGACGACCGGCAGGTGATCGCTGAAATTGTGCAACGCGTTGAGGACCGCCGAGCTCTGGCTCCGTCCCACAAGGGTGTTGTTGATCCGCGTGTTGTACGAGACGCCGTCGTTGCCAAACGCTTGGGTCGAATGCTCCAAGCCGGAGAGTCCGGTTGAGCTAGGGCCGAGGTAGCTGAGCCCCTCGCCATCGAGCAACTCGCTGGTGACCAGCTGCAGGTCGAATCGATCGTCCAGGCCGCCGCTCGCGCCGCCGTCGGAAAGATTGGAGGTCCGGGTCGATTGCGTCAGGTGGACGGCGACGCCCGAGTTGGGGAACGAGGCGAGGCCGAGCGGGTCGATCGCTTGGCTAACACCGGCGGCGCGGTAGTTTGCGTAGGAGGCCTCGAAGCTGCGCAGGTTGAGGTCACCCATGTACACGATGTTCGTGTTGGCGCCGAGGGCGTCCGCGTTGTTGCGGATGCTGATCGCTTCGGACGCACGGGTCGATTGGTCCGAGGAGCTGCTGCCCGCCTTCAGGTGGCTGTTGTAGGTATAGAGCGTCGCGTCGTCGGACGTGTAGCCGACCGGTTGAAACTCGTACCGCCACGTCGGGCGGGGCCCCGAGGTGAAGACCTGCGTGGTCGATTCGAGCGAGACCGTCGCCGTGTCGTAGACCGCCATGATCAGGTCGGAGCCCGAGCCCGAGAAAAAGGACTCGTAGGAGCTCACCCCGAACAAGTCGTTCAGTTCGCCGGCGATCCGCGAAGCGGTCGTCTCGGTGAGCCCGAAGCGGCGTTGCTCTTGCAGGCCGATGATGTCCGGTCGCTTCGCGACACCGTTGCGGTCGGTGGCGGCGATCGCGCCAAAGATCGTCCGCACGTCGTCCAGATCCCCAGCACTGAACGGTTTGTCCAGCGTGTTGTACGAGACCACGCGCAGCTGCGCCGCGGCGGGCGCGGCACAGGCCAGCAGCAGGCAGGAGAAAGCGATTGCCAGAAGACGTTTCATGATCTTTACGCTAACCAACGACGGCGGATCCGGATAGGAAAATGACCGGGCATAAAAAGAGCGGGGCGGCGCCAAGGCGCCGCCCCGCTGACGTGCTTCTGTGACGTTCTTTGGGAACGCCCTCGCTGCTCGGATCAGCCCTGACGGCGGGCCGCGAACGCGCCCATCGCCAGAACGGCGAGGAGGGCGGCGGTCGGCTCCGGAACGGCGACGCCCGACGCCGAGCTGCCCCAGTTGTTGAGCAGAGCGGTCAGCTCATCGTCGCCGACACCCGGGGCGGTCGGCTGGAAGCCATCCCAACCCGCGGGCACGGGCGGGACCGCCTGACCCCAGTTGCTGAGCAGCAGGGTCAGGTCGCCATCGCCAACGGAACCGTTGCCGTCGAAGTCTCCTTCGAGAACCATCGTGTCGTCGCCTTCGCTCAACAGGATGTCATCGAACGACAGGTACTCGTTCCCGCCGTTTCCGACGCCGTTGAGCATCAGGGTGAGGACCGAACCGCTCCCCGTGAGGGCGGTCGTGTAGGTCGTGAGGTCGTCGGCGGAGATGATTTCGTCGACCAGCGTGCCATCGCCCGAAGTGATCGCAAGCGGATCGATCGTCGGAGCGAACTCGGCCTGATTGAAAGTGCCGTTTCCATTGGTGACCGTGTAGGCGCGGATGTCTTCAAATCCACCGGCAAACTCGACGGGGATCACACCATCCTCGGCGGCCGTGTCGCCGTCCATTCCATCGTCACCAGGGTGGTAGGCGAGGAAGCCCTGGGTCGGGCCGTTATCGACCAGGTCCTCCCACTCGGTCTCGTTGAAGAAGCTGCTGCCGATGCGGTCGAAGAAGTCGCCGTCGTCCATCGTGTAACCGTAAGCGGCGCCTTCCAGGCCGGTCAACGTGAAGGCGGGCAGGACCGGGCCGTCGTCGATCTGGTAGCTGAACTCGTAGACATCCGAGGACTCGAACTCACCGACCATCGCGAAGTCGATCGACAGCTCCAGGTTGCTGCGACCAGCGACGTTGAACTCCCACTCGGCGGAAACCGTGCCGCCGGGGTTCTGGCCGTTCTCGACATCGACCAGCAGGAAGAAGTTGTCGGTCTTGGTCTCGGGGATGTAGCCGATCGAGTCCGTCGGGAAGACCGACACCGAGTCGTCATTGACGTCGTTCGGAACATCTTCACGGGTCACGATGCCAAACCGGTCGAAGAAGCTGCCGCCGGGCGAGAAGGTGCCCGGGGGATCGTTCGAGTTGTTGTCCGGCGTGTACATCGAAGAGGTCGGCTGAGCGACCCCGTTGCTGGCGCCTCCGTCAAAGTCTTCACCGGCGAAAGGCGTCGAAGCCGACGCCGCGAGCGGCAGGCAGGCCAACGCGGCCAGCATCATCCCTGTGCGAGCTGAGAGCATCATCATTGGGTCTCGTAGGTTGTGGGGAACCAAAAGGTGATCAAGAGTGTCTAAGCAGAGACCGACCAGATGGCGTGCGTTGAGTCGGCCAATCGATTATTACACGCACGGCCCTCCTGCGGGGGGCGTGCAAGCCGAGGCCGTTGGCCCAGGCGGGGGGAGCTGAGGGCGTCTAGGTGGGAAACATTTTCTGGATGGAGCCTTCCTCCTCAGTCATTTCGAGGCAGGGAAAGCCGTTGCAACGAGATCACGAGATGACCCCCTGCGCAACACGGCCGATTCTAATCTCCTCCTCTTGCCCTCGCGACGGTTAGAAACGCAATTTCCGTGATTCTTCTCACAAGCGGACACCATTCGAGACGCTCCCTGGCGCCGCTAGCCCCCTGGGGCGGCTAAACTCTCGGGCATGGCCGACCCGCCCCGCACCCAACCGCTCGCCGACGACACCGTCTCGCTCGACGCCGACCGCCGGCGCCGATGTGGTTACCCCGAAGTGATTTACGGCGAGGGCAAGCCCGCCGAGACCATCGCCCAGATCCTGCAAGCTCAAGCCGAGCGAGGCGATCCGGGGCTCGTCACACGGGTCGACCCCGATGTGGCGATCGAGCTGATCCGGCGGTTTCCCGCCGCTCGACACAACGCCCTCGCCCGAACGCTCCGGCTCGGCCCCGAGGGTTCCCCGACCCCGGAGCGGGTTGGCACGGTCGCCCTGATCACGGCCGGCTCGACCGACCTGCCGGTCGCCGAGGAGGCGGCCGAGACGCTCGACTGGATGGGCGTCGGGGTGACGCGGGTGAACGATGTCGGCGTCGCCGGGCCGCACCGCCTGCCGGAGCGGCTGGCGGACTTCGAGTCAGCCGACGCGATCGTCGTCGTCGCCGGCATGGAGGGGGCGCTGCCGAGCGTCGTCGGCGGATTCGTCGGCTGCCCGGTGATCGCCGTGCCGACGAGTGTCGGCTACGGGGCCAATCTGGGGGGCGTCGCGGCGTTGCTCTCAATGCTCAACAGCTGCGCCTCGAACGTGGCGGTCGTCAACATCGACGCCGGCTTCAAAGGGGGCTACCTCGCCGGCCTCATCGCCACGGGGCGCGGGCGATGATCGACCGCAGCGACGAGCCGCTGCCGAAGCCCGCTCCGCGCGATCCGCATTCGCACAAAGGAGACTACGGCCGCGCGCTCATCGTCGGCGGGTCGCTCGGCATGGCGGGCGCGCCGGCGCTGGCGGGGATGGCCTGCTTGCGATCGGGGGCGGGGCTCGTCTCGATCGCCACGCCACGCTGCGTGCAAGCGACAGTCGCCGGCTACTTCCCCGCCTACACCACGCACGCCCTGCCCGACGACGGCGAACGCCTCACCGCGCAAGCGGGTCCGGCGATGCGCCAACTGGCCGACGAGGCCGACGCCGTCGCGATCGGCCCGGGCCTCGGCCGCGGCGCGGCGCTCGACGAGCTGGTCGGGGCCGCGTGGTCATCCCCCAAGCCCCAGGTGATCGACGCCGACGGCCTCAACGCGTTGGCCGCGTTGCGCAGCAAGCTCGCCGCCCCCGCCGGCCCACGCGTGTTGACGCCCCACGCGGGCGAATTCGCTCGGCTCGCGGGCAGACCGCTGGCCGATCCCAACGACGACACCCAGCGCCGCGAGCAGGCCGCCGCGCTCGCCCGATCATTCGATGGCGAGACGGTCGTGCTGCTCAAAGGGCCGCGGACCGTAGTGACGAACGGCGAGCGTTTCGCGGTCAACGCCACCGGCAACCCCGGCATGGCGACCGGCGGATCGGGCGACGTGCTGACGGGCGTCCTCGCCGCGCTGCTCGCCCAAGGCCTCCCGGCCTTCGACGCGGCGCGGCTCGCCGCTCACGTCCACGGCTTGGCGGGAGACCTCGCGGCGGCGATGCTGGGGGAGGTCTCGCTCACGGCGGTCGATCTGATCGACCACCTCCCGACCGCTTGGAAGCGGACGCTCGGCGAGCCCACCAACTGAACGATAAGCTACGCTAACGCTCGAATCCCCTTGCAGATCCACCGCCAACTCGCTGACCTGCCCCCCGAAGTCCGCGGTGGCGCCGTGGCGATCGGCAACTTCGACGGCGTGCACCGGGGCCACGCGAGGCTTGTCTCGCGGCTGGTTGAGCTGGCCGAAGAGATCGGCGGGCCGGCGGTCGTCTTCACGTTCGACCCGCACCCCGTCCGCGTGCTCCGCCCCGCCGAGTGCCCCCCGCCACTCACCTGGACCGAGCGGAAGGGGAAGCTGCTCGCCGAGTTGGGCGTCGAGCACCTGGTCGCTTACCCGACCGATGAGGCGTTACTGCGTCTGTCGGCGCGCGAGTTCTTCGACCTGCTGCTCCGCGACACCCTTGGCGCCAAGGCGCTGGTCGAGGGGCCCAACTTCTACTTCGGACGCGATCGCGAGGGGGACGTCTCCCTGCTGGCGGAGTTCGCCGACGAGGCCGGCATGCGGCTCGACATCGTCGTGCCGAGTGAGACGGGCGGCGACCTGATCAGCAGCTCGCGGATCCGCCGGCTCATCGGCGGGGCGGGCGACGTCGCCGCCGCCGCGGGCATGCTCACGGCCCCCTACCGTCTGCGCGGGCTGGTCACGCACGGCGCGGGGCGCGGCGCGAAGATCGGCTTCCCGACCGCCAACCTCGAAGGGATCGACACCCTGCTCCCCGCCGATGGCGTCTACGCGGGCGTCGGCCGATCGGGCGCGGAGACCTGGGCCGCCGCGATCAACATCGGCTCGAACCCGACCTTCGACGAGCACGTCCGCAAGGTCGAGACCCACCTGATCGGCTGCGACGACTCGATCTACGGGCGGCCCCTGGAGGTCGATTTCCTGGAACGCCTGCGCGGCGTCCGCACCTTCGCCTCGCCCGAGGAGCTCGTCGAACAGGTCCGGGAGGACGTGGACGCGGCCAAAGTCATTGCCGGCGATTTCGTTTAACCACAGAGAACACGGATGGCCATCGACTGGTCCCCCCTGAAAGAACTCGTCGCCAACAGCGATTCGTTCGTCCTCACGACCCACACCCGCAGCGACTGCGACGCCATCGGCAGCGAGTTGGGACTCCTCTACGCGCTCGAGGCGCTCGGCAAGCGGGTGCGGATCGTCAACGCCGACGCCCCGCCGACGCACATCGCCTTCCTCGACGCGGAGGACCGGATCGAGGTGCTCGGCGAGGGAGTCACCGCGGAGGACGTCCACCAGGCGGACGCGCACGTGATCGTCGACACCAGCGCCTGGGGGCAGCTCGGCCAGATGGCCGACGTCTTCCGCGAGACGCCCGCCCGCCGGCTGGTGATCGACCACCACCAGAGCAGCGACGACCTGGGTGCGGTCATGATCAAAGACACCGAGGCGGAGGCGTGCGGTCGGCTCATCCTCGAGGCGATCGACGCGCTCGGCGTGGTGCTCGCGCCCGCCATGACGGCGCCCCTGTTCACCGCGATCGCGACCGACACGGGCTGGTTCCGCTTCCCCTCGGTCACCGAGAAGACCTACGAGGCGATCGCCCGGCTGGTCGCTTGCGGCGCCAAGCCCTCGGCCATCTACCAGACGCTCTACGACCAGAACACGGCCGCGCGCATCCGCCTGCACGGCCGCATCCTGCAGAGCCTGTCGCTCGAGTCGGGCGACCGCGTCGCCTTCGGCGTGGCGACCGAGGCGGACTTCGCCGAGACCGGCGCCGCGCAATCGGACACTGAGGAGGTCGTGAACCGGTTGCTGAGCGTCGCGGGCGTCGAGGTGGCGGCGCTCATCTGCTTCATGGAGCCGGGCCTCACCAAGGTGAGCCTCCGCAGCCGCAGCGCGACCGACGTGCGCCCCGTCGCCGAGCACTTCGGCGGGGGCGGGCACGCGAAGGCGGCCGGCGTCCGCTACCGCGGCACGACCGACGAGGCCCGCGCCGCGGTGCTAGCGGTCATCGAGCGGCAGATGGCCGAGCAATCGGTGTAATCGTTAAAGTCTCGCACGGCGCCACGCCGAGCGTGTTGGATGAAGCCCCGCTGCCATCCGACTCTGCTCCGCCGCGAGACGCCCGCCATGTGGTGCCGCCACTGCCATCAAGAGACGCCCGCCCTCGGCCCCGCCGGAGCGACCGGCCCGCGCTGCGGCCGCTGCCAACGCACCAGCCCGCCGACCGAAGCCGTCCTGCCACAGCCACAGGCGGATACGGGCGGATCGCCCCACCCGGAAGACGCTCGCCGTGAGGTCTACCGCACGCTCCGCTCGGCCCACGCGACCATCGCGGGCGGCGAGGCGGCGCGCACCCTGCGTCACGACCTGGAGCACACCCCGCTCACCGAGGCGCTCGCCGCGCCGCACACCCGATCCGCCAAACGGGCGCCGGCGGCCCCGCCGCTGCCGCGGCCCGCGGCGCCACCCGCTGGTTCGACGCGCGGCCAGCTGATCGCCTGGCTGATGGCGTCGTTCGGCGCGTCGCTCTTGGGGCTCGGCATCGGGCTCGGTTGCTGGTCGCTGTTCGGCGACCGGCCGACGCTCTGGAATCCGGCTCTCGCCGCCGCGATCGGCGGGCAGGGCCTGCTGATCGTCGGCCTGCTGCAACTGTTGGCGTCGCTGTGGAACGCGGCCCGGCTGGCGTCGGGCAAGCTGTCGCTCATGCACGACGACCTGCGCCGACTGCGTCGCACGTCCGAGGCCGAAGCGGGCCGCCGCCACGCCTCCGCGGCGACGTTCTACTCCGACCTGACCCGCGACGCCCCGCCGGAGATGCTGGTGGGCAACCTGCGCGGGCAGTTGGATCGTTTGGCTTCGCGTTTGCGGAGCTGACTGCGGGTTCAACTCAGAGCCGCAGATGAACGCCGATAAGCGCGGATGTCGTTCGGAAGGACCGCGTACGCGCTCTGCGCTAGTCGCCCGGCCAAGGCTTCGATTGCAGCTTCCTGCGTTCATCCCAACCCCACAGGACAACCCCATCTTCAGTAATCGAGAAGAACTCGCTGCCGGGAGTACGCTGTAGCAGCTTGGCGATGTCGGGTTCTGGCACCAAGACGATTTGCACGGCCTTCACCTCAATCTCCGCAGGCCCGTGGACTACCGGCCCTGCGGGCCCCCATCCCGGCCCCATCGGAACACGCGTTGGCAATCCCGGCACGCTCGCTGCGTACTGCCATTCATGAGCGACTGCTCCAGCGGTTGAGACGAAGGTCGTAAACCGTGCCGATCCACGCTGAGCGGCGGGTAGGCCAAGGGCTTCGTTCTGCAGGCTCACCCAATCTTCATTGTACTTCAAGCCAATGCGACTCTCGGATGAGCAAACGAAGGAACGGTCGTAAACGAACAGATGAAAACCGGCGAAGTCCTCTTCGAAACCCATCGCGTCTACGTACTTCTTACCCGCTTGCTGCTTGATGCGACTCTTGAACAACGACTTCACGTGGCCAGTCAACGCACGCGTATCGCCTAGTATCTTCAGACGCGTATAGCCTGCGAAACCGCAGAACGTGTAAGTCCCGGACGGGTAGGCGTATTCCAATCCGATAACCGAGTCACGAAATTTATCCAGTGACTCTTCGGTCAGTTCAGCATGAAAGAATGCATCGCCCGGCATGAAGGCGACGTTCACCGCGGGGGCGGCAGGCGTCCAGGCGAGAAGGGCAGCAACGATCGGCAGAGCGTAGCGCATACCAGTATGCCTCTATTCGTTGAATGGCGTTGTGGCCATCCTACTCCCCCGTCACGCGGCGTTCGATCTCCTCGACGGCGTCGTCGAGCTTGATCCGCACCTGCTCCAGCGAGTCGCGATCACGCAGCGTGATCGTGTTGTCCTCGCGGGTCTGGCCGTCGATGGTGAGGCAGTACGGGGTGCCCGCCTCGTCCTGGCGGCGGTAGCGGCGGCCGACGGCGCCCTTCTCGTCGTAGAAGACCGGGAACTTCTTCTTGAGGGCGCGGTACAGGTCCTGGGCCAGCTCCGGCATGCCGTCCTTCTTCACCAGCGGGAAGACGGCCGCCTTGATCGGCGCGACGCGCGGGTTGAACTTCATCACCGTGCGGGTCTGCTCCTTCCCCTTGTCGTCCGGCGCGGTGTCCTCCTGGAAGGCCTCGCACAAGAGGGCGAGCGTCCCCCGATCGGCGCCGGCGGAGGGCTCGATCACGTGGGGCGTGAACCGCTCGTTCGTGACGTCGTCGCGGTAGGTGAGGTCGCGGCCGCTCCCCTTGTGGACCGGCTTGCCGTCCTCGCCGAGCTGAACCTCCAGCGGGCAGCTGTTCGGGTCGAGCTTGCCCTCCATATGGCTGCGGAGGTCGAAGTCGCCCCGGTGCGCGATCCCCTCCAGCTCGCCGTACTCGCCCTCGGGCAGGAACGGGAAGGCGTACTCGATGTCCGCCGTGCCGGTGCTGTAGTGCGACAGCTCGTCGGCGTGGTGGTCGCGGAGGATCAGGTTCTCACCGGACAGGCCGAGTTCCTGCCACCACGCCATCCGGCGGTCACGCCAGTACTTGTACCAGTCCTGCGACTGGCTCGGGTGGCAGAAGAACTCGATCTCCATCTGCTCGAACTCGCGCGAGCGGAACGTGAAGTTCCGCGGCGTGATCTCGTTGCGGAAGCTCTTGCCGACCTGGGCGATGCCGAGCGGCAGCTTGTGCCGCGAGCTGTCGAGCACGTTCTTGAAGTTGACGAAGATCCCCTGGGCGGTCTCGGGGCGGAGGAAGACCTTGTTGTCGTCGCTCTTCAAAGCGCCGGCGTGGCTCTCGAACATTAGGTTGAAATCACGTGGCTCGGTCAGGTCGCCGCCGCAGTGCGGGCAGGGCGTCTGCAGTCCGGTCTCGTTCTTCTGTTCCGTAGCCATGTAACTGAGGACGATCGGTAGCGTCAGCGTCTCGGATGAGACGGCGCCGCTCTCGAGGTCCTCCGATAGCCACGACATCGTGACTTCTGGGTTTCGTACCAAGGCGAGCCCGGGCGCCAGTTTGCGTCCGAGCTTCCGCGTCTTCGCCCAACTCAGGGCTTCGGCGCTGTTGAACGACAGGGCGCCGCTCGGGGTCGGCACAAAGCAGCATGATGCGAATGACTGGGCCCACTCGGCGTTGTTGAGCATGTCGGGCACGTGATCGGCACGAACCAGCTTCTTGCACTGCCGGCAGGTCTGCATCTGATCACAGAACAGGTCGTAATGCCCGGAGCACTTCCAGACCTGCGGGTGCATGATGATCGTGCAGTCGAGGCCCGCCATCTCGTACGGCATGGGGGCGCCGGGGAGCGTGGCGAGGTCGTCGTGGGCGGAGACCATGTCGCGCCACCACGCCTCTTTGACGTTGCGCTTCAGCTCGACGCCCAGCGGGCCGTAGTCCCAGAAGCCGTTCAGGCCGCCGTAGATCTCGCTCGATTGGAACAAGAACCCACGCCGACGGCACAACGAGACCAGCTTCTCCATCTCCATGACGATCGCTCAAACGCTTCTATTCGGGGGACGAAAGGGAAGCGAGACAGTCTACCTGAGCCGGAGCGGCCGGCCTACAGGGCCGTTTTAGAGGGCCGTGATGCGGCCGGTCGCCGGGTCGTAGACGGGTACGAGGCCGAGCGCGTCGATCGCCGCACAGCGCGGCAGGTCGTCGTCCATGCCGAGGGCGAGCAGGTTCTTGCCCCCCTGGGTCGTGCGCAGCTCCTCGGCGAGGCGGGCGCGGGGCGATTGGCCGGCGGCCCGGGCGGCGGTGAGCAGCTCCTCCCATTCGCCCCGCATGGCGGCCGCGCGATCGCTCGGCTCGTGCCCCCCTCGGGCGATCAGCTCGTGGGCGATCGCGCCGGCGGCGAGCTGATCCTCGCGCGTGACGTGGCCGTTGGTTCCAGCGCAAAGCAGGTGGACCCGCGGCTCGTCCGCGAGCGCCTCGACGACCGCCGACAGGTTCACGATCGCCCCCACCACGACCCGCGACGCCAGCCGCGTGTGCTGCAACGCGAGGGTGCCGTTGGTCGTCGTGAAGAAGACCCGCCGATCGTAGACCTCGTCCGCCGTGTACTCGGCGGGCGAGTTCCCCAAGTCGAAACCCTCGATGATCTCACCGCCTCGCTCGCCACCGAGGACCAACTCGTCGCGGTCGGGCTGTTCGTTGGCGGCCCAGATGACGTCCCCCACTTCGCGGAAGGCGGTCACGTCCCGCGCCCCCGAGGCGAGGGCTTGGGTGATCGTGGTCGAGGCCCTCAGCAGATCGATCACCACAACCGCGTCCCCGGCCAGGTCCGCCTCAGAGACGAACTGCGGCAGGTCGTGGGCAAAGAGCTGCTTGGTCACGGTTGGCTCTGGGGAACGGTTTCTCTTGGGATCTCGCTAAGCAATCTACGGGGCTCAATAACCCGGACCAAGCTTGGTCGGGGTTATCCATCATTTCACAACCCGCTGCCCAACAGCCCGGGGCTACGCGATCAGGGCCAAGCCGCGTTAAACTGTTAGGCTGCCTCCGGTTACTGCACTGTAGCGGTCACCCTACCCACCACAAGCTGCCCTCACGAACCCCTCCCATGACCTCCCCCGCCGCAGCCACGTCGCCCGTCGACAAATCGGGGGATCGCGTCCGCAAAATGTTCGGCGAGATCGCGCCGCGGTACGACCTGCTCAACCACCTGCTCAGCGGCAACGTCGATCGCTACTGGCGGTGGCGGACGACGCGGATCGTCCCGCCGCGGCTCGCGAACTCCGACAGCCCGGTCGCCGGCGCGCCGATCCTCGACCTCTGCACCGGCACGGGCGACCTGGCGATCGCCTACGACAAGGCGGCCGGCGGCAAGCTGGCGATCACCGCCGCCGACTTCTGCCCCGAGATGCTCGCCATCGGCGAGGTGAAGGGCGCCAAGCAGGGACGCAACGACCGCATCGACTGGGTCGAGGCGGACGCCAACAAGCTTCAGTTCGAGGACGACACCTATCAGCTGGTCACCGCCGCGTTCGGCCTGCGGAACGTTTCGGACACCGACGCCGGCCTCCGCGAGATGACGCGCGTCACCAAGCCGGGCGGCAAGGTCGCCGTGCTCGAGTTCACCACGCCCCGCTCGCAACCGATGAAGGGCTTCTACGGCTGGTACTTCCGCAACGTGCTGCCGCGGATCGGCCAGACCGTCATGCGGAACAACACGGCCGCGTACGAGTACCTGCCCGAGAGCGTCGGCCAGTTCGACGAGTACGAGCAACTCACCGAGCGGATGGAGGCGGCCGGCCTGACGAACGTTGAGTACAAGCCGTTCACCTTCGGCATCGCCACGCTGTACCTCGGAGAGAAGGCGTAGTTCTCCCCCTTAGGGGGAGGGCCGGGGTGGGGGCGCCCCGGGTCCCCACTTCACCCCCACCCTAACCCTCCCCCAAGGGGGGAGGGAATCATCATGAACGACCTCCCCATCATCGTCGGCGTCACGGGCGCCAGCGGCGCGGCGTATGCCGTGCGGCTGGTCGACGTGCTGCTCCGCGCGGGGCGGGACGTGCACCTGTCGATCAGCCCCAGCGGCGCCGCCGTCATCAAGCAAGAGTTGGGAATTGAGATCGACCTCCAAGACTTTGACCCCGACACCCTGAACCCCAACCGAGTCCCCTACCTGCCCGCGCCTCAGCCGTCGGCGGAAGCCGACCGACCGCCCCGCGGAACGCTCCGCCACTTCCACCACGGCGACTTCATGGCCCCCATGGCGAGCGGCTCGTTCCTGTCGGGTGGCATGGCCCTCTGCCCGTGCAGCGGCACCACACTCTCGGCGATCGCCGCCGGCGCCGCGGGCAACCTGATCCAGCGCGCCGCCGAGGTGCAGCTCAAGGAGCGCCGCCCGCTGGTGCTCGTGCCGCGGGAGACACCCGTCTCGCTAACGCACATCGACAACATGCGGCGGGCGACCGAGGCGGGCGCGGTCGTCCTCCCCGCCGCCCCCGGCTGGTACCACGGGGTCGATTCGCTGGCGGACCTGGTCGACTTCGTCGTCGGGCGGATCTGCGACCAACTCGGCGTGCGGAACGCGCTGATCAACCGCTGGGGCGAAGAGCCACCCGAGAAGGCCTGAAAGGCCGCGATATGAAAGCCCAGGGCGCCGCCCTGGGGATCGTGCCCCCATAAAACGCGAGAGCCCTGAAAGGGCGTCACCTTATTAAGCCCTTTCAGGGCTCGACCTCGACACCACCATCCCCATCCCCAGGGCGTTGCCCTGGGCTATCGTCGGCGGGCCCTTCAGGCCCGGGCGCTTCGCGATGCTCCAGACGCTCCGCCACCTCCTGTCGCTCATCCGCTTCAGCCACACGCTGTTCGCGCTGCCGTTCGCGCTGCTCGCGATGGGAATGGCTGGACGCCGAACCAGCTACGAAACAGAACTTGCTTGGCGTTGCGGCAACGAGATATTCGACTGGTACTTTGGTGACATGAGGGCGTTGGCAGGCATCCTGCTCTGCATGGTCTTCGCCCGCTCAGCCGCGATGGCGTTCAACCGCCTCGTCGACCGCAAGATCGACGCGGCGAACCCCCGCACGGCCGGCCGGCACATCCCGGCCGGGATCCTCAGCGCCGGGCAGGTGACCGCGTTCACGCTGATCACGTCGCTCGGCTTCGTCGCCAGCACGCTGTTGTTCTGGCCAAACTGGTTGCCGCTCGCGCTCAGCGTGCCGGTCCTGCTGTGGCTGTGCGGCTACAGCTACGCGAAGCGGTTCACGTCGCTCGCCCACTACTGGCTCGGCGTGGCGCTTGGGCTCTCGCCGGTGGCGGCTTGGATCGCCATCCGGGGCGAGGCGGTCCTCGCCGACCCGGCGGACCTGCTCCCCGCCGCCGTGCTCGGGGGGGCCGTGCTGGCATGGGTCGGCGGCTTCGACGTCCTCTACGCCTGCCAGGACTACGAGTACGACAAGTCGATCGGCCTCCACAGCCTGCCGGCGAAGCTCGGCGTCCGCGGCGCGCTGCGCCTCGCCGCGATGAGCCACGCCGTCGCCGTCCTGCTGTTGGCCCTGCTGCCGCTGGTCTACCCACCCTTCGGCGTGGTCTACTGGACGGGCGTCGCGGCGGTCGCGGCGCTGCTGGTCTACGAGCACTGGCTTGTACGTCCCGACGATGACGACTTCAACGTGGACCGCGTGAACGTCGCGTTTTTCAACGTCAACGCCGTGATCAGCCTGGGGCTGTTGGCGGTTGGTGTCGTCGACTTGCTGCTTTGAATCCTTAAGAGTTGCACGCAAAGGCGCGAAGGCGCAAAGAAATCAAGACCCTTAATCCTTTGCGCCTTCGCGCCTTTGCGTGAGGCCTATTCGGTTTGAATTGAAGCGATGCTCAGAACTTCAAGCGAGATTCTGGCCCCCATCCGTGAGAAGGTCGAAGCGGGCGAGCGTCTTTCGTTCGACGACGGCCTGCTGCTCGAGTCGCCCGAGGCGCCGCTGCCGGAGATCGGCGAGCTGGCGAACCTGGTGCGCGAGCGCAAGAACGGGAACGCCGGCTACTACAACATCAACACGCACCTCAACGCGACCAACATCTGCGTCTACCGGTGCTCGTTCTGCGCCTTCCGATCCGACCTCCGCGAGGCGAAGGGGTACTGGATGCAGGACGACGCGATCCTCAAGCGGGGCGCCGAGGCGGTCGAGAACGGCTGCACCGAGATGCACCTCGTCGGCGGCCTCCACCACCAGGCGAAGTACGATTGGTACCGCAAGGTGATCAGCCTGCTGCACGACAACTACCCGTCGCTCCACCTGAAGGCGTGGACGCCGGTCGAGATCGACTGGTTTGCGCGCCTCACCAAGAAGCCGATCAAGTGGGTCCTCGAGGATCAGATCGAAGCGGGCCTCGGCTCGCTCCCCGGCGGGGGCGCCGAGATCTTCCACCCGGAGATCCGCCGGCAGATCTGCGAGCACAAGGCGGACACGCGCCGCTGGTTCGAGACGCACCGCACGGCCCACGAGCTCGGCCTCCGCAGCAACTGCACGATGCTGTACGGCCACATCGAGGAGGCGCGGCACCGGATCGACCACCTCGTCCGGCTCCGCGAACTGCAAGACGAGACGGGCGGCCTACAGACCTACATCCCGCTCGCGTTCCATCCCGAGAACAACAAGCTGGGGATCGAGAACAACCTCAAGAAGCCCTCGGCGCCGATGGACCTGCGGCAGATGGCGATCGCCCGGCTGATGCTCGACAACATCGACCACATCAAGGCGTACTGGATCATGCTGGGCGTCGGCACGGCGCAGCTGGCCCTCTCCTACGGCGCCGACGACATCGACGGCACCGTGCGCCACGAGCTGATCTACCACGACGCCGGCGCCACGACGCCCGAGGTGATGAGCGTCGCGGACATCGAGCACCTGATCCGCGAAGCGGGCCGCGAGCCGATCGAACGCGACACGCTGTATCATAAAGTCGACCGCACGGCGGAGGGCTTCTCGCTCGGCGAGAAGATCACCGCGGGGGTTTGAGCCGTAACTCCCTCCCCTCGATGGGGAGGGCCGGGGAGGGGTGAAAAACCCGGGTACCCGCGTCGCCCCCCTCCCCCCGGCCTTCAAGGAGACGCGGCCTCCCCACAAGGGGGAGGGGAACACCCTCTCGACGGCGAGCCGGCCACGTCAGTGGTCGGTGGAATCCGGGCACCCGCTTCAACACCGACCACTCACGTGGCCGGCTCGCAGTCTTTCGCTTCGATGGTCTGAAACCGTGTAGGATGGGTGCTCGCACCCATCAAGGGCTGACGATCCAAGCCAAACTATGCCGATCTGCACGAAACGAGAGATTGCGCAGCTAGAGCGGCAGTACTCGGTTCAGTTGCCGGCGATTTACAAGGCGTTTCTCTTGGGCAGCTATCCCGATGTCGAAGCCCGGCTGGTCGGCTCCGACATCGACATGCGCTATCTGCCCGAGATACGCAGATGGGCTCAGGAGTTGCTCGTCGAGAACGACGTTGGCCACCAACTCCCTTCGGATAGCTTCGTGTTCCTGATGCACCAGGGATATCAGTTCATGTACTTTCCTTGTGACGGCACCGATAACCCTCCCGTCTTCTATTACCTCGAAGGCGATGAAAAGCCGAGGTTGATATTTGAACGGTTCTCCGAATGGATCGCTTCATTTAGCAGAGGCTCGTAATTCAGACGATGGGTGCGAGCACCCATCCTACGGATCAAGTCACCAACCCCTTGGTCACCATCATGAACACGTCCTCGAGCGTCGGCTCGCGGTCGGCGAAGGAGACGAGGCCGACTTTGCCCGCCACGAGTTGATGCAGCAGCCGGGCGACCTCTTTATCGCCGCCGCCGTACTCGATCACCACGCCGCGGGTCTCCTCCTGCACGCTGCGCACGAGCGGGTCGCTCCGCACCAGGCTCACGCCCGCCGTCGGGTCGCCGGCGAAGCGGATCTCGAGGCGGCGGTGCTTCTGGATCTGGCGGTAGACCTTGTCGATCGGGCCGTGCATCAGCAGCTTGCCCCGCTCGATGATGCCGATCGACGTGCAGATGTCGGCCAGCTCGGTGAGGATGTGGCTGGAGATGAGGATCGTCTTGCCCATCTTGCGGAGCTCCTTGAGCAGCGCCTTCACCTCCAGGCGGGCCCGCGGGTCAAGGCCGCTCGCGGGCTCGTCGAGGATCAGCACGGGCGGGTCGTGGACGAGGGTCTTCGCGAGGCAGAGCCGCTGCTTCATGCCGCGCGACAGGCCGTTCACGTAGTCGTCCCGCTTATGAGTCAAATCGAGCAGCTCGAGCACGTCGCCGATGATCGCCTTGCGCTGCGAGCGCGGCACCTCGTAAGCGACCGAGAAGAAGTCGAGGAACTCCCACACCTTCATGCCGTCGTACACGCCGAACATGTCGGGCATGTAGCCAATCGAACGCCGGACGGCGATCGGGTCGTCGACGACCGAGTGCCCGTTGACGGTCGCCTCGCCGTGGGTGGCGCGGAGCAGCGTGGCGAGGAAGCGGATCGTGGTGCTCTTGCCGGCGCCGTTGGGGCCGATGAAGCCGAACAGCTCCCCCTCGCCGATCGAGAGGTCGAGGTTCTCGACCGCCACGAAGTCGCCGTACGATTTTCCGAAGCCGCGGATTTCAATCATGTCTGTTCTTTATTCTTTCACCACGGAGAGCACAGAGAACACGGAGATGATTTTATTCCCCTCCCTTTCAGGGAGGGGCTAGGGGAGGGTTGCGGTTCGCGAGATCGCACTCCTCGCCCAGACTCTCTCCCCCAAGGGAGAAGGGCTTTAGAACCGCTTCAAAAAGCTTCTCTGTGGTCTCTGTGCTCTCCGTGGTTAATTCTTAGCGATGTCGAGTGGGTTGTTCGCGTCGGACCGGGGGGCGGGGATCGGGCCGTAGCTCAGGTGGCCGACGATCAGCGTCTGGCCCTTCTGCTGTGAGGCCTCGGGCGTGATCGTGACGCCGGGCATCAGGCGGTCGGTGAGCGCGATGACGCGGCGTTCGCCCGGCTCGAAGCGGGCCGGGTCGACCGCCAGGCGGACGAGCGCGTCGATCCCGAAGGCCTCCTCGTCGTCGTCCCGCAGGGCTTGGGCGTCGGCTCGTTCTTTGGCGAAGGGGAGCGGCGGGGCGGCTTCGCCTTCGGGCGTGGCCGTTTCGTCGACGGGGAAGAAGACGACGTTGGCCGTCGCGCCGGAGGCCATCTCGCCGATCCAGCAGCCCTCCAGGCGGGGCGCCCCCTTCAGGCCGTCGGGACGGCCGACGACCATCACGTCGCGCAGTGGCCAATTGGTCCGGTTCTCGATCCGCAGCCCGCCCCCCGCGCCGCGGTCGAGCCGGAGCGAGCCGGGCACGCTCGAGCCGGGCACGCCCTGCGCGGCGAGGTCGAGCATCTCGTCGCTGCGGACGAACTCGGCGGTCGCTGACGAGATGGCGAGGTCCTTGAGCCGCGCCTTCTCAAGCCGCTCGTAAGCGACCTCCGCGGGGCCGCTGAGCGAGTCGCTTGTGTCGCCGTCCGCGTTGCGGACGAAGGGCATCGCCACGGCGGGCGAGTCGAACTCCATCTCGTAGATCGACGAGAGCGACGTGTACAGCGCGGTGAACCGGGTGAGCATGCCGCGGGGCGTGTCGGGCTGCAACTCGAGGACGGCGATCTCCGAACGCGAGCGGACGAAGCCGATGTCGAGCTGCGCCTGCTGCACCACGGCCCACGCGCCGGCCAGAGCGATGATCGGCGCCGCGACCCAGGCGAGCTCGACGCGGCGGATCGCGGCGAAGAAGGCCCAGTTGGCGGGCACCAGGAAGAACAGGTACGCAGCCAGGCAACCGACGACGAAACTCGCCCCCGGGACCGACACGCCCGCCGACTCACGGAGCGTGTCACGCACCGCGCCGGAGACCAGGTTGTAATCACTCACCGCGCCGGCCCCGCCGGGCGTGGCGGGCGGAAGGAGTCGCAGGAAGCCGGTTGGCCCGGCCGCCGTCGGCACGGCCGGGGGCGGCCGGTTGGGGAAGGCGGGGGTGGTCTGGTCGCCGTACTCGGCGGGCCCGGTCCGCAGGGCGAGCGCCGTGTCCTTGGCGTGGGTGTCGCGGACGAAGGAACGGAAGCGGGTGTTGTGCAGCGGGCTGAGGTCGAGCGGTTTGTCATCGTCCGCCCAGCGGACGGCGACCTGCCCCAACGACGTACGTGGCACGAACCGCCGGGGGGGGCGGCGCAGCAGGGCGGCGTTCATGAAGTTCTCGTAGCCGGCCGTCCACGCGCGGAGGCGGCTGTCCGACACGTCCAGTGCCGAGACGATCACCCGGCCGCGCCCCACGCGCCGCTCTGCGAGCAGCTCCGACCCGCCCGGGAACCGGGTCACGCCGTCGGTGAGCACCAGGTCGGCGGCGGTCCACGGATCGCCGGCGGCGAGCGGCTCGCCCCCCTTCCCGACCGACCACTGCGAGGCGAAGGCGACCAGCTCGCGCTGCGGGACCTCGCGCACGCCGTCGGCGAACGCCGGCAGGTGGGGCGCCAAGAAGCTGCCCCGCAACAGGTCGAGCGAGTCGGCGCCGTTGACGAGGATCTGCCCGCCCCAGTTGAGCCAGTCAACGATGGCGTCGCGCTGCGCGGGGCGCAGCACCGCGGGGTCAACGTCGTCCCACAGCAGGTAAGCGACCGAGGTCCACGCCAACGGGTTGTCGGGAAGCGCGACCTCGCCCGAGGGGTCGTCCGTCGGCACCGCGACGACGCGGTAGTTGAGGCTCGGCTTCATCGAGGTCGCCGGGAAGGCGTCGAGCTCGATCCGGTCTTCCAGCGGCGCATCGACCGAGCGCAGCGCCTTCAAGAAACCGTACCGCTGCGGCTCCGAGGCGAGCACCACAAAGTGGTACTGGTGCGACAGCAACCGCCGGAGGGGCGTCGCGTAGCCCGAGTCCGCCTGCACCGCGCCGGTGCGGCGGTCGCGGACGGTCGACTTCAGCCGGGGCGAGACGGCGGCCGAGTGGGGGCAGTAAAAGAGCGCGTCGACCGCCTTGATCGACTTGCTGGCGACGACCAGCGGCCGGCGGCTGACGAGCCGCAGCTCGGCGCCCCGGTCGGTGAGCAGCGGGCCGTTGCGGCCGACGACCTCGTAGCTGATGACGCCGTCGAAGTCCTTCGCGTTTGCCTGGGCGGTCTGCAACACGGCGTTCCAGTGCCCCGGCTTCACGAAGGCGGACAGAGCCTCCTCGCCGGCGGGCATCATCTTCGCGGGCGGGAGCTGCACCGGCCTGCGGAGGCGTTCCTCCTCTTCCTTCCGCTTCTCGCGCTCGATCCGCTCGGCCTCCTCCTTGGCGAGGCGGGCCTGCCGTTCGGCGGGCGTCTCGGCCCGGCAGCTGCAACCGGAGGACTGAACCACGAGCAGGACCGCGAGCAACGCGACGACTAACCCGGCCCAACTACGCCACGTTGCGGGTCGTTGATCGGGACGGGCCATGCGGTCGGTCAAAGCGGTTAATCGGGCTCGTTTGGGAGTGCCCTATCATATACCGATTCCTAGTGCGTCTTCCGAGAAATCGCTTCCGCTGTCGTCCGAAGCCTTTACAAACCGTCCTTCTCTTTGCGTCTTCGCGCCTTGGCGTGAGACCGGATGAAGAAGACTTCACGCCAAGGCGCGAAGACGCAAAGAAAAGACCGCGAGGGACCCCTCGGCCTCTCGGCTCAGGCACACGCCAAGGCGGTAACTTCGTAACGCCGTACTATCGCTGTACTATCGCTCAAACACCGAGCCGCGCCCGTCAGGAAGCGTCCGTACCCTTGTCACTTATCGTGGGTTCAACGGCCCGCTCGGACGCTTCCTGACGGGCGCGGCTCGGCAATCGAGTCCGTTACGACGCCGAAGTTTGCCTGGCGCGTGGTCGGAAACGGGCTTACCCCAGCTTGCCCCGCGCGGGCAGCAAGCGGATCACCACCCCAGAGATCAACAGAGCGGCGGCCACCAGCACCAGGCCGATCGCCGCCACGCGGTCTTCGACGCCGTAGTGCAAGAGCGACAACAACCGGACCGACAGGGGCGGCGTGCCGGGCGGGACAACCAGGACGGTCGCCGACAGTTCGCCGAGCGACAGCGCGAAGCCGACGCACCACGCCGCCACGAGCGCCGGCAGACAGAGCGGCCCGGTGACCCGGAGCACGCGTCCGAGCGGGCCCGCGCCGTCGGTGCGGGCCGCGTCGAGCAGGTCGTCGGCGACCCGCGCGGCGGCGGGCCACAGCAGCAGCGCCAGCGCCGGCGTGATGCGGAGCGTCTGCGCGAGCCATGGCGCGAACCACGTGCCGTACAGCTCACCCAGCCATGCGAGCGGCGAGTCGAGCGGTTGGTTCAACAGGCGGATCACCCACACGCCCACCACCGGGCCGGGGATCGCCACCGCGATCGCCAGCAGCACGCAACCGATCGCCCCCAACGCGCCGCCCCGACGCAGCCGCCAAGCGATCGCGCCGCCGAGGAGCGTCGCGCCAGTCGCGACCGCGCACGCCAGCCGCAGCGACACACCCAACTCGCGGCGGTGTTGCCACGGGGCGGCGGCGACTGTTTGAACGGCCTTCGCGAGCGACCAGCGGCGCTCGGGCTGCTCGTCGATGATTTCGACGCCCACACCGGCGGTGATGATGAGCGAAGCGATCGGCGCGATCAGCAACAGCCCCGTGAGCAACCACGTCGCCACGCCGAGCGGCCAAGACTCGCGTCGGCTCAGGCGCCAAGGCTTCGTGTGGGGCGTTTCGACGAGCGGCGCAAGTCGCAAGGCGAGCACGCCCAACGCCGCCGCAGCGACCAGCCCCAGCGCGCCAACACCGGCCGCCAAGCGGAGTCGTCCACCACCTTCGGCCGGACCGGTCAGTTGCCCGGCGGCCGCTTGGATGTAAACTTCTTCGGCGAAGGTGCGGACGCCGAGCAGATCGGTCGCGGCGATCTCGGTCGCGGCCAGCACCGCCAACAGGGCGCCGATCGCCGCCAACGCGGGCGCCGCTTCGCGGAGCGTCACTCGCCACAGCACGCTGAGGGGACCGGCGTCGAGCAGCGCTTGCTCTTCCCTTCGTGAATCGACCGCGGCGAGGGCGGCGGTCGCCAGCAGCGCGGCCCAGGGCGCCGCGTAGAGCGCGTGCAACGCGATCGCCCCGGGGTAGCCGATCAGCCAGCCGCGCGACGGTCCGCTGCCGGCCAACCACTGCGAGAGCCAACCGAGATCGCCCAACGCGGCGAGCCAGCCGGTCGCGACCAGATGCAACGGCAACAGGACCAAAGCCGAGACGGCCGCCAGCGCCACCCGGCGGCCCGGGGCGCGGCTCTTGGCGACGCCGAGCGCCACAACGAGGCCCAACGCCAAGCCGATCGCCGCCGCCGGGGCGGCGACCAACAGGCTCGAAGCGAGCAATCCGCCGACGCGGCGACCCGCCAAACCGACCAGAACGGCCAGCAGGACGAACCCAGACCGGGCCGCAAACCGCCCCCATCCGCTATCCCCCCCCGCCGCGGAGCCGGGGCGGGGCGTCCCTCGTCGCGGGTTTTCTTGCATCGCTGGGCCGGGATCGCTAGGTTGCAAGTAGGCCGTTTGTGGATTCAGACGCAGGCGGCGCTCATCGAAGACGACTTATCGCGGCGATAACCAGCGTCGGGTTACACGACGCAAGCGACCAGCAACACGACGATCCGAAGCACACGACGGCTCGAGAGACGACGCACGGAGTCGTGGCGTCGGGACCACGTTTGGGCCCCCCTCGCTCTCCGCGATGACTGCGGCTCTCAGGCCTACAGCATACGGTCCCGGCGGGCCGTGCTCCACGCGGGGCTGTCCGCCGAGATCGAACCCGCAAACGGATACGGAAGAAGAGGCGACTTCCGTTATCGCTTCCGCTCAAGCGGCTCAGCCCCCCGTGTAAAGGGGCCACGGTCGCGGAGCGCAGCAAGCAGGGTTGTTGCTATGGGGATCCGGGTCGAGTGCCCCCACGGGCACGTCTTCAAGGTCAAAGACAAGTACGCCGGCAAGAAGGGCTTGTGCCCCCGCTGCCCAACCCAGGTGCAGGTGACGGTCCCCGACCTGCTGCACTCCGAGCAGACCGAGAAGGACTACCGCCGCGCCGTCGCGGAGGAGGTGCGTGCCTCGAACGCCTCGCCGGCCGACCACGCGGCGTCGGTGCTGGACGACTCGCTGCCGAGCGACGCCAGCAGCAGCGGCAGCCTGATGGGCTCGTCGGTCATCCGGCACAACGTGAAGTGCAAGTGTGGCCAAGCGGTGCCCATGTGGTTCGCGAAGTGCCCCAGCTGCGGCAACTTTATGGAGCGACGCTAGCACCCCCGCGCAAATGCCATAGCGGCGGCCCCGAGGGCCTGCTACGGTCCCGCCGCTTGCCGGACGGCCGCGACGCGTGCGGATGCGCGACGCCCCAGCCGACCGGCGCTCCCCACGGAAGGACGCACGGCGTGATGCGTAAGACGCTCGGCATTGGCTTCGCAACTTTTAGCCTCACCGCCCTGCTGGTCGGTTGCCAGGCGGGCGGCCCCCGCATGGGCGGGCTGAACCCGTTCTATCAAGAGGAACGGACCACCTTTCAAACGCCGCGCAAGCGGATCCAGGCGATCGAGGCGATCGCCAAACGCTCGACCGGCGAAGACACTCCCGAGCAGCAGAAGATCGTCCGCGAGCTGGTCGCGACGCTCGCCGCGGAGAACGACCCGCTGATCCGCCAAGCCGCTTTGGAAACCATCGCGGAATTCGACACGTCGCTATCGTCGCAAGCCCTGCTGGCTGGGCTCTCCGACGCCGATCAGCACGTCCGCACGGCGACCTGCGGCATGCTCGGCAAGCGTTCCGTGCCCGGTTCGGCCGAGGCCCTGTCACAGGTGGCGCGCAACGACAACGCGTTGGACGTCCGGCTCGCCGCGGCCCAGGCCTTGGGGCGTGTCGGCGCGACCGAGAAGCAGTTGCTGCCGCTGTTGGAGGACCCCGACCCGGCGATGCAGCTCGCCGGCGTCGAGGCGATGCGTCGCAAGACGGGCCGCAACCTGGGCGGCGACGTCGCCGCGTACGTCGCGCTGGCCAAGGGCGAATCCCCCTCCACCGAGCAGGCCGAAGAGCGCACAGCGGTTGCCGGCCGCGCGGTCGATTGGATCCCGTTCTTCTAGCGTTGCTGCGCGATCCGGAACGACCGGCGCCTTTTAAGCCGGTCGCTATTTCGGGGGACCGCCGTCGGGACCGAATAGTTGGCCCCGGCCGGGACCCGCGCCCGATACCCGTTGCTGGAAGGCCGTGGTGAGAGTGCGCCCCGGCCGGGCCGCCGTTGTGCAGCCAGACGCGTATCGAGGCGACGGCGGACCCGGGTCCGCAAGGGAAAACGAGGGCCGATGCACAGCGCGAGAGTTGCCGCCCCCGCCGTTCGCACCGCCAGCGCCCGCCTGGGCCGGTGGGTCTGCTTGCCTGCGGTGCTAGCACTGACGGCGCCCGCCGCCGCCGAGAGCCCGCTCCTCTCGCCGCCGACCGAACGGGTCGAGTCGATGGTGCCGCAGAGCGTCCTCGACTCGCTCGAGGTGCCCCCGCTGCCCGTCCGCGTGGCGACGCGTCCCACACTCGATTGGCGGCCCGGGCTGACCGAGGCCTCTCAGGGCCTGGGCTCCGAGCCGGCCGCCGAGGCTCCGAAGAAAGACGAGCCGGCCACGGCGCCACGGCTCAAACCGGTGGCCGAAGCGCCGCAGCTCATCGCGCCGGGCGCCGAGAAGCCCGAAGAGCCGGCGGCCGCTCCCCCGGCCGAGAAAGCGCCGGTTGAGAACGAAAAGGCACCCGCTAAGAAAGCGCCGGCCGATGAGGTGATCGTCCCTCCGGCGACCGACAAGCTGCCGCTGCGTGCGCCACGCAAACTGCCCGAGGCCACGCGAGAACCCGCTCCGGTCGCCAAACCGGCCCCGAAGGCCAAGCCCGCGGCGCCGCCCAAGGCTAAGGCGGAGCCCGAGGCCAAGCCGAAGCCGGCCCCCGCCGCTGCGAAGCCAACGACCAAGCCGACACCGCCGCCCGAGCCACTGAGCCGCAGCCTGCGGAACCTGCGTTCGCGCATGCGTACGGTTCTCTCTTTCTACTACCGCAAGCCGCTCAACACGGTTCAGAACGATCCGTGGGAGCTGATGCACAGCATGCTCAGCTACGAGCTGCACAGCCGCGTCCGTGACGGTGGGCCACGCAGCCCGTACATGACCGCGGTCGGCCACCTCTGCTTCAACCGCCCCTCGAAGCGGCAGCGGATGATGGTCCTCGACAACGACGGACGGATCGACACCCAGATCGGCGTCGGCCTGCAAGGGCACAAGGGGCAACTCCTCGCAATGCTCGCGCAGTGCAACGTGAGCCCCGATTACCCGGTCCGGGTCGAGGGCAAGGAGTTCACGATCCGCGACCTCATCGAGTCGGAGCAGCGCAGCTGCTACAGCAAGACCGAGCTGACCTTCAAGCTCATCGGCCTCGGCCATTATCTCGACTCCGACGCCCGCTGGCTGAGCGAGACGGGCGAGACGTGGGACATGCCACGCCTCATCAAGGAAGAACGCGAGCAGCCGATCCGCGGCGCCGCGTGCGGCGGCACCCACCGGCTGGCCGGCCTGAGCCTCGCCTTCCGCCGCCGCGAGGCGCGTGGCGAGCCGCTCGACGGCGAGTACGCCGAGGCGGCGAAGTTCGTCAGCAAGTACCAGACCTACGCCTACCGCCTGCAGAACTCGGACGGCAGCCTCAGCACCGAGTGGTTTCGCGGCCCGGGCGCCGAGGAGGACATCGACCGCCGGCTCCGCACGACGGGGCACCTGCTCGAGTGGCTCGTCTACTCGCTGCCCGAGGACCAGCTCCGCTCGTACCGCACCATCCGCGCGGTGAATTACCTGACGAACCTCTTGGCGGGCAACGCGGATCACGAGTGGCACAACGGCTCGATCGCCCACGCGATCCACGCCCTGGTGCTGTACGATAAGCGGGTCTTCCGCCCCCACGACGACCAGGCGGGCCAGATCGCGGGCCAGGTCGATCCGACCACCAACTTGTTCCGCGACTACCCGGTCTACCGGGGCGTCATGCGGAACAGCCCGCCCGAGTCGGGCGGCCTGTTTGGCATCTTCGGCGGCTCGAGGACGGGCAGCAAATCGTCGCGACGCCGCTGAGCGGGGGGCGTGGCCGGATTGATCGCCGGCATCGCGATCGGGTATCGTTGCGGGATGTGGGAGCAACGGCGTGCCCCGCCCCCTTAGCGCAGGGCCCGCCGGCGACCGAACGCCCCGTGTGATCGACCCCTCTGCGCCATGGCCACCACCCCCCGGCGTTTCACCGCCCAGCTCAAAGGCTTCTGCGCCGCCGCCGCGGAGCTGGCCGAACAGCACTCGGCGGACGCCGTCCTGTTCCTGGCCGAGCGGCCCGTCGATTGGTCGAAGCTGCAGTCGGCGGTCGGTTCGCGGTCGCTGCTGATCGCCGCCGACTCGGAGGATCAGCTGGCGGGCGCCCACGACGACGAGAACGGTCCGTCGCTCGAAACGATCCTCCTGGGCATGAACGACGCCCCCGTCTACGAGCGGCTTACGCAGGCGCTGATCGAAGCGGTCAGCGAGGAGCTGCTCGAAGCGAGCGCCACGGTCGTGACCCTGCACAGCTCGTTCGACCCGGGCGTCATCGACTCGATCAGCCTGATCCGCCTCGAGGAGCACCTCGGCCGGCTCACGGTGCGGGACCTGCGGCAGATCGAGTCGAAGGTGCCGACCAAGACCCTCAAGCTGGTCATCGACCTGGCGGTGGAGATCGGCCGCGAGGGGCGCGAGGGCAAGCCGGTCGGCGCGCTGTTCGTCGTCGGCGACCACCGCAAGACCCTCGATCACTGCAAGCCGATGGGCTTCGACCCGGTGAAGGGCTACACCACCGCCGAGCGGAGCCTCACCGACAGCAAGGTCCGCGAGGGGGTCAAGGAGATCGCCCAGATGGACGGCGCGTTCGTCGTGTCGAACAACGCGACGGTGGTCGCCTCGGCGCAGCACCTGTCGTCGCCCGCGTCGAAGGAGATCACGCTCTCCAAGGGCCTTGGCGCCCGGCACTGGGCCGCCGCGCAGATCAGCCGCGCGACCGACGCGATCGCCGTGGCGATCAGCAGTTCAGGAGGCACGGTCCGCGTCTTCCAAGGGGGCGAGGTCGTCTTGCGTGTCGAGCCGCTACGGCGGGCAATGACCTGGCGCGACTTCGAAGCCGAGCACGACGAGAAAGAGACGCCCCCCGCCAAGGCGAAGTCGTCCAAGGCCAAGAGCGGCAAGTCGAAGTCGACGAAGTCGAGCGGCGGCGACACGTCGGCCGCGAGCGGGATCTGAGCCCGTTCGTGTCTATTGGCTCTGCCAAAAAGCACCTACTCACTTCCACACTGGCAAGGCCGTGTGGCATCCAACGTCTATCGGGATCGGCAGCGCAGGATCCCGCATCAGGGATATCTCTATGGCGACTGTGAACCCGTATTTTCTACACACGCTACTCGAACCACTTACTGGTCTTGCAGACGATGACAACGCGGTCGAAAAGTACTTCTATCTGGAGTCAACTGACGAATCAGGTTTTCGTGACGTTATTCGAGTCTTGATCGTGCCTCACGCCGCATCGCTATCATCAAAGTGCCGTGCTCGCGTACGCCTCGCCTATCAGTACTACTTATCGGTTGAAGATGCGAACTTCGAGCAAGTATTTGAGTCTGTTCTTCCGCCGTTTGATCCTCCAGATAACCCTCGCGACTTTTTTGTGTGGATTTGGGAAGCTTGCTTCCCGGGAGAGGATTATTGGATGAGTAATTGGAAAGAAGCAGTCGTGCATGCTGACATTCATGAGCCGCTCACCGTTTAGTGCTGGATAGCCGGGATTCGAGAACCGGGACTACCCTACCTTCTGAATACATGCCACACGATCGTGAGAGCATGCCAGTCAACTAAGCTATCGCCACGCGAACGCCTCGCCGGTGAGACGTTCCAAAGCCTCGACGTACTTGTCGCGCGTCTGTTCGACGATCTCCGCGGGCAGCTCGGGCGGCTCGCTTTGGCGGTCCCAGTCGGACGCCAGCAGCCAGTCACGCACGAACTGCTTGTCGAACGACGCCTGCGGGCCGCCCGGCTCGTACCGGTCGGCGGGCCAGAAGCGGCTGCTGTCGGGCGTGAGGACCTCGTCGATCAGGATCAACTCACCCTCGGCGGTCTGGCCGAACTCGAACTTCGTGTCGGCGATGATCAGGCCGCTCTCGGCCGCGTGCTCGGCCCCGGCGGCGTAGAGTTCGAGCGTCAACGCGCGGAGGCGCTCGGCCAACTCGTCGCCCAGGTCGGACGCCATCCGCTCGAACGCAACGTTCTCGTCGTGGTCGCCGATCTCCGCCTTCGTGGCGGGGGTGAAGATCGGCTCGGGGAGCCGGTCGCTCTCGACGAGCCCCTCCGGCAACGCCACGCCGCAGACGGAACGGTCGGCTTGGTACTCCTTCCAGCCGGAACCGGAGAGGTAGCCGCGCGCCACGCACTCGAACGGGACGACGCGGGCCTTCTTGCACAGCATCGAGCGGCCGGTGAGCCACTCGCGGTCGGCGCCCGCGGGGAGGGGCATCCGGTCGATGTCGCAGGTCACCAGGTGGTGCGGGACGCGGCCCGCCCAGCGGTCGAACCAGAACCGGCTGACCTGAGTGAGGACCCGCCCCTTGTCTGGGATCGCCGTGGGCAAGATCCAGTCGAAGGCGCTGATCCGGTCGCTGGCGACCAGCAGCAGATACTCGCCCAGGTCGTAAACGTCGCGAACCTTGCCGCGGCGGGGCTCGTATTCCGGCAGGGGGCTCTCTTGGGGGGCGGCGCTGGTCACGACGGGCCGGTTCTCGGCGAGCAGGAATGGGGCGAGGCGGTTGTTACTGTCGTACCGGCTTACTAACTTATTTGCTAGCCAGCACTTGCGGGAAGCCGATGGCTTCAAGAGGCGCTATCCGTCCCCCCGGAACGAGCCGCGCGACGCTGCCCCACGTAGCCTGAACCCCGTTTCCCAGCGTCCCCCACGCAAGACAGCGCCCCCGACGCCCGCCCCTGGTCTACGAGTCGCCCCGATGGGCTTGATGCGGTTTGCCTCCCAGAACCCCGCCCTCCTCACGGAAGAGCGGCTGGACCGCGCCTACGTGGCCGGTTTCGACGAGATCCCCACGCCCGGCCGCGCCCTGATGAGCGGCGACACGCTGGTCGTCGAGCGGGCGGACGACTCCTCGGGCTGCTTCTCGATCCCGTGGCCGATCGCGGGGCACGGCGATTGGCTGATCGCGACCGCCTCGCTCATGGAGCGTGAACGGGTCTACCACCTCGAGGTCGAGCTGGCCCGCGGATTGGTCTTCCGCCTGCGCGACCAGCTGGCGGCCTGGCAGATGCTCGGGCTCAAGGTGAGCGACGACGTGCTCACCGGCGTGCGGGACGCGACCCGCGCGTTCAGCCGCGCAGCCGTCCGTCAAGCGACCGACCGCCAGGGCGCGGCGGCCTCGGCGAGCGAGGCGATCCGCTTGGCCGCCGACACCGCTTGCTTGCTGGTCGATCTCTACGCGGAGCAGGCGCTCGCGCTGCGGATGGCGAGCGGGCAGAAGCTGACCACGCTGCTGGGCGTGCGAGTGAACCGCGTGCCGCAAGGCGCCAAGGCCCGCCGGCTGGCGGAGACGTTCAACCTGATCAACGTGCCGTGCGGCTGGGGAACGATCGAACCGACGGAGGGCAACCGCGTCTGGCACGAGACCGACAAGCCGGTCGAGTGGGCCCGCGGCGCCGGCCTGCGGGTCTGCCTCGGCCCGCTGCTGGAGTTCGACGACAAGCGGATGCCCGACTGGGCCTACCTGTGGGAGGGGGACGTCGAGACGCTCACGTCGCTCATGATCGGCCACGTCCGCGCCACCGTGCAGCGTTACCAGGGCAAGGCGCAGCTGTGGCACGTCGCGTCGAAGATCAACCGCGAGAAGGTGCTCGACCTGACGGACGAGCAACGCCTGCAGATCGTCGCCACCGCGGTGCGGACGATCCGCCAGCTCGACCCGCAGACGCCGGTCGTGGTGGGCGTGGATCAACCGTGGGGCGAGTACCGCGGCGCGCAGGCGAGCGAGCTCTCGCCGATCGATTTCGCCGACGCCCTCGAAAGGGCCGACCTCGGCATCGCCGGCTTCGACCTCGAGATGAACATCGGCTACGGCCCCAACGGCACCGAGTTGCGCAACCCGCTGGCGTTCAGCCGGCTGGTCGATCTGTGGAACATCCGCCTCGACGCGCCGCTCATGCTGTCGCTCGCCTTCCCCGCCAGCGCGGAGGAGGACCCGGGCGCCGACGCCCGGTACGGCGTCGTCGCCGCCAGCGAGGAGGACGCCCTGCTCACGCCCGAGTTCCAAGCGGAGTGGGCGGCGCGGCGGCTGCCGATGCTGCTGGCGAAGAACGCGGTGCAGGTCGCCGTCTGGTCACAGATGTCCGACAGCGGCCCCCACCCGCTGCCCAACGCGGGCCTCTACGACGCGGCCAAGAAGGAACGCCCCCTCTTGGGCGTGCTGAGCGATCTGCGCAAGCGTTTGCTGGCATAGGCTTGGCCGCTCGGCACCTCCTTATGCTGTTGGGGAGACTCCAGGGGTGGCAGCGACACTTGTCCGCAAGCGGCTCCGCTCTGGATGCGACTCGACTCGGACACGTGTCGGTGTTGCTCGCAACAAGAGGCCGACCGTATTGCCTCTTGGGCTGTCGCCCCCGGACAATCGGCCGAGCAAGCTTCACTCGATCACCAAGTCCCACGCGGCCGACTGTCCGTGCCACCCGCGGCGCCCGGTCGTCAACAAACAATCGGGCCTAGGCTGCAGATCGGCGGCGAAGCACCAGCGTGGTGGTCGCCGCCAGCACGGCGAGTCCGACCGAGTTGGGCTCGGGGATCGTCGAAATGAGATCGAAACTACCAAACCCGGAATCGGCGACCCCGCTCGACAGCCAGTCCGGCAAGTAAGCATCGACCCGCGACGTGTCGCCGGTCACCAAGTCGATGGTGAAGAGGCCGGCTTCGAAGTTGAAGTTATCGACCAGGCTGCCGACCAGTTCGCCAGTGATGGGATCGAACTTCATGTCGTCGAAGTGCTGAGCCCCGTTGTCCGGCAGAACGACTTCAGGCCCCTTGGTCGCCACCATCGTCGATGGATCGAGCGTCCACAAATGCAGCTCGGTGAGGCTGCTCGATGGGATCATGACATACGCGATCCCGGTCGTGGGATCGACCACCAGATTCTTCGCCTGATCAATCGAGCCGGCGCCCCCGGTGTCAATCACGCCCAGGCTCTCACCCAAACCCGTGAGCGGGTCGATCTTGATGACTTCGCTCTGGGGCAAGGCGTTAATCGTATAGAGGCTTTGAGAGAACGGGTCGAACGAGAGCCCCCAAACCGACGTGGGGTCGACCGGGAGGGGAGGGTCTTGGCTCAAAAAGGACCCCGGCCCGACGTAATCGACCACGCCCGTGTTCGGATCAGTGCGGAGCAGCACCCCACCCACGTTGGTCGTTTGCATCGAGTAAACGAATCCACTCAGCGGATCGGCCGCCAAACCAACACGGCCGTTCGCTAGGCCTCCGGGGACCGGCACGCCGGGGCTTAGGTTGATCGTAACGACCTGCTCATCCTGGTAATCGACTCGGTTCAGCACCGCCGAATCGAAACTGTAGAGCGACGTGCCCGCCGCGGACCAACCGGTCAAGAGAAGGACCGAGCTGAATGCGATTGTGAAACCGAGCGAACGAGAGGGGTACGGCTCGCAGTCAATGGTGTTGCTGGGCATGCTATTGTCTGTAGGGGCAATCTCGCGGCGGAATTTGACTGGCGATACACACCATCCACTTGCACCCTACCCGCGATGGACCGGCCCAGCAAGCAAACAAGCAAGCTCCAGAAAACAGCTTACATAAACGGAAAAGGTTCCTAAGGCACCCCTCGATGTGGGGACGATTCCGTGCGAGCCCTGCGCTTGCCGTCCCACCGCTTGATTCTTCGCCCTGCGTTGGGGCGGCCGGTCACCGCGGCAGTCCCGGCGGGAACGAGTCGTCCTCGCCGTCGCAGCAGGGGCCGCCCAGCACGGCGTCGCGGGCGGTGAGGTGGTTGTGCAGCCGCGGGCAGTCGGCGTGGGCGAGCACCTCCTCGGCGATCTCCGGGGGCAGGCCGCACAGCCGCAGCGCGCCGCCCGCTTCGCTGAGCCGGTGGCAGAGCCAGCCGAGCTCGACGCCGAGCCGCGGGTCGGTCGGTTCGCTCTTATCGAAGTCGAGCACGATCCGGTTGGTGAGCTGCGTCTGCGCCACGCGCCAGAGCCGCTCGGCGAGGCCGCAGCCCATGCCGATCGTGTCGACGTGCACGAACAGCCAGTTCGGGCCACGCTGGGTCACTTCGCAGCGGCAGCTGGGGGTCAGCTCCGCGTGCAGTCCCTTGTTGATTGCCGTTTCCATACCACACCTCCGCCTAGAGAGCGGTCGCGCGAGACATTCACCACGCGACCTGAGGAGCCGTCACGCCGGCCGGCGTTCGGGCGAGAAAAGCAGGTCGTTCGGACGGTCGATGACGCCGCGACGGAGGGTGCCAACTCAACAGAAGAGGGGCGGCGGGTCGGCCGCTAGAACCAACTTAACCCCCTTGATATCGCCATTCCAAGAGCAGTTTCCGCGGCGTGTTGTCGCGGCGAAAGCTGCAGGAACGGCTGGCACAGGTTCAACGACCCGGGCCACCTGATTCCCGCACAAAAATCTCGGCGTGAGTCTCGAGCGTCCATCGGTTTGACCAACCCGGCTCCTCGATGTGGACCCCGTCCGTCTCAGGGAAGAGGGCCTGGAGCCGATTCAGCATGTCGAAGTCAGACGCTGTTACCTTGGCCCTATCCAGAGTGATGAAATGCACCTGCTGCTCGCCGAGCAACCAGACCGCCAGCGGCGGGCGCCTCGATTCATAAGGCGCCGGCAACCCGCCAACAGGGGTGACGGTCACCCCGGTGGGATCGGCCGAAGACCACTTCTCCGCGGTTTCATGTTCCCGAATCCAAACTAACGCCTCGCGTCGCTGGTGGACCCACCGCATCTGATAACCGAGCCAGAGGCAGAGCAGCGTCACGCAAACGAAGAGCGTGCCGAGGCGGAAGCGGAAACGCTTGGATTGCATCGCGTCCTCACCTCGATAGGGTCTTACGCCCCCAGCATCTGGGTAATCGTCTCGCGCGCGGTGGCGATCGCTTCGGGGAGTTTCGCCGGCTCCTTGCCCCCCGCTTGGGCCATGTCGGGGCGGCCGCCGCCGCCGCCGCCGACCGCCTTGGCGACCGGGCCGATCCACTTGCCGGCGCTCACGCCCCGCTCTTGCAGGTCCTTCGTGATGCCCGCGACCAGCGTCACCTTGCTGTCGCCGTCCGACGAGGCGAGCAGCACCGCGGCCGACTCGGTCTTCTGCCGCACCGCGTCGATCAGCTGGCGCATGAGCGGCGGGGCGACGCCGGGCGTCTCGGCGACGAGGATGGTCACGCCATCGACCGTCTCGGCCTTCTCAAGCAGCGTATCGGCGTCGAGCGGGCCGGCGGCGTCGCGTTGCTTGACCTGCGCTTCGAGCTTCTCGATCTCCGCCATCAGTGATTCACAGCGCGAGGCGACTTCGGCCGGCGCGACCGAGAGTTGCTTCGCCGCTTCGGACAAGGCGGCGCGGCGCTCGGCGTAGCTCGTCAGCTTGTCGCCGCGGACCTTCACGCCCGGCGAGGTGAGGTCGCTCCCGCCGGCGATCTTCTTCTTGAGCGCCCGCTGCCGCGCGAGCAGCCGGCCGACCGCCTCGGGGACGGTCTCCTCGTTCACGCCGAGCGTCTCCGCGACGGCGGCGAGGGTCGCCTCGGTCTGCTGGCGGTTCTCCTCGGCCCGTTCGCCCGTGAGCGCGGTGATCCGCCGCGTGCCGGCGGAGACGCCCTCTTCGCTGAGCAACTCGAACACGCCGACTTGATCGGTATTCGTCAGGTGGGTGCCGCCACACAGCTCGCGGCTCATGGCGGCGCCGTCGGCCAATGGCCCCATCGAGACCATCCGCACGGGGTCGGGGTACTTCTCGCCGAACAGCATCATGGCGCCCTGCTGGCGGGCGTCGGCGAGGGGGAGCGTCTCGCACTTCACGGCGCCCGCGGCGGCGATGCACGCCTCGACGTCGTCTGTGATGACCGCCAGCTGCTCCGGCTCGACCGGCGCGAGGTTCGTGAAGTCGAACCGGAGCCAGTCGGCGTCGACCTTCGACCCCTGCTGCTGCGCGTGCGCGCCGAGCGTGCGGTGCAGTGCCCAGTGCAGCAGGTGCGTCGCCGAGTGCGCGCGGCGGATCGCGTCGCGGCGCTTCTCGTTCACGAGCGCGAGGCAGTCGTCACCCGAGTTGAGCGTCCCCTTGAGCAAGACCCCCTTGTGGACGAACAGCGAGCCGTCCTTCTGCGTGTCGGTGATCGAGAAGACGAAGCCCTCGCCCGTGAGCGTGCCGGTGTCGCCCACCTGGCCGCCGCTCTCGCCATAGAAGGGGGTGCTATCGAGGACGATCAGCGCCTTGTCCCCCTCGGCGAGCGCGTCGGCGATCTGCTGGTCTTCGCCCTCGCCGGTCACGACGCCGACGATTTTCACGGTCGCTTCGGGCGTGTCGTAGCCGAGGAACTCGGTCGCGTCGAGCGCTTGCTTGAGCGAGTCGATCGGACCCTTCGCGCCCATCACGGTGTGCGTGAGCTTGCCCGACTGCTCGCCGTGCTTGTCCATCGCCTTCTGGTAGCTGTCCCAGTCGAAGGCGAGCTGCTGGTCGGCGGCGAGGGACTCGAACAGCTCGGGCGGCACGCCGTAGGTCTGGTAGAGGTCGGCGGCGACGGCGCCGTCGACCGCCTTCTGGTTCTTCGCACGCATCTCGTCGAAGACCTTGCCGATCCGCTCGAGGCCGCCGTCGATCGTGCCGAAGAAGTTGGCCTCTTCCTTCTGGATGACGCTGGCGACGCGCTCGGTCGTCTCGGCCAGGTCGGGGTAAGCCGCCTTCATCAGCTCGGCGACCGTCGGCACGAGCTGGTGCAGGAAGGGATCCCGCACGCCCAACTGATGGCCGTCGAGCACCGCACGGCGGAGCAGGCGTTTGACGACGTACTTCTCTTTCTGCGGGCCGGGGTAGACGTTCTCGTGCACCGCAAACGTGCAGGCGCGCACGTGGTCGGTGATCCGCCGCAGCCGGCGGCCGTTGTCCGACTCGTACTCGTACTTCACGCCGCAGACCTCGGCCGACGCTTCGACGAGCGGCAGGAGCGAGTCGATGTGGTAGTTGGTTGGCACGCCCTGCAGGACGGCGGCCGTCCGCTCCAGGCCCATACCGGTGTCGATGTTCTTGCTCGGCAGCGGCTGGAGGTTGTTCGGCGGGTCGCCAACGCGGTTGAACTGCGTAAAGACGAGGTTCCAAATCTCCAACGGCTCGGCGAAGCCCCCATCAGCGAGCGGCGCGACGTAGTAGATCTCGCTGCACGGTCCGCACACGCCGTCGGGCCCCTGGCTGGGGGCGCTGGCGGGCCAGAAGTTCTCGTCCTCCTCCTCGAAGCTGATCCGAGCGGTCGGCACGCCGATCTCGTTGTGCCAGATGTCGGCCGCCTCTTTATCGTCCTTGTAGACGGTCACCGTGAGCTGCGAGCCGGGCAGGCCGAGCCAGCGCTCGTCGGTGAGGAACTCCCACGCCCAGTGGATCGCGTCCCGCTTGAAGTAGTCGCCGAAGCTGAAGTTGCCCAGCATCTCGAAGAACGTGTGGTGCCGAGGCGTGCGGCCGACGTTGTCGATGTCGCCCGTGCGGAGGCACTTCTGGCAGCTCGTGGCGCGGGTGTAGTCGAGCTTCACCTTGCCCAGGAAGTGGTCCTTGAACTGGTTCATGCCCGCGGGCGTGAACAGGACGGAGGGGTCCCAGGTCGGCACGAGCACGTCGCTCGCGACGCGCGTGTGGCCCTTCTCTTCGAAGAAGGCGAGGTACTTTTCGCGGAGCTCGTCGGTTTTCATAGCGGCAGCGGGCGTTCGGCGGACAATGAGCCGGGTCGTCACGACCACGGCAGTCCGACGATTCTACCGCTCCCGCGTCCGGCCCGAAATGCCGCCCCAGCGGGCCGCTCAGGCCCGTTTGCCGCTCAGGCCCGTGGGCACCGCCCAGCCGCCACCGACAGGGCGCTCAGCACCAAGAGCGACATCGTCGTCGGCTCGGGAACCAAACGCATAACGCCGCCGGAGATCGAGGCGCCGGCGATTTGAAACGGTTGCCCGCCGGCGTTGCCGGAATAGTCCCAAGACCCCTCGGCGTCTTCCGAGAGCGTCACCTGGGCGATGAAGTAGTCTTCTCCAGAATCAATCACCACTCCGGTCGAGGGCGCCCACGCGATGTCCCAGGCGCCATCAACGAAATCGTCTCTGATGATAAGAACCTCATCGAATGTGGAATCGCCGGGCCATGGGGACCAAGGAGGATCAAATGGACTAGGCACTGGCTCGCCGATACCAACGAAGCTGTCGCAGGCCATTGAGGGGAACAGATTCACCGAAGCGAGTAGCGGAACCCGGTTATCGTTAATCGCATCCTGATAAATCGCCCCTGAATCCAACGCAACCTGTAGCTCCTGTCCAAATAGCTGACCTTCGAAGTCAATCCGCAGTTGATTGACAACGAAGCCATCCAGATGCGGGCACGGCGCACTGGTGATCGACAGATCGGTGATCTGCCCCCGGGCGGCCGTCGGCTGACCGAGCAGACCCGCGACGCACAGCAGGAAGAATCCGAACCGCCAGCAAGACCGCGTTCCCATGACTGCCCCCTCGGAAGAGTGTCGGTTTTCAGTCACTTTCTACTGCGGCTCACGGCCCCGTGCAATGAAAAAGCCGGAGACCGTGCCGGCGCGAAAAACTTGCGATTCGTAGGGCTCCCAGGCATACTGAAAGGCACACGCCTCCTCCCCCGTTGGGCTCCGCCTCGTGAAATAGACGGCCGTCTCGCGACCTCCTTGTACGCCGCCGCTTTTCACGAATCTGTTTGCCGGAGCCCCCCGTGCGTTTCTGTCTACTCGTCCTGCTGCTTGCCTGCGCACCCGCCGACGCTTGCGTCTATTGCGAGGCGTTCGGGCACGCTCTTTGCGCCGCATCGGACGAGCCGCGGGAGCCGTTCGCGCGGTTCTCGCTCTCCGGGAGCCAGTGGTCCCAGCCGGGCGGGGACGGTTCGCCCGTCACGATCACGTACAGCTACAACAACTTCCTCGACGGCGGGCTGAAGGACCCGGACGGGGTCACCGTGCCGGCCGACTACCTGCGGCTGGTTACGAAAGAGGCGTTCGGCCTGTGGGCTTCGGTCGCGCCGCTGCACTTCGTCGAGGTCGACGATGTCGGCACGCCCGTCTTCACGAGCAACACCTCTGCCTACAACAGCTACCCGGCCGACAGCTTCGGGCAGATCCGATTGAACCATCGGTTCATCAACGGGACCGACGCCCAGAACGGCATGCCCACCACCAAGGCGCTCGCCTACTTCCCGCGGGGCGGGGGCAACCTGCCGGGTGACATCCACTTCGACAACGGCGACCCTTGGGCCATTGTCGGCACCCCCAGCGAGCCCGACGTGCTGGGCATCCTGACGCACGAGATCGGCCACGCCATCGGCATCGGCCACTCGACCCTACCGGGGACCGTGATGAACCCCGCCGCCCTCCGCCGGATGGGCCCCGGCACGGGCCTCTTGCTGCCCGACGACATCGCCGCCGTGCAGGCGATCTACGGCGCCGGCGTGGGGAGCGTCACGACGCTCGTGCCCGAGCCGGGCGCCCTGGCCGCTCTGGGCGGCGCCTTGCTAGCGGCCCTCGGCTGCTTGCCCGCCCGGCAACAGGCGGGTTAGGCTCGCGGGGCCGGCAGCCGCCCCCTCCGTGATCGACCGCAAGGACGCCCCCGATGCTAACGCCCCTCCGCGCCGCGTTGCTGCTCACCCTGACGCCTGTGTGCCATGCGCAAGTCGGGCTCATCGATGTCGGGGCAACCCAGGTCGCGACCACGCCGCTCGATGAGTACGTCGCGAAAGAAGATCCCTCGTTCCGCTGGGAAGTGGTGGGGCGCGTCGAGAAGCCGACGCACGAAGAACTCTTCATCGACTTCACCTCGCAGACGTGGCGCACCAAGAAAGAGGTGAGCCGGTCCGAGTGGCGGCACCGGATGACGATCGTCGTTCCCACCGGCGTCGAGGCCGAGACCGCCCTGCTCTTCATCACGGGCGGCACCCATCTGGCGAAGCCCGAACTCAACGCGGGCGGGCGGTTCGTCCAAGCGGCGATCGCCACCCGGTCGGTCGTCGCCACGCTCTATCAGGTTCCGAACCAACCGATCCAGGTCCTCGATAGCGACCAGCCCGAACGGGGCCGCTTCGAGGACGACCTGCTCGCCGCCAGTTGGAAACGGTTCATGGCGACCGAGGACCCGACCTGGATCGCCCAACTGCCGATGGCCAAGTCGGCGGTCGCGGCGATGGACGTCGTGCAGCAGGCGCTCGCCGAGGAGGAGGGCGCGCCCGCAATCAAACGATTCACGGTCGCCGGCGCCTCGAAGCGGGGCTGGACGACCTGGCTCGCCGCGGCGGTCGACGACCGCGTGGCGGCGATCGCACCGATCGTGATCGACGTGCTCAACATCGAGCCCTCGATGAAGCACCACTTCGCGTCGTACGGCGCGTGGTCGCGGGCGCTGCAGGATTACGAGCGGCAGGGGCTGGCGGACAGCCTCTCGTCACCCCGGTCGGCGGCGATCCGGGCGATCGTCGACCCGTACGTGTACCGCGAGCGGCTCACGCTGCCCAAGTGCCTGATCAACGCGTCGGGCGACGAGTTCTTCCTGCCCGACTCGTCGCGGTTCTACTTCGATGACCTGGTCGGCGAGAAGCACCTCTCCTACACGCCCAACACGGGGCACAGCCTGAAGGGGAGCAACGCGCTCGACACGCTGATCGCGTTCCACGCGTCGGTCGCGCACGGCCTGCCCCGCCCGATGCTGACCTGGGACCCGGTCGCTGAGGGCCAGACGGGCGTCGCCGTGCGGTGCTCGACCCGGCCGGTGAAGGCGGTCCTCTGGCGGGCCGTGAACCCCGATGCCCGCGACTTCCGCCACCCGGTCATCGGCGACGCCTTCAAGCCAACGCCCCTGGAGCCCGAGGCGATCGGCTCCTACTTCGCCCCGCTCGAAGCGCCCGAGAAGGGCTACGCGGCGGCCTTCGTGCGGTTCACGTTCGACCTCGGCGCCGCGAAGCCGTTCCGCATCTCGACGCCGGTCTGGGTGACGCCCGACGTGGAGCCGTTCGCGGAGAAGTAAGGATTCACCACGGAGGGCACAGAGAGCACGGAGGAAGAGAAGGGAATACAGATGAACGCGAATCATGCCGATGGTAACGGATCAGAAAAACGAGAGTCGCTATGGGAGAAGTTCACGAAGGCTCTCCTCGTCGCGATCTTTCTGCCGCTGCTGCTCATCTTGCTGCCAATTGTCTTGCTGATCGGCTTGCTCCAATTTATCTGGGGAGTCCTGCTAGTCACCGCGATCAGGATCTGCTGGGCGCCACATCGTAAAGACACCTTGGTCGTTTACTCAAATAGCCCCCACTGGCAGCATTACTTTGAGTCAGTTGCGATCCCATCTATCGGAGAGCGCTGCTTCGTTATCAACTGGTCCGAGCGTAAATCCTGGCCGACGGTCGACCTGCGTGTCATTGGGTTTCGATGGTTTTCCCGTGGTTACGAGTTCAATCCGATCGTTATCGTCTTCAAACCCTTTCGTTGGCCGCGTCGATTCCGGTTCTATAAAGCCATGCGTGACGCAAAGCACAACAACTACACGACTGTGAGAAAGGTAGCAGCCGATCTCTCCGCTTGCCTGGAACAAGAAGTCCCTCCTCCATTGGTCCATCCGCAAGAATCCGCTTAGTACGCTTTTCATTCTTCCCCTTGCTCTCCCTGTGCCCTCCGTGGTGAACCCTTCCACCGACGACGCCCTGCGTGACGTGCTCCAGCAGTACTGGGGTTACGAGGACTTCCGCCCGCTGCAACGCGAGGCGATGCGGGCCGTCATGGCGGGGCGGGACTCGGTCGTCGTGCTGCCCACGGGCGGGGGCAAGTCGCTCTGCTTCCAGGCGCCCGCCGTGGCGATGGAGGGGATGGCGCTGGTCGTCTCGCCGCTGATCGCGCTGATGAAGGACCAGGTCGACACGCTCCGCAACTGCGGCGTGCCGGCCGCCTACCTCAACAGCACGCTCTCCGCCGACGAGCGCCGCGAAGTCACGCAGCAGGTGCAGGCGGGCGAGCTGAAGCTGCTGTACGTCGCGCCCGAGCGTCTGCTGCTCGACGGCACGCTCACGCTGCTCGCCAACGCGAACGTGTCGCTCGCCGCGATCGACGAGGCGCACTGCATCAGCAGCTGGGGCCACGACTTCCGCCCCGAGTACCGCGGCCTGGCGCGGCTCAAGGAGGTCTTCCCGAAGATCGGCGTCCACGCCTACACGGCGACCGCCACCCCCGAGGTGCGGGACGACATCGCGGGGCAGCTCGGCCTGGCCGACGCGGAGAGGCTGGTCGGCTCGTTCGATCGCCCCAACCTGACCTACCGCGTCCGCCCCGCGAGCGGCAAGCTCGGGCAGATCGTCGAATTGACGAAACGCCACCCGGGCGAGTCGGGCATCGTCTACGCGATCAGCCGCAAGGAGGTCGAGAAGACGGCCGCCGCGCTGGTCGAGCTCGGCGTGAAGGCGGCGCCGTACCACGCGGGGCTCGACGACACGCGCCGGCAGCGCACCCAAGAAGATTTCCTCAACGACCGGACCGAGGTGATCGTCGCCACCGTGGCGTTCGGTATGGGCATCGACAAGCCGGACGTCCGATTCGTGATCCACGCGGGTATGCCGAAGTCGCTCGAAGCGTACCAGCAAGAGTCGGGCCGCGCGGGCCGCGACGGCTTGCCCGCCGAGTGCCTGCTGCTGTACAGCCGCGGCGACGCGATGACCTGGAAGCGGATCATCGAATCGCCCGGCGAAGCGGAGGCCTCGCCCGAGTCGGTCGAAGCCGCGCTCCGCGCGCTCGACGGCGTGAGCGGCTACGCGTCGGGGGTCACGTGCCGGCACGCGGCGCTCGTCGAGCACTTCGGGCAGTCGCTCGAAGAGGCCAATTGCGGCGCGTGCGATGTCTGCCTGGGCGAGCTCGACCTGGTCGACGACCCGCTGATCCTCGCACAGAAGATCGTGTCGTGCGTGGCGCGGCTCGAGCAGCGCTTCGGCGCCGACTACACGTGCAAGGTCCTCGCGGGCTCGGGCGAAGAGCGCATCCTCGCCGCGGGGCACGACGGCCTGAGCACCTACGGCTTGCTCAAGCAAAACAAATCAAGCGACATCCGCGGCTGGGTCGAGCAGCTCGTCGGCCAGGGCTACCTGACCAAGGCGGGCGAGTACGGCGTGCTGCACATCACCCAGCCCGGCCTCGCGCTGCTCAAAGGCGAGGGCGAACCCAAACTCCTGAAAGCGGCCGGCAGATCGCGTGGCTCCTCAGCCGGCGGCGGCAGCCGCCGCGACGCCGAGAGCTGGGAGGGCGTCGACCGCACGCTCTTCGAGACGCTCCGCGCGCTGCGCAGCGAGATCGCCGCGGAGATCTCGAAGCCGGCGTACATCGTGTTCGGCGACGCCTCGCTGCGGGACATGGCCCGCCGCCGCCCCTCGACGCTCGAAGCCTTCTCCACGGTGAGCGGGGTCGGTCAGAAGAAGCTCCGCGAGTACGGCGACGCCTTCCTCGACGCGATCCGCGGCTACTGCTCCGAGAGCGGTGTCGCGATGGACCTCGAGGACGACGCGCCCCGCGCGGCCGCGTCCCGCCCCGCGAGGAGCGCGTCGACCTCGCCACGCACCGCGTCGCTCGCCGCGTTCCCGCTGTTCCGCGAGGGGCTGTCGATCGAGGAGGTCGCTTCCAAACTGGACCGCGCCCGCTCGACGACCCTCGGCTACCTGAGCGACTTCCTGAAGCAGGAGGCCGTCACCGACCCGACCCCCTGGGTCGAGCGGGCGGTCGCGTCGCAGATCGAGGACGCCATCGAGGAGGTCGGCCTGGTCGGGCTGAAGCCGATCCACGAGCAGCTCGGCGGCGAGGTCGACTACGACGCGATCCGGATCGTCGCCACTTGCGTGGCGAATCGGGAGCGGGCGTGACATTAGTTTGGCGGGGACTATGCTGGTCCCCTGCAACCGGTCATCACGCCATTCTCCGAGCCTCGCTCCCTATGCTCCGCCCGCTCCTCGCTCTGCTCGCCTGCGGCCTCCTTTCGCCTCTCACTTTGGGCGAAGAGGTGAGCGGACCTTTTTTCGCCGAGGGGCATGATCCTCTCCCCGAGGGCAAACGGTGGACGCCCGTCGCAGCGATGTCGGACGAGTTCGACGGCGACGAGATCGACCACGACAAGTGGCAGTCCGAGCCGATCGGCAACGGCTGGGGCTGGATCGGCCGCCCGCCGGGGCTGTTCCGCTCCGAGAACGTGCGGGTCGCCGACGGCAAGATGAACGTCACGGTGAGCCCGCTCCCCGAGCCGCAGACCATCCGCGGCGAGGAGTACCGCTACCAGGGCGCGATCGTCCGCTCGCACGCAGCTGGCAAGCCGGGCATGTACTTCGAGACCCGCATGAAGGCGAACGCCACGGCGATGTCGTCGACCTTCTGGCTGATGACCAAGGGCCACGGCGCGCAGCGCCAAGAGCTCGACATCCAGGAGTGCGTCGGCGCCACCAGCGAGCTGACCGACAAGTGGGCGCGCAAATGGAACCAGATCTTCCACTCGAACCTGATCCTCACCGGCCGCAGCGTCCCGGAGAAGGTGCAGATCCAGAAGCAGCTCACCCCGCCCACGCCCAACCACGAGCGGTTCTACGTCTACGCCGGCTGGTGGAAGTCGCCGCACGAGGTTCAGTTCTTCTTCGACGGCGAGTACGCCTACTCGCTCAAGCCGACCGTCGACTGGGACCTGCCCAAGTATCTCCAGATGGCGATCGAGACCTACGACTGGAACCCGGTCCCCGAAGGGGGCGAGCTGATCGCCACCGGCACGTGGGAGCAGCGCACCACCCAGTACGACTGGATCCGGGTGTGGGAACTGGAGTAAGCGACGGCTCACCCGAGGTCTTCCCCGATGCTCACGAAACCGTGCGTGCTAATCGCCACGCTCACGCTGCTTGGCGTTTCTTCCATTTGCGAGGCGGCGCCCGCCCGCTTGATGGGGGATTGGTCGATCGCGGTTGAATCGGGCCTGCCCGCCTGGTTGCGAGTGACCGAGGAAGAGGGTCAAACGCGGGTCCGCTTTCGTCTGTACGTCGGCCCGGAGGGCCCCTACGACGCGACCGAGTTGGACGACGGGCGGCTCCGCTTCCAACCCAAGATGCCCCGCGGCGTCGCGGGCGCGGACGCCGACACGACAACCGTCGAGGTCGGACTCGCGGACGGCCAACTCACGGGCGTTCTGACCCACACGCGTAAGGGCCAACCCGACGAACGGGTTCGCCTCACCGGCAAGCGCATCCCGCCGATGCCCGCCACGCCCCCCGACTTGGCCCGGGTGAAGTTCGGACGCCCGATCCGCTTGTTCAACGGCGAGGACCTCAGCGGCTGGCGGCCGCACGAGGCGGACAAGATCAACGGCTGGAGCGCCGAGGGGGGCGTCCTGGTCAACGAGACGCCGAAGACCGACTTCAGCGCGACCGGCGCCTACGCCAACCTGCGGACCGAGGCCGAGTTCAAGGACTTCTGGCTGCACCTGGAGTTCTACGTGGAAGCCAAACGCAACAGCGGCGTCTACCTGCGCGGCCTCTACGAAGCGCAAGTGGTCGACCGCGACAGCCCCATGCAGGGGCGGATCGGCGTCGGGTCGATCTTCGGCCAGATCGCCCCCTCACAGAACGCCGGCCGACCGGGCGGCGAGTGGCAGGCGTACGACCTGACGCTCGTCGACCGCCACGTCACGGTCGAGCTGAACGGCGTGCGGGTCATCGATAACGAGCCAGTAAGCAAACCGACGCCCGGCGCCATCCACACCGACCCGATGGCCCCCGGGCCGATCTACTTGCAGGGCGACCACACCGCGGTGAAGTACCGCAATCTGTACCTCGCCCCCGTGATCGACTAGGCGCCTCGCCAGCGGCCACGGACGGCCGCAATCGGCTTTTCCGGTTTTCTTTCGGCCGGCGCGTGCGCGCGCCGGCTCCCCGGCGTTTGACCCTGTAGAGCCGGCGACGACGCCGGCCTAACGGCGCCCTTAAAGGTAATCAGCAAGACGTTGCTGAGCCCGACAAAGAAAAAAACCAACTCGCCTCGAATCCAGGAAAGTTCTCGTGAAGACCACCGCCTCGCTGCTCGCCACCGCCGCCCTGTTCTCGATCGCCGGCGGCGCCTCGGCCGCCACTTTCATCACGTTCAACAACCGCGCCGACTTCCTCGACGCCCTCGACGCAACGCTCATCGACGACAACCTCAACCGCTACAACAACGACATCGACTTCGAGAACACCACGGTCAACACCGTCTCGCCCGGCAACCCGCTGCTCGGCTTCGACGTGAGCCACTCCGGCGATGAGATCACCACGCAGTTCGTTAACGGCACCCTCACCAACATGGCGAACACCGGGAACCCGACCCCCGACCTCCAGTTCCTCCTCGACCTGGCGGGCGTCCCCGGGGCCTTTGGCTCCAACAGCAATCAGGCCGACACCGGCACGATCACGGTCCAGACCGCCGGCGTGAACGCCTTCGGCTTCGACGCGTTCGGCTTCAACGACCAAGGGCAGTCGTTTCTCGTCGACCCCGGCACGCTCGGGAACGAGATGGGCGTGATCACCAAGGTCCTCGACTCGGCCGGCAACATGCAGGACTTCACGATCCAAGCGAGCGACGCCTTCTTCGGCGTGATCACCACGGCGCCGGGCGCCACGATCGAAGACATCGTCTTCTCGGCGACCACCACCTACGCCAACTCCGGCACGGAGTTCATCGCGATGGACAACTTCATCGGCGGCTCGTCGAGTGTCCCCGAACCGGCCACCGCGATGATGCTCGCCCTGGCGGGCGTCGGCGTGCTGGTGCGTCGCCAAGCTTGAGCAACCCCGGATCTCCACCAACGGCGGAGCCGCCGCGTCCTAACGGGCGCGGCGGCTTTTTCTATTGGGCCTGCGGCAAGCCCTCCCGGGGAGTCCCCACGGATCGAGTATCCCCCGGAATCGTCTCCCGGATTGTTGATCGGCAGCGGGCCTGGGCTATGATCTCGCTCAGTGCCCCCCGCTCCGGGGCCTAGCGAAACTCGTCCACAGTTCACGATCTGCTGACTCGGGAGGAACCGCTAATGATCCGGCAACGACTCTTTCTTGCAGCCGCCCTCGCAGGCTGCGGCGTCGCCTCGGCGACGACGACTTCGGCCGTCGATGATTTCTCGAACACGGTCAACACGGCGACCTCCGAGTGGTCTTACCGCTGGTCCCCCGACACGGTCCGCGACGGCGACTACCAGCTGTTCACCATGAACAGCGACCCCACCACGGTCTGGGTTCCTTCGACCCCGTTCTGGAACAACGGGTCGTCGTTCCCCGGGGTTGGGGTCAACACGTCGGGCTCGCCGATCAACGTGTCGCCCCCGTTCATCCCCTTCTCGTGGCCGACCGACACGATCTGGATGCACCCGCCCTCCGGCGGCTTCTCCGTGGTCACGTGGACCAGCCCCGTGACGGGCGACATCGACATCGAGTTTGAGTTCGACGACATGGACCCGAACGGCAACTCGCTCTCCACCGGCATCCGTTGGTACGTCGACGTGGGCGACATCGCCGGCACGCTGGCCAACGGCTCGTTCGTCGACGGCGCGGGCATCGCGCCGATCGCCATCGACGACATCGCCGTGAACGCGGGCGACCAACTCCACTTCATCGTCGACCCGTTCGGCGACATCGGCTTCGACTCCACGGCGTTCCGCGCGACCGTTTCGTACGTGCCCGAGCCGAGCGCCGCGATGCTTCTCGCCCTGGCGTGCGTCGGCGCGCTGAGTCGTCGCCGCTAGAACCTCGTGCCTGAACAACGACAGAAGCCGGCGCGTTCCTCGGAGCGCGGCGGCTTTCTGCGTTCTTGGAGCGGTCGCGGATCAGTCGTTGTCGGCGTCGAGAAAATCGACGAAGGCCGCTTGGGTCATCCCGCCGACGTGGTATCGCATCACCTCGCCCTGAGGGCTCTCGACGAGCGTGATCGGGGTCGTGCCGATCTTGTACGCGCTCACCAAGTCGGCCTCTTCGGGGTCGGCCACGTCGACCATCACGGGGACGAACTCAGCGTTGACCCGGGTCGCGACCTGCTCGTCCGCCCACACGTTACGCTTCATGATCCGGCAGGGGACGCACCACTCGCCCGTGAAGTAGATCAGCACCGGCTTGCCCGACTCGGCCGCCTGCTGCCGAGCCGCCGCGTGGTTCTCCGCCCACGCGACGTCGTTCGACGGGGCGTAGTAGCAGTACCAAGCGGCATAGAGCGACACGACCAGCGTCACCCGCCAGAACCATCGCCACAGCCAGAGGCCCCAGCCCGGCTGGGCTGGCGACTCGAAGGATTCGGAGGCGGGCGATTCGGTCGTGGTCGAGTCCATGCGGGTGGCCATTGAGGTAGCGGAACAGGCGACGAGAGGGTTATTCGCCACGCCGAGGCGTCTCTTGCCCTACGACCGGGGGTATTCTAGGTCGCTTCGCAGGCGGGCACGCCGCCCAACCGAGGCGATTTCCTACCTGGGATCCACCGCTAGAATGCAGAGCACGATGAAGCCGAACGGCTCTTCGTGACGACGCGAAAGGGCAGCGGTATCGGGCCACCGACGCAACTTTGGCGACCTGCCGTCAGAGGTAAATGTGGGTCACTCCTTATGCAGTTAGCGGCCATCACCGAGCCCTTATGGAGCCCAGCCTCGTGGCCCCCAGTGCCTATCAGGTGCAGAGGGCGAGTCCATCGCGGCGTCTGCCGCTAATGGATTGACTTCCTTTCGGGGGGGAACTAATTTCGGGCTTTCCTCTGCGGCCACCCGTACCGCAGCTCATCACTCGAGCTCTATGTTGGTAACCCTGAACGACACTCTTGAAAGGACCCGATCTCGTGAAGAATTGTTTCTCTGTGCTGGCCTGCTGCCTCTCCCTGGGCTTGCTCGCTGCTCCTGTTGCCCAGGCGGGCAGCCTCGACCCACCGATTGATATTGTCCTTACCTTGGATGCCTCGGCCTCGGTTGACCCGACTGAGTTCGATCAACTCAGGACGGCAGTCAGCAGCGTCATCTCGTTCGTCGACAGCGATTTGAATCTCGGCAACGGCCCTCAGAACTCCAGGATCGGATTGGTGTCCTATGCTAACGACGCCAAACTTAGTATTCCTTTGACGGGTGACTTACGGACTCTTCAAGCAGGAACGAATGGCCTTAGTGGCACCATGGGCACAACCAACACGGAAGATGCGATCCGAAAAGCTAGCCAGGAGCTACTTTCGAAGAAGCGGGCTCCCGACGCTGTTTCGTGGATGGTCCTGATCACCGACGGAGACCCCAACGACTTCCAAGCAGCTGTCGATGCAGCGGCACAGGTTAGGAATCTGTTTCCTCCTATTGACGCCCTATCCGTCATCCAGGTCGGCTCGCTCATCCAAGACGATCTGACCCAACTGGCCGGCCCCACCAATCCCGGAACGCTGATCAACTACACCCCAGGCGGTTCGTTTCCCATCAACCCGCTAGAACAGGGTGTCGTTCTGGCGATCTCCGATTACTCGCAGCTTGAGGGCGCCGCGCTTCAGCTCTTCGGTTTTGTGCCGCCAGTTCCTGAGCCCTCAGCCGCTGTGCTGCTGCTGGCCGGCCTCGGCGGATTCGCCGTTCGTAGGAAGCGAAACAGCTGAAGTTCGCCAACGAGAATAGAACCGCTCGAAGACAGGCGGGGTCGCTACGGTGAGCCCCGCCTGTCTTGTTTATGAAGTCATTGTCGCAGTTGCTTAAATGCAAATGAGGCGTCGTCATTTGCACTGAGCGGGCGGCTGCTATCTCACGTCGGTCTGGCTCACTTCCGAAGTTAGCCGAGCAGGCGACTCCGCCTCGGCGTGAAACTTCGACGCCGATTTCGGACCCTCAACGGATGCGTACGGTGGCGTCATCCTGAGCTTGGCACGATGGCAGCAAACACCCCCTCACTTCGCCCCCGCGATCGTGAGGTTCTTGTCGTGCTCGATCGTCATCGTGTAGGCGATCTTCGCCTCGCCGCCGGCGGGGGTCTCGGCGTCCCAACGGAGCAGGCCCTCCTCGGCGTCGTCCGACTCGGTCGGCTCGGGATTCGACTCGACGAGCGACACCTTGATCGCCTTGCCGTCGGACTTCGGCAGCCGATCGAGCACGCGGACCTCGGCCGCCTCGCCCGCGAAGTTCTCCACGACCAGCTCGTAATCGAAGCTCGCGATCCGGTTGCCCCCCTGGATGCGATCCGACTTGTCGACCAGCTCGCGCGACGCGCGGAGCGACTCGTCGATCCCCAGGCCGACCGTGAACGACTCACCGATCGCCACCGTCGGCGCCGAGCCGCGGCCGACGAAGCGATCGCCCAGGAACGTCGCCGCCGGGCCGGCGAGCAGCACGAAGGCGCTGTCGTTGGTCAGCTTCGCTTCGCGGTAGACGTAGCTCGTCAGCACCGGCGTGGCGACACGGTACCGCTCCGCCCGCAGCGGCAGGGCGGCGATCTGGATCAGCTGCTTGTCGCTCCGGCTGGGCAGCGAGGTCGCGTTCGGCAAACGATAGACGACGCTCATCCCCTCGGTGTCGGCGGGTGAGGCGCCCTTCGCCTCCTTCGATAATTCGCCGCGTGAAACGAAGTCGAGGATCTGCAGTTGGTCGGCGATGCGGTTCAACCCGCTGTCGTTATCGCTGTCGCCAATTGCGCCGTCCGCTTCGCCGTAGTAGGCGCCGAAGCCTCCCCCACCGCCTAAGCCACCCCCTCCGCCGCCGATCCCACCGCGCGGACGCCCCCTCCTGCCCGCGGCGAACAACTCCTCGGACATCTCGGCCGGCGCGTTCACGCCGAAGTTGCCCCGGTTCGACGCGAGCTGCCGCTGCTGGCGGCTGAGCTCCATCTTACTCTGACGGCCCGACGAAGACGCCGGCTTCGGCGCGGTGAGGCGGATCGCGAGCGGTTCGAGCTTCGGCGCCGCGGCGACCAGCGACGGCGTGGCGGTCGAGAGCGTCATCGCGACCTCGGTCCAGTCCTCGCCGCTCATCTGCGTGACCGACGCGTTGTACTCGACCGTGACCTCGTCGTCCTCTTCCGAGGCGCGCACGTTGTAAGAGGGAGACCACGTCGCGCCGGCGACCAGGTAGTTGAGCCGCACGGCCCCCTCGCCCGCGCCCTTGCTGAGGAAGACGACCGCCTCGCGCCGCGAGCGCTGCCGGCCGGCGGTGAGCGTTTGCAGCTCGCGTTGCAGGAGCGACTGCCGCTTCTTCACGTCCTCCAGCTCGACCGCCACGTCGAGTTCGCGATCGGCCACCTCGCTCCGCTTGGTGAAGACGAGCTCCGTGAGCTCGCTGAGGGTCTCCGCGTTCAGGACGCCGTGCTCCAGCTCCTCCTTGGCGCCATCGGTCGTGAAGCCCCCGAGGTTGTCGAGGTAGTTGGTCCGTTGCTTGAGGAGCTGTTGCTCACGGGTCAGAGCGCGCTGCACGCGGGCCAGCTCGAGGATCTGCGCTTCGAGCTGCTGGATCTCTTCGCGCGGCGCCTCGTCGGTCGGGCGGACCCGGGCGCGGACGCTGCGGACCTCGACCCCGTCGCCCGGCTCGGCGTAGAGGCTGCCGGGCAACAGGCGTTCGGGCAGGTCGGTGACGATCACCTCAACCAAGCCCTCGCCGGCGGGCAGTTCGACCTCGCGGGTCACCAGCGCCTGGCCCTGGAACACGGTCACGGCGACGACGCGGCCGGCGTCGTTCACCTCTTCATCCGCCACCGCCGGCGCCGCCATCGCCATCATCGCCGCGATCACCAACCAGCCCGCCAAGATCGACCGGGACATCGCTCTGCCTCTTCTGTTCGGGGGTGCGAAAAGAGCCTCAGGGGGAAAAGCCCCTTCATCTTAGTGCGTTGCGGGGCCCCGAAGGTTCCACGATTCGGTGAAAGCGGGAGGTTTTGGCGAGCCGGGCAAGACGCCGAACAAGGGGTGATTCTTGGCCAGGTGCGCCGACCCGAATTGTTTGTGCCGGGGTCGCTAGAACCCGTGGTTGGGGCCCGAAACGGGTGGCTCGCTTCCAACAATTCGCTCCGCCCGGGGCGATTCGGAGGCTTGCTAGCGGGCGGGTAAAGCGGAGAATGGATTGGCTCCAGTCCCAGACCACAGGAGCCACGATGTCCGCCGCCGATCGCCTGCCCGCCACCCTGGCCGAGAAGATCGCCGCCGAGGGCCTGACCTTCGACGACGTGCTGGTGCAGCCCCGCTACAGCGGGATCATGCCCTCCGAGGTGGATGTCTCCACCCGGCTGACCAAGCGGATCCCGCTGGGCGTGCCGATGCTCAGCTCGCCGATGGACACGGTCACCGAGCACCGCATGGCGATCGGCCTGGCCCAGGTGGGCGGGCTGGGGGTGATCCACAAGAACCTGTCGGTCGAGCAGCAGTCCGCCGAGGTCGAGAAGGTCAAGCGCTCGGCCAACGGCATCATCTCCGACCCGGTGACCCTCCCGCCGGAGGCCTCGGTCGCCGAGGCCCGCGAAGCGATGACGCAGAGCCGGGTGTCGGGCGTGCCGATCACCGATGCTAGCGGCAAGCTCGTGGGGATCCTGACCCGGCGGGACCTGCGTTTTCTTGACCAGACGGACGTGCCCATCGGCGAGGTGATGACCCGGGAACCGCTGGTCACGGCGACGGGGACCGTGACGCTTACGGAAGCTGAAACGATCCTGATGGAGAAAAAGGTCGAGAAGCTTCTGCTGGTTGACGAAGATTACAGACTGACCGGCCTGATCACGATCAAAGACATCGACATGATGCGTCGCTTCCCACAAGCGGCGAAAGACGATCGTGGCAGGCTGCGTGCTGGCGCCGCCGTCGGCGTGCACGACTACGAGCGGGCCGAAGCGCTGATCGCCAAGGAGGTCGACTTCCTGGTGGTGGACAGCGCCCACGGCCACTCGCGGAACGTCATCGAAACCGTCAAGGAACTCAAAACACGCTGGGACATCGACGTCGTCGCGGGCAACGTGGCGACCGCCGAGGGAGCGCGGGACTTGATCGAAGCGGGCGCCGACGCCGTGAAGGTGGGCATCGGGCCGGGCTCGATCTGCACGACGCGCGTCATCTCGGGCATCGGCGTCCCGCAGATCACGGCGATCTCCGCCGCGGCCGAGGCCGCCAAGGGGACCGGCGCCACGATCATCGCGGACGGAGGCATCCGCTTCTCGGGAGACATCACCAAAGCGATCGCCGCGGGGGCCGACCTCGTGATGATCGGGGGCCTGCTCGCGGGCCTCGACGAGTCCCCCGGCGAACGGATCCTCTACCAAGGCAGAACGTACAAGAGCTACCGCGGGATGGGTTCGCTCGGGGCCATGGTGAAGGGCTCCAGCGAACGCTACCGCCAAGCGGACGCGGACAACTCAGCGGGCAAGCTCGTCCCCGAGGGGGTCGAGGGGCGGGTTCCCTACAAGGGGGAGCTCCACCCGTTCGTCTACCAGCTGGTGGGCGGATTGCGAGCCGGCATGGGTTACTGCGGAACACGGACCATCGACGAGCTGCGCACGGACGCGCGGTTCATCCGGGTCAGCCCGGCAACGGTTAGGGAGAACCACCCGCATGACATCGCCATCACGCAGGAATCGCCAAACTACACAACCGAGCACCTCGCCGGGGAACCGGGCTGAGGCCGCCGCCGTGTACCGCGCGGTCGATCGGGCGACCACCAATCGACCCACGCCGCAGCCCCTCTGGCTGCCCGCCGGGTGGCTCGCCGTCGTGTTGCTGCTGAGCGCCGCCGCGCCGAGCTTCGGAGGCGACGGGTGGCGTGCCCGGGGGACGAAGCCCTCGCAGACGCCCCCGACGAGCGTACAGAGATCGGATCGCTTTGTTTGGGGAACCAAGCAACCGCGATCGAACGCCAAGCCGCGAGCCGCGGTCCGACAGGTCGCCTACGAGGACGACATCGCCGGGCCCGCGCTCCGCACCGCGGGGCGCATCCACCACGACCGCTTCGTGGACGGCGAGTACCGCGTCGCGCAGCAGGACGCCGGCAACGCGTTCGGCGACTCGCTGCGGGACTCCTTCGAGCAGCCGTTCGGGGTCGATGACAACCGGCCCTCCGCGGACACGTACAACCGCGACGCCGACCGCGCGGATCAGCTGTTCGACGACATGCCCGCGGACGAGCCCTCGTACGACTCCCAACCGACCGAGCCGACGGCCGACTCGTTGTTCGACGAGGAGCCCGCGCCGACCGCCGAGTCGATCCAGCCCCGCGAATACGAGTACGACGACGAGCTGGCCGACGACCTCGCGGCGCCGTTCACCGATTCCGCCCCGACTCGCACGCTGACCAACCGCGACGAGCACATGAAGGACTGCTCCGAGGAGCTGGCCGCGCTCAAGGCGAGCAAGCTCGACTCGATCGACCTGCACATCGGCGTCAAGGGCGACGAGGGGGACGACTACCCGTTCAACTGCTCGCTCGACGACGGCTCGGTCTTCACCCCCCGCAGCTGGTGCGAGATCACCTACATGTGGAAGGCCTCGGGCCTCTGCCACAAGCCGCTCTACTTCGAGGACGTGCAGCTCGAGCGGTACGGCCACTCGTGGGGCCCGATCGTCCAACCGATTATCTCCGGCGCCCACTTCTTCGGGACCCTGCCGGTCCTGCCCTACAAGATGGGCCTGAAGACACCCAACGAGTGCGTTTACACGCTCGGCTACTACCGGCCCGGCGACTGCGCCCCGTACCTGATCGATCCGATCCCGTTCACCTGGCGGGCCGCCCTCTTCGAAGCGGGCGGCGTCGTGGGTGCGGCGGCGGTGCTGCCGTGAGGCTAGGGGTTCGCCCCCCGAGTGATTACCATCGAACGAAGCGGACGGACGGGTCTCATCCCCGCCCGTCCGCTTCGTTTTCATCCCGCCACAAGCTCCCCGCGTTGCTTTGCACGTCCGCTCGATCACGCACGGCTCCGACGAATATCGCCTCGCCTGCGACCTGCGTCACCGGTTCCTCCGCGTGCCGCTCGGCTTAGTACTGACCGCGAAGGACGTCGCGCGTGAGGAGTTCCAGTACCACTACGGGCTGTTCGAGGGCGACCCCGGGGACGAGGGCGCCCTCCTTGGCAGCGTGAGCGGCAAACCGGACCCGGACGACACGATCACGGTGCGGATCCGTCAGATGGTGGTCGACGACGCCCACCGCGGCCGTGGCTGTGGCCGCGCCCTGTTGACCGGGGCCGAACGGCTTCTCGCCGAGCGCGGCTTCCGCCGTTCGATCCTCTACGCCCGCGAAGAGGCGGCGCCGTTCTACGAGCGCTGCGGGTACGTCGACACGAACGAGAACGCCGTGCTGATCGGCCTGCCGCACCGACGGATGCGGAAGGACCTGGCTTAGCGGGGCCGTCTCACGCTTCGGCCGGCGGGGCGTCCTCCGGCGGCTTGCCGCGGGTCAACCCGAGCGCAATCAGGCCCAGAAGGCAGCAACCGGCGCCGCCCCAGCGGAGCGCCGTGGCGATCTGAGCGGGGTGGCGTTGGGCAGCGCGGAGGGGCTCTTTGGCCTCCTTGAGTCGCGCGCGCGACCGGATGAGCGCCGTCGGCTCGGGCATGTCGGGCTGCCCCAAGCCGGCGCGGCGGTTCCGCTCCAGGACGTACGCCCTGTAGAGCTTGTCAAAGTGGTCTTGCGTCTCAGCCGCCGCCTGACGATCGTCGCTCGCCCAGAACCAGCGTGGCTTCAGCTGCGACTCGGCAACCGGTGAGCAAGCAATCACGAGGGCGCCCCCCACGATGAGAAGCCACGAAAAGAGCCGCCCAACCCCGGAGGCTTGAGCGGCTCTTGTTGCTTCCTGTCGTTCCACGCGGATCAGTTGGCTAGGAACCCATCAATGAGCGGTTGCCCGTCGTCGATGCTGATCAGACGTGAGTAGAGGTACGCGTCGATATCATCGTTCAGGAAATCGACGCTGCCGTCACAGCGGGCGGCGTTCACCCCGCCCGGGTGCAGGCTGCGAGGAGCGGCGTAGCCGCTCTCCGAGGTGCCCGTACAAGGCATCCCTTCGGTCTCAGCCCCGTCGGGCTCGGGGCAGTTGCGGATCCAATCCCAACCGACACGGTTGTCTCCCGCCTGATTCGGCGTGTTCACACTCGCTGGGTCGTTGCTCTGCAAACGCGGTGTGTAGGCTTCGGTGAGTCGTTTAGTGATGTCTCCGTTGCACGCGAAAGTCTGATTGGAGTTGGGGCTATTCGGGTCCTGCCGATGCATATCGGCAGCGAGCAACGAGGCGCCAGCCAACGCCAGCGCCCAGGCGCCACGCACGTCCTCCGGGTTCTCGCGTGTGCGGACTTCGGCGATCAGGAGCGTGTTGTTCAGGCCGTCGGAGATCTTCCCCAAACGCCGAGGCTTCTCCCCGATGGCGCCGCGAAACCAACGCAGGCACTCAATGTGAACCGGGGAGGCAAAAGCGGCTTGGTTGCCCTTCGCGAAAGGCCGACCGTTATTCGAGCTGACCGACCCGAACCCGCCACCGCCACCTGTCTGGAAAAAGCGTTCCCCGGCGTCGTCGCTGGCGCAGAGGAGAACCGCGATCGTCGAGTTCTGGGGATTGATCTCGTTCCCCGATTCATCCAACTGGTCGTCGATCGGCCGAGTCGGGTCAATCTGATCCGCAACCGCCTGCTCCTCCATGTACGGGAGCGTCGGGATGACCCAGCTGCGCATGGCTCCAGGCCCCTTCGCTGCGGTGGCTACCGGACGGCTTGGGAACAGGTCCTGCCCACTCTCTGGAAAGGGTGAGAAGAAGGGCAGCCCGCCAATAGCCGACTCGTAGTTCAGCATCGCCAGGGCGGTCTGCTTCACGGCGTTTTTGCAAGCCGTCCGCCGAGCCGCCTCGCGGGCCGCTTGGACCGCCGGCAGGAGCAAGGCGACCAGGATGCCGATGATGGCGATCACGACCAGCAACTCGACCAGCGTAAAACCGATCCGATTGCGATCGCGGTTACCCGCGAGATTGACGATCCGCATTCAAAGCCTCGTAGTGCTGTAATCAGGTTGGCCTACGGAGCCGCCTCCAGAGGAGGCAGACGCCGAGGGTTGGCGCTGGGTCGCCCCGCCTAGACGACCGAAGCCGCCGGCGAACCTCGCACGGTAATATATGCCGACGCCATCGGAATGACTTGTCTGACGCATAAAGGAACTAGCCCACAGCCTAGCGAGTGCCCGTGAGACAACGCACGCCATTGTGCGCAGGCGTATCGCGCGGCCACGTAGCTGATTACCGCAAGGGACAACAGCTCGTATCCGCGCACAACCGCCCTGCCTGTGCGCACGGCGAGTTGACGTTGCTGCGCCGGATGGCTACGGTCAAATTCGGTTGGAGAGGAAGGCACAAGCAAGCACAGGCGCAGATAACGATTCGCAGCCCACCGCCACTCACTTACGTGGTGCGCAACCGATTCGCAGTGCTTACAGACGGACCACCCACGTGGCCGCATTCTAGATACCACCTCCTGGAGCCAACCCAAAATGCGTCTCACGTTCGTTCGCCCCTGCGCGATGCTGCTCGCCCTGGCTGCCCTGCCCACGGTCCTCCACGCTCAGACCGTACTGTTCAGCGACGCCTTCGATAGCGAGGTCGTCGGCACCCCGGCGTCCGGTCAATTCACCCCCGGCCCGGTCGGCTCGACCGGCTGGAACTTCGTCCTCGACGAGCCGAATCAGGGGGACGTCCGTTACGGCTACGACTACTCCGCGATCAATATCCCCGAGGCCCCGAACTCTCAACCGGGCGATGAAGAGACCTTGGGAGTGGCCCTCCGCACGAACGCCTCCGCCGGCGCCGTTGATCAATCGGGCATCTACTACGACGACGCCTCGTTCACCGGCAGCTACACCGTCGAAGTCGATATGTGGCTCAACTGGGCCAACGACGAAGAGCAAATCGGCACCACCGAGCACGCGGGACTCTTCGTCGGTAAAGACACGGTCGCGAACCCGGCGAACCCCGATTTCCCGGCTTCGACCGGGGCCGGAGCGATTTACAGCAGCGATGGTGACTGCACCAACTGCGACCACATCCTCCTGAAGAACTCCGCTGAGTTGGACACGTTCAGCGGGCAGTACTCGGTCACCGATTTCGGCTTCGGCAACCAGCAAGGCTTCGATAACACCGACGCGAACACCGACCCGATGAACGGCGATCTCCTCGATCTGCCCGCGGTGTTACCGGCATTTACGATCCCCGGATCGACCGAAACGCAGGCCGCCGGCACGGTTGGCTACCGCTGGGTCACGCTCAAGGCGGAGGTGGATACCAACGCCCTGGGCGCAGGCGAAGGCTCCGAGCTTGGCGCCACGACGTTCAGTCTCACCGAAGCGATCACCGGCAACAGCTACGTGCTCGGCACGGTCGACAACAGCGTCCTGGACAACCGCGACGACGACGGCAACGAGATCGAGTGCGAACCGGGGTCCGAAGATATCTGCACCGACGAGGCGCCGGTCGATATGTCGGGCCGTGTCTCGCTGACGATCATCGATTTCTTCACGAGCGTCGCGAGCGATCTCAGCCTGGCCACGGTGGTGTTTGACAACCTGGTCGTCACCGAGGTCGAACAGTCGATCCTCGCAGGCGATTTCGATGGCAACGGGTCCGTCGGAGATGGCGACCTGACCCTACTGCTCAGCAACTGGGGCTCAGCGGTGCCGCCCGTTCCCGCCGGATGGACCGGCGACCAGCCGACCGCCCCCGGCGTCGGGGACGACGAGCTGACCGCCCTGCTGAACAACTGGGGCGTCTCGGCATCCGCCGTCGCCGTTCCCGAACCGTCCACCGCCCTGTTGGCCTGCTTGGCCGTGGCGGCGTTGACGGCCCGGCGCCGCGTCTGACAACCGAATCCAACGCACGCCGCCGCCCGGGCACGGGGCGGCGGCGTGAAACTGGCTGCGTGCCAGGCGAGGGTGGTTGGTTCGCCTCCGCGCTGCGATTCCTGTTCCTGTTCCTGGGTAGGCGACACCCGTTCGCTCCCAACCCCATCACCTATGGATTGTTCTCATGAAGTGGACCCTGACCTCCGCGCTGCTCGCAGCGCTAGCCACGGGCGCCCCCACCCTGGCCCAAGTAACTTTTTCCGAAGACTTCGATGACGGAGCCGCTTCGACCCGTTGGAGTGCCCCGATCGTCGACGCCGAGAACGGCGCCTTCGACGGCACGGTCGATTACGCATTCGACTACAGCACGGTCGGCATCCCGGCAGCTCCCGGAGGCGCCACCACGACGGGCGTGCTCTTCGAGGTTAACCGGACCGACAACGGTGGAGACCAGGGCGAATCGGTCGCGATCCTGCCCGAGATCGCTGCGGGGGATCTTCCCGCTGGTTCGTTCCGTGTCTCTTATGACGCTTACTTCGTGGTCGAAACCACGAATGGCGGTTCCACTGAATTCGGTCTGCTCGGCGTGCATACCGCCGCTCCGAATGCGCCCGCCGATCAAGGACTGAACGACGACGTGCCATTCGACTTGGGCGTCAGCAACGGCAACGGCCTCGCCTGGAAAGTCAGCGGCGACGGTGGAGCCTTCAACGATTTCCACCGTTTCGAGGACGCGGGCAACGCCGACGCTGGCAGCCAAACCGGACTCGGCGGCTTCGACGCACTCGTCGAAGGCACCATCCCCGGCCTCACCGGACCGATCGGCGACGGGCCTCAAGGGACGTGGGTCAAGCTCGCCATCGAGCGTGTCGGCGTCAATGTCTCGGTCTCGATTAACGGCTACGTCTTCGACACGATTCAAGACCTATCCGGAGACTACACCGATGGCACGATCCTGGTCGGCTACAGCGACCCGTTCAACTCGGTCGGTGTAACCACTTACGAGGTCGGCCCCGACCCGACCCCCCTCGACGACTCGGACGGCCCGTTCGGCGACGCCATCCCCGGGTACGCCCACTTCCTGGTGGTCGACAACGTGGTGATCGAGTCGATCATCCCCGAGCCGACCTCGGCCGTGCTCGGCTTCCTGGCTCTGGCCGGTCTCGCCGTGCAGCGTCGTCGCTGAGCGACAGCGCTTAGTCAACTAACGAACGAAGCCGGCAGTGGGGACTCCCACCGCCGGCTTCGCTTTTTTATTGGTTGCGTCTCGGGTGGCCGTCTCAGATCGAGCCGTCCATGCCGAGCCGCATCTTCAGCTCCTCGAACTGTTCGACGTAACGGTCGGTCGTCGAGTGAACGTGCTCCGCCTCGGTGATGAAGCGGAGGCTCTCGTCGCAGTCGACGTGGTGGTCGATCAGAACGTTCTCGTACGGCGAGAGGTCGCTGCCGTAGACGATCAGCAGCTTGTGCTCGTCGAGCTGCACTTCTTGCGGGGTGCGGGGGTTTAAGACCGCGACGCCGGTGCAGCCGTCGTTGGCGAGCAGGTCCTCGAAGTCCCACAGGATCGACTGCAGGATCGGCATGTCGATGTGCTCGCGGTACAGGTCGGTGTGACCCCCGCCCGAATGCCCGTGGCTGGTCTCGAGCACGACATCGACCGTCGGGCCGAGCGGCTCGAGCAGCTCCATGAAGGTGTCGAGCAGTTGGTCCTTGGTCGCCGCGGCCATGAGGACGGGCACGTCGCTCCGCGACTCCTCGTCGCGGTAGACGTCGTGGCGGAAGCCCTGACGCGGCACGACCTCGAGGCCGTAGCTCGGGCGGACGGCGTTGGTCAGCTCGAAGTCGCCGTAGCGCGAGACGCCGAGGTGCGCCTCGAGCTCGCTCTCGCTGATCGCTTCGAAGCTGCTCGCCAGCGCCGTCGAGGTTTCGGCGTAGTCCGACGAGGGCGCCTGCTGCTCATCGAAGGCGTCGTTGAAGAAGCTCTTGAGGAATCCCATGGGGGTCGCTCGGTTTGCGTTGTGGGTCGCTTGTCGGTTCGTGAAACGGCCCGGCTTCAGCGGGGGCGGCGAGGCGTCACGCAACGTGGCCTCTCTCCCCGGCGGGCAAACAACCCTAGGTCACCCCCGGTCGGCGCCAGAAAACGCTCATAAGCACCAACGGATCGGTCCCGGCTCGTGGCCGCACAACCGGCAAGATCGGCCCGCCCCCCTCGCGAACCGACTCGCTTGATGCGGCGGGTCAACACGCGTTGCCCGATCGCCGCAGCCGGGAGCGGGCTGGGCGGTCTCCTCGGGGGTGACTACGCTGCCGCAGCAGGAAGGACCGCCTGCCACCAACCGTCCTCCAGTCCTGGCGCGTTCCATGAAGATCTACACCAAGACCGGCGACGCGGGCCAAACGGGCCTGTTTGGCGGGGGACGCGTCTCGAAAGACCACGCCCGCATCACCGCCTACGGCACGCTCGACGAGCTGAACGCCGCGATCGGCTTGGCCCGCGCCGAGGCGGGTCGTACCGACTGGTCGGATGAGGCCGCCCGCGACCGGATCGACGCCATCCTGAGCGAGGCGCAGAACCGGCTGTTCGACCTGGGCGCCGAGCTGGCCACGCCCGACCCGGAGACCCGCTCGCTGGCGGTGTTGGACGAGCGGCACGTGGCCGCCCTGGAGGAGGCGATCGACCACCACGAGGCGTCGCTCCCGGCGCTCCGCAACTTCATCCTGCCCGGGGGCGCGGCGGTGGCGGCCCAGCTGCACCTGGCCCGCTGCGTCTGCCGGCGTGCCGAGCGTGGCCTGGTGACGCTGGCCGGCCAGGAGCCGATCCGGGAGCTGCCGCTGGTCTATGTGAACCGGCTGAGCGACCTGCTCTTCGTGCTGGCCCGGGCCGCCAATCAGGCCGCCGGCGGGGGAGATACTCCTTGGGAGAAGGCTTCCGGATAGCCCCCGTCGGGCGGGGCCGACGGCTCTGGCTGCGTCGGGGGGGCGGTTGTGCTACATTTCGATGTTCCGCTAGGTTCTGGGAGCCGCGGCCGATGGGAGGCCGCCGCCGCCGACACGCAGGTAAGCGCCATGAAGAAACTCGAAGCGATCGTCCGTCATTACAAGCTAGAAGATGTCAAGAACGCGCTGAGCGAGCAGGGCATCTCGGGGATGACGATCACCGAGGTTCGCGGCTTCGGCCGCCAGAAGGGCCACACCGAGATGTACCGTGGCACCGAGTACGCGGTCGATTTCGTGCCCAAGGTCAAGATCGAGGTCATCGTCAGCGACGACCGGCAGCAGACCGCCATCGACGCCATTCTCAAGTCGGCCCACACCGGCCAGATCGGCGACGGCAAGGTCTTCATCTACGACCTCGAGAACGCCATCCGCATCCGCACCGGCGAGACGGGCGGCGAGGCCCTCTGAGATCCCCCCACGGGATCGCTCGTCACGCGACGCGGCCACCCTTCGACGCCGCGGCGGGCACGCCCTGCCGACGCGCCGATTCCTTTGATTGAGCAGGCTAGTTTTGTCCTCGCGGCGCCCTGGCGACGACTCGGCGGAGCCCGGTAGCGACACCAACCTCGGGGTCGGCCTGCCCGAACACCTGGAGCGGGCCAAGAGCGCGCTCCTCGAAGCCCGCGAAGAGGTCCGCGGGGCGCACCAGCGGGGCCTGCCCGCCGTCAGGGTCTGCGCCCGCCTGACCTCGGCCGCCGACGCCGCGGTCGGCACGCTCTGGCGAGCCGCGATCGCCGACCTGCCGGCCGACGAGGCGAAACGACTCGAGGCGGGTTGCGTGCTGGTCGCCCACGGCGGCTACGGACGCCGCCAGCTCGCGCCGCACTCCGACATCGACCTGATGATCCTGCACACCAGTGCGGCGAGCTCGGTCGCCGAGGACCTGTCGCGGCGGTTCACCTCGGAGATGTTCGACATCGGCCTGGAGCTGGGGCACAGCCTCCGCTCGATCGACGACGCCCTGCAACTGGCCCCGTCCGACCCGGTGATCGCCACGTCGCTGCTGGAATCGCGGCACGTGATCGGCTCGCAGGCGACCTACGAGCGGTTCATCACCGCGTTCCGCTCCAACACCCAGCGACGCGGCGTGCGGGCGAGCGAGGAGTTCGTCGAGGCCCGCCGGCAAGAACGCCAGAAGTACGGCGAGACGGTCTACCTGCTGGAGCCCAACCTCAAACGCTCGCGGGGCGGCCTCCGCGACATCCACCTGCTGCGTTGGCTCTGGTACGTTCAGCTGGGGATCAGCGACCTCGACCGGGTCCACGCCGCGGGCGCCCTGTCGCGGTACGACCACCACCGGCTGATCTCCGCGCGCGACTTCCTGTTGCGGACCCGCAACGAGCTGCACTTCGGCTCGCCCCGCGCGGGCGACGCGCTCTACCGGCACGAGCAGCTGCGGCTCGCCGAGGCGCTCGGCTACCACGGCACGGAGGGCCTGCGTCCGGTCGAGCAGTTCATGCGTGACTACTTCCGCCACGCCGGCTTCGTCTGGTTCCTCACGAGCCGCGTCTCGGAGCTGACCACGCGCCGGCGGACCGTGGCCAAGGCGATCGAGCCGATCCTCAGCCGCTCGGTCGCCAACGACTACCGCATCGGGTTCTCCGAGATCACCGCGACCGAGGCGGGCCGCAAGAAGCTGGGCCGCGAGACGGGGGAGGTGCTCCACCTGCTCACGTTGGCTCGCGACCACGACAAGCGGATCGCCCAGGACACCTGGTACGCCGTCTACCGCACGGCCCCCGACCTGCCCGAGGAGCTCATGCCCGAGGCGGCCGAGCAGTTCCTCACGCTCCTCGCCCAACCGAAGGGCCTCGGCCAGCTGCTGCGTCGGGCGCACCACCTCCGCGTGTTGGAGCGTGTCGTGCCCGCGTTCCGCGGCGTGCGTTGCCTGTTGCAATTCAACCAGTACCACAAGTTCACGGTCGACGAACACAGCCTCCGCGCCGTCGATCTGGCGACCCGCTTCGCCGACCGCCAGGACCACTTGGGCGCCGCGTACCGCTCGGTCGAAGACCTCGGGCTGCTGCACCTCGCCCTGCTGTTGCACGACACGGGCAAGGCGCTCGAGGGGGATCACAGCGTCACCGGCGAGCAGCTGGCGATCGAAACGGCCCGGCGCCTCGGACTCAACGCCGAGCGGACCCAGCGGCTCGCGACGCTTGTCCGCCGCCACCTGAGCATGTCGCACCTCGCCTTCCGCCGGGACACGCACGACCCGGCGCTGCTGGGCGACTTCGCGAAGCAGATCGGCGACGCCGAGACGATGACCATGCTGTTCGTCCTGACCTGCGCCGACATGGCGGCGGTCGGCCCCGGCGTGCTGAACGACTGGAAGATCAGCGTGCTCGCCGACCTGCACCAACGCGCCATCGACCGCCTGGAACACCGCGCGCTCCGCGTCGAGGACCGGCGTGACGCGGTGCGGATGTCGGTCTGGCAGACGCTCAAGCCGGACGAGCGCGACCGCTCAGAGTTCAAAGAGCTGTTCGAGGCGTTGCCCGAGCCCTTCCTCACGTCGCGGTCGCCCACGGCCCTGGCGAGCTCGTTACGCCGGCTGGTCCGTGTCGCCTCGGGCGAAACGCCCCCGCCGGAGAGCCCGGCCCGCCAGGGGGTCGACGCGTGGGGCGGCTACCAGAGCGACGACTCGACCCTCGAGATGGTCGCCGCGGTCGCCGACGGCGGCGGGCGCGGCGTCTTCGCCAGCATGGCGGGAGCCCTCTCCAGCAAGGGGCTCCGCATCCTGACGGCCGAGACCGCGATCCTCCCCCACGGCGTCCTGCTGCTACGCTTCACCGCCGAGGACCCGAACCCCGCCCTCAACGCCGCCGAGGCGAACCGCCGCGTTCGCGGCATCGCGACGGCGTTGATCCATGCGGTCGACAACCACGAACCGCCGAAGCTGCCCAAGGTCTGGGGCGCCGACCGGGTCGAAGAGGCCGCCGCGCTCTCCGGCATGCCGAACGAGGTGCGGCTCGACAGGGAGCTCTCCGATGAGTGCGCGATCATCGAGGTCTTCACGATCGACCAGGCGGGCCTGCTGTACGACCTGGCCCGCACGCTGCACGAGGTCGGCCTGGTGATCCGCTTCGCGAAGATCGCTACGTCGCTCGACCAGGTGGTCGATGTCTTCTACGTGACCAACCGCGACGGCGCTAAACCGACCGACGACGAGCTGCTCGGCGAGGTCAGCCGCCGGCTGATGGCGGTGATTGAGCGAGACTGAGGGGCCAATGTCGATCACCAAGCTTCGCTCAATCATCGAGTCAACCGACACGCCCGCTGGCAGGGCGTTCGACGCCACGGTTCAGCTGCTGATCGTCATCTCCATGGTCGCATTCGCCATCGAGACGCTCCCCAACCTCAGCGCTACGACGCGATGCTTGCTCCGCGTCATCGAGCTGGGCTCTCTCGTCCTCTTCACGGCCGAATACTTGCTACGCCTGCTCCTCGCGGAGAAGCCGCTGCGGTACGCGACCTCGTTCTTCGGCGTCGTTGATCTGCTGGCGATCGCCCCGATGATGCTCGGGGCGTTCGACGCGCGGACCGTGCGGGCACTGCGATTGCTGCGGCTACTCCGCCTGCTGAAGCTGGTCCGCTACAGCGCCGCAGTGCGGCGGCTCCACCTCGCCCTCAAGATCGCCTGGGAAGAGCTGATCCTCTTTTCAGTCATCAGCGGCATCTTGCTCTTTATCGCCGCGGCGGGGATCTACCAGTTCGAGCACGAGGCCCAACCCGAGGCGTTCGCCTCGATCTTCCACGCTCTGTGGTGGGCCATGGTGACACTCACGACCGTCGGTTACGGGGACGTTTACCCCATCACCGTTGGCGGTCGCGCCTTCACTTTCTTGGTGTTGGTTGTCGGTCTCGGGGTCGTAGCGGCTCCGACAGCAATGGTCGCCAGCGCTTTGACGCAAGCGAGGCAGATCGAATCGGCACGCGAAGAAGATCGCGAATAACAAACTCTATTTCAGCCGCCGGCTGATGGCGGTGATTGAGCGGGACTGAGGTCGGGGTCGCGGGTCAAGTCGTAGCTGAACGCTCCGAGCAGCGTGCCGTACGGGACCTCGTGGCACGCGGCGCAGCTCTTACCCGCCCGCAGGGCGCCCACCATGCCAACATGACGTTTGCCCCCCTCGGCGCCCTCCTCAATAACGAGGTCCTCCTGGCCACGGAGACGCTCCAGGGCGGCGGATTCAAACGAATTCGGCCCACGCGTCGGGACCCCGTCGAGCGCTTCCATGTTGGGCAACTCATCCAAGACATAGACCGTCGGATCGTCGTGCTTGAGCAGGCCGATCAGTTCCAAACGCCGCAGCGTCCAACGCCCGCCCGAATCGCTGTTTCTCTTCCATTCGTCGTAAGGCACGTCGCCCAAGCCGTGGCCCAAAAAACCGGCGACGCGTTCCGGCGCCTTATCGAGGTAGCCCAAACGCTCTTGATCCAAGAACTCCTCCTGGGTGGTCCGGTGGATCTCCTCCGCCGTCGAGCTGTCGGCCCGGGACGCGAGCCGCAATGGCAGGCGGATCGGCTCGCTCACCAGATCTTCCAAGGAGTAGTCAAGCCGACGCTCGGTCACCGGGCCCATCCGCGCGAAGCCAAACCCGGGACTACGAGCGAACCGTTTGTAGGAGTCGCTGTGGATCCGTTCGAGCTGAGACGAATAACCACGCCAGGGCGATCGATCCTCGTCGAGCGAAGTCAGGGCCTCTTCTTGCCCTTGGGTCAACGACACGGGGTTGAGGATCGCCTGGGGCGGCTCCGGCAGCCGATCGCGGATCGACACGATCGGGTGAGCTCGACGCATGGCTTCGACGCGCTGATCGGACTCGACCGCGTAGCGGAACGTCGGGATGTAGGCGAGGAACATCACCGCGGCGCAGGCGAGCAGCCGGCCGCGGGGTCGTTCCTTCCAGGGCGTCGAGCCGACGCAGATCAAGAAGGTCCCGATCGACTGCAAGAAGAGCGCGGACGAGAAGAACGGGACCGAGAGGAAAAAAACGAGCAGGCAGGGAACGAAGGCGATCGCCCCGCGCCGTTTGGCAATCACCACCCCCGCCGCCGCCAGCAAGAGCAGCGACACGACGGCGCACACCGTGTAGTTGGCCCCAAGCCAACTGACCGGCCCCGCCACACCGGCCAGAACGCCGGTCGCCAGCAAGAGATCAAGAAGAGTAAACCGCCACCGGGGAGCACGATCGGGTGAATCGTCCACGTCGCTTCTCCTTGTTCAGAAGCCCTTCCCCGGCGTGTTCATTATTTGCCGTCGCGGATATTCGGTCAAACTCGCCCGATGGCGGCGGGGCGATCCAAGAACTAAACTGGAGGGCTACCCCCTCCCGCCCGCCGCTGCCTACCCCCTCCCGCTTCCATGCTCCGTTACTGGACCGCCGGCGAATCACACGGTCAGACGCTCCTCGCGCTGGTCGATGGCTTCCCCGCCGGCGTGACGCTCGACACGTCGGGCATCGACGCCGACCTCAAGCTCCGCCAGGGGGGCTACGGCCGCGGCGGACGCCAGCGGATCGAGACCGACAAGGTGCAGATCCGCACGGGCGTCTGGCAGAACACGTCGCTCGGCTCGCCGATCGCCCTGGAGGTGGTCAACAAGGACTACAAGCTGGAGCGGCTGGAGGACCTGCCCCGCCCCCGCCCCGGCCACGCCGACCTGACCGGCAGCGTGAAGCACCTGGGGGGAATCCGCCCGATCCTCGAGCGCTCGTCCGCCCGCGAGACGGCCGTCCGCGTCGCCGCCGGCGGTCTGGCGAAGCTGCTGCTCAAAGAGTTCGGCATCGAGACGATCGGCTACGTCGTCGAGCTGGGCGGCGAACGGATCGAGCCCGTAGAAGGCACGATCGAGGAGCTCCGCGAGATCCGCTCCAAGAGCGAGATCTACGCCCTCAACCCCGAGCGGGACGAGGCGATCAAGGAGCTGATCAAGAAGACCGGCAAGGCGGGCGACACGCTAGGCGGCGTGCTCGAAGTGCGTGTCGACGGCCTGCCGATCGGCCTGGGGACCCACGCGCAGTGGGACCGCAAGCTCGACGGCCGACTCGCCCAAGCGGTGATGGCGGTGCAGGCGATCAAGGGGGTCGAAATCGGCCTCGGGTTCGAGGCGGCCCGCCGGCCCGGCTCGCAGGTGCACGACCCGATCCACTTCGACGAGTCCGAGAGAGAGACCGCGAACCTCGGCTTCACCCGCCCCACGAACAACGCGGGCGGGATCGAGGGGGGCATGACGAACGGCCAGTCGCTGATCGTCCGCGCCGCGAAGAAGCCGATCAGCACGCTCGCGAAGCCGCTGGCAAGCGTGAACCTCCAGACAAAAGAGGAAGACGTGGCGAGCTACGAACGCTCGGATGTCTGCGCTGTGCCCGCGGCGGGCATTATCGTCGAGGCGGTAGTCGCCTTCGAGATCGCCGCCGCCCTGGTCGATAAGTTCGGTAGCGACAGCCTCGCCGAGATGAAGGCCCGCTACGACCTGTTCCTCCAGATGGCCCGAGAGAAATAGCGGGATCGCGGATTGGCGATCCCCAGTCCGCGGATGCTACTCGAGAAAACGCAACGACGACTCTGCCGCCTGCTCTTTGTGTTGGGCTGCGTGCTTCCGACGCTAGCGGTCGCCGGAATGACCGTCGGGCGGGTCCGCCCCGGCTTCGCGGCCGACCTGCTGGCAGCCGCCGGCGAACGGCTCGGCGTCGAGGTCGCCTGCGACCGGCTCACCACGCCCCGCCCCGGCGTCTACGCGCTGGAGGGCGTGCGGCTGCTCACCCCGTCGACCGGGGACGAGCTCGCTCACGGCGACCGGCTCCGCCTCGAACGGCGCGACGGCGTCTGGCGTTTCTCCGGCGGAACGGTGCGGCTCTCACCCCGACTCGCCGAAGCCCGCTGGCTCCGCCGGCTGCTCGCCTCCGACACGCTCGCCCACGGCGAGCTATCGCAGCTGCGGCTCAGCGAGGGCGATCCCTTGCAGGGGGTCGTGCTGCGACTCAGCCATACCGAAGCGAACGGCCGGCGTTTGCAGATCAACTCGGAAGATGGTTGGAAATTCGACGCGACCGACGACGCGGGCGTGACGCGGGTCGCCGTCGAAACGTCCGCCGCGGGCCTCGCCAGCGAGTGGCTCGCCGCCACGCCCCTGCGTTGGGCGGCTGGCGAGGGGGCTCGCTTCGCGGGGCGGGTCACCGTGGAGAGTCGGGAATCGAACTCCCCGTCACTCGGCACGGCCGAGGGACGGCTCGTCATGGGATCGCTCGCCTCGCCGCAACTCAACGCCGCCTCGGGCGAAGTTCGCCTCGACTCGCTGCGGTGGACCGGCGAACGGATCGACCACCTGGCCGGCCGACTCGACCTGCGCAACGGCAGCGTGAACGGCCGGGTCGTGTGGGGAGCCTGCCAGTGGCTCGCCACCCCGCCCCGCGACCGCTTGCAGAAGCTCTGGGCCGATCCGGCGGCACGGAACGGGATCCCGTTCTCCCAGCTCGCTTGCGAGATCGAACTCGGCCCCGCGGGCGTGGCGCTCGCCGCCGGGTGCGGCGAGATCGACGGGCGTCTCCGCCCGGGCGCCGTGGCGCACGCGGTCCTGGAGCACGAGGGCGAGGCCCTGCTGCTCGAGCCGGTGCAACGCCCCCTGCCCCCCCAACGCCTCGTGCAGGCGTGGTTCCCCGATCACCGCGCCGAGCTGCCGGCCGAGCACGCGGCGATCGAGTTGATGCGCGCGTTGCCGGCGCCGAGCGAGCGGCAAGAGGCCGGACGCTAGCACCACCCCCCGTTTATCTTGCTGGCGCCCGCCCGGGGATGCTACAAGACGCAATCGGAAAGCTCTTTCTCCCGATTGCACCCCCACTGCGCGCCGATGGCCCCGCCCGGCAATCCGCTGCTCTTCTACGTCGGGGCGGTGCTGTGCGCGTATGTCGCCGGGCAGGCGATCAAGGGAGCGGCGGGCGTCTGGTGGCGCCGCCAGGAACAGCGGCGCCGCAACGACCGCGACGCCGAGGCCTTCCGCCAAGAAGCGGCCACGGCCGCCGAGTCGGCCCGCGCACGGCTCTCGCGCCAGCTCGCCTGGGAGGGACGGCGCGAGCTGGTCGTGTCCGCGGTGGTCGACGAATCGCCCGACGTGAAGTCGCTGTACCTCATCGACCCCGAGAGCCGCCCCCTGCCCCGCTTCCTGCCCGGCCAGTACCTCACGCTCGCGTTGCCCGCCGGACCGGGCGGCGAGGAGGTCGTGCGGTGCTACTCGCTCTCCGACCGCCCACACCCGGAGTACTACCGCCTCTCGATTCGCCGCCAAGACGCGCCGTCCGACACGCCCGAAGCCCCCCCGGGAGTCGCGAGCCACTGGCTGCACCGCCACGCGAAGAAGGGCCTGCGGCTCGCCTGCGAAGCGCCGCGTGGCGCCTTCTTCTACAACCCGGGCGAGCCCCGCCCCGCGGTGCTGATCGGCGCCGGCGTCGGCGTGACGCCGCTGGTCGCGATGCTCGAAGCGGCCGACCATGAGCAGCTCCGCACGGCGACCCACGCGGTGTTCGGCTTCCGTGACGGCGCCGCGCACCTGTTCGCCGACCGTGTTCGCGAGATCGCCGCGGCGAACCCTCTGATTACGACGCTCTTCGCCTACTCGTCCCCGGGCGACGAGGACCAGGCGGGCACGCACTACGACACGGCGGGACGGGTCACGCTCGAAACGCTCCGCGCCGCGTTGCCCTCGAGCAACTTCGACTTCTTCCTCTGCGGCCCGCCCCAGATGATGCAAGCGCTCGTGCCGGAGCTGCTCGACTGGGGCGTGCCCGAAGAGGCGATCCACTTCGAAGCCTTTGGGCCGGCGAGCGTGTCGCTCGGCGGCACCGCGGCGGACAAGGCGATCGGTTCGCCCGTCCGCTTTGCCCCGAACGAGGACCCGCACGTCTGGGACGGCGAGTGCTCCTCGTTGCTCGAGATGGCCGAGGCGATCGGCGTCCCGCTCGCTTCGGGCTGTCGGGCGGGCAACTGCGGCGCCTGCCGCGTGCGGGTTGTCGAGGGCAAGACGATCAACGTCCGCTCCCCCGGCACGCTGACTGAGGACGACGAATGCCTCGCCTGCATCAGCCTGCCCGACGGGCCGGTCACGATCGAAACCTAACCGACTGCACTGCCGGCTCGAAGCCGGCCCGGGATGGATCCCTTGGCGAAATCACTCACCAGAACGACCGCCCTCGCCCTCGCCTGGTGCGCTGCGTGCGCCGGCGCGCAGCCGCCGGGCGGTGACGACCTCGATCCGGCGAAGGTGCTCGGCTCCGACGCCTGCAAGAAGTGCCACGCGCCGGAGATCGCGCAGTGGGAGCGCACGCCCCACGCGATGACGATCGACACGCTGCACCGCAAGCCCGAGGCGAAGGCGATCGCCGACCGGCTCGGGCTGCGGAGCGTCAAACGCAACGACACCTGCGTCCGCTGCCACTACACGCCGAAGCTGGTGCGGGGGCGTCCGCGGATCGACTCGGGCGTGTCGTGCGAATCGTGCCACGGGGCGTCGCAGGACTGGGTCGAGCTGCACGCGGAGTACGGCCCGGGGGTCACCCGCGAAACCGAGGCGCCCGACGCCCGACAACGCCGGCGGCTGGCGAGCATCGCGGCGGGGATGAACAACCCGTCGAACCTCTACCTGATCGCTCGGCAGTGCCTCGACTGCCACACGACCCCCGATGAGAAGCTTGTCGACGTGGGGGGCCACTCGGCCGGCAGCCGCGACTTCGAGCTGGTCTCGTGGTCGCAGGGCATGGTGCGGCACAACTTCGTGCGGGGGAATGGCGCCAACGCGCCCAGCGCCCTGCCACGGGTGCGCGTGATGCACGTCGTGGGCGTGATGACCGACCTGGAGTACAGTCTCCGCGCCGTCGCCAAGGCGACGACCGGCGGCGTGTTCGCCAAGGCGGCCGCCCAACGCGCCGCCGCCCGCAAACAGACCCTCTGGGCTCTGCAACGCCGCCTCGACGACCCGCTCGTCCAGCCGGCGCTCGACGCGGTCGCGACGCTCGAGCTGAAGCTCGGCAACGGCGACGCCGTCAACGCGGCGGCCGACGCCATCGCCGACGCCGCTTACGCCTTCGCCGAGCGCGCCGCGGGCGAGCGGCTCGCCGCGATCGACGACCTCCTGCCGAATCCGACCCAGTACAAGTAGCCAGGCATCCCGATGCTCGAAGTCGCCCGGCCGCGCCCGCAGCGGTGGGACAAACCGCTCGACCCCGACATGACCGATCGCACGGTCGATCGGCTGCTGCGCGTCCCCCCGTTCGCGTCGATGGACCCGGAGGCGTTCCCGCGGGCGACGCCGCTGGGTGGTTTGCTGCGGAACGACACCCGGGTGACGCAGCACGAGCCGGGCGAGCTGATCGTCCGCGAGGGGGACTACGGTTCCAGCGCCCTGCTGGTCCTCGACGGCCAGGTGCGGATCACCCTCGAGAGCCTCCCCCCCGAGACGCTCGGCCGTCCGCCCGAACCACGCGGGGCGAAGCTGATGCGTGCGGTCGCGCGGCTGTTCGGGCAATCTCGCGTCCCTGAGCTCCGCTCGCGCGACGCCGTCAGCGCAACGCCCACTCGCGCCGACGAGGGCGTCTTCCTGCAAGACATCCCGGGCGTGCTCGACGAGGCGGCGACAGCGATCCTCGGAGCCGGCGAGCTGTTCGGTGAGCAGGCCGCCATCACCCGCGCGCCGCACACGGCGACCGTGTTCGCCGAGACCGCCTGCGTGCTACTGGAGATCCGCTGGCAAGGACTCCGCGACCTCATGCAGCACACGCCCGCGTTGCGTGAGCACATCGACCAACTCTATCGCCAGAACCACCTGCAGCGTCACCTGCGGCACACACCGCTGCTGGCGAAGCTCGACGACGCGGCGCTCGAACGGGTCGCCGAAGCGGTCCGGTTCGGGTCGTTCGGGTCGTTCGACTGGTCCGACTCAGCCCGCGACGACGCGCAGGTCGACGCGTTGGAGCGTTTGCAGCGCGAGCCGCTCGTTCTCGAGCAGGGCAAACCGGTCGAGGCGGTGATGCTCATCCGCAAGGGGTTCGGACGCATGACCAGCCGGCTCGGCGAGGCGGACCGCACGATCGCCTACCTGGGCAAGGGCCGCGCCCTGGGCGCCGAGGAACTGGTCGTCGCCGCCGAGCGGGGCGAGCCGCCGGTCTGGCGCCGCTCGATCCGAGCGGTCGGCTGCCTCGACACACTGCTCATCCCGCCGGAGACCTTCTTCCGAGAGGTCGCGCCAACGCTCACCGAGCCGCAGAAGCAGCGTTGGCGCGAACGCGCCGCGCAGCAGGACGCCACCCACCAACCCCCGCCCGGCGCCGCGCCGGCCCGGACGCTCGACTTCCTGGTCGATCAGCGGCTCGTGAACGGCTCGCAGTCGATGGTGATCGATCTGGACCGCTGCACGCGTTGCGACGACTGCGTCCGCGCTTGCGCCGCGACGCACGACGGCAACCCGCGGTTCATCCGCGAGGGTCAGACCCTCGACCAGGCGCAGTTCGCCGAGGCGTGCATGCACTGTGTCGACCCGGTCTGCATGATCGGCTGCCCGACGGGCGCGATCCACCGTGACGAGGAGACCGGCGTCGTCCGCATCAACGACGGCACCTGCGTCGGCTGCTCGACCTGCGCGAACAGCTGTCCCTACCAAGCGATCCAGATGGTCGAGGTCCGCGAGTCGGGCGGGGCGATCGTCTTCGACGAGGCGACCGGCCAGCCGCTGCTCCGCGCCACCAAGTGCGACCTCTGCCACGACCAACCGACCGGCCCGGCGTGCCAGCACGCCTGCCCGCACGACGCCCTGGTGCGGCTCGACCTGACCGACTCATCGGCCATCGCCGCCTGGAGCCAGCATTAACCGCCGCACCCAAGTCCGCCGCCGCTACCGCAACGCCGCGCTCGCCGCCGGCGCGGTGATCGTGTGCGTGCTGTTCGCGCAGCGGCTCGACGCGACCCTCGCCCGCAGCGCCTACGGGACCGGCTACACGCTGTACGCCGCGGTGCTCGCCCTCGCCGCGTACCACTTCCGCAAGAAGCTCCCCGGGCTGCCCCTAGGGACCAGCCGGGGTTGGTTGCAGGCGCACCTCGTGATCGCGATCGCCTCGGCGGTGTTGTTCTATCTGCACCTCGGCGGGCGGTGGCCCAACGGCGGGGTCGAGTCGGTCCTCGCCGCGCTGTACCTGGCGACCTTCGGCAGCGGCGTGCTCGGCTTCTACCTGACACGCACCCTCCCGAAGCAGCTCGCGCGCACGAGCGAGCAGTTCATCTACGAGCGCATCCCGCGGCTCCGCACGCGCGTGCAGCAAGAGGCCCGCGCCACGGTGCTCGACGCGGTCCACGCGACCGGGGCGCTCACGCTGGCCGACTTCTACGCCGACCGCCTGCACGGCTTCCTCGGCAGACCCCGCGCCTTGCGATACACCCTGTGGCCGACGACCCGCGCGCGGAGCCGGTTGTTCAGCGAACTCACCGGCATCGACCGCTTCCTCACCGAGCCCGAACGCAACGCGTCCGACCGGCTCTTCAAGCTGATCCGCCGCAAGGACGACATCGACTTCCACGCCGCCAGGCAGGGTGTTTTGAAGGCGTGGCTGTTCGGGCACCTGGCGCTCACGTGGGGCCTGCTACTGCTCGGCCTGGGGCACGCGGTGCTGGCGCTCGCCTTCCGTGGGGGGCCGACGCCATGAGCCACACGCCCGGCGACTACGATCGCCCCAACCTGAAGTGGACCTGCGGACTCACCGACGAGGCCGACCCCTGCTCGGTCGGACCGACCTGCCAAGGCCGCTGCCCGAAGCTGGGCGAGTGCGTCCCGCAGCGCGACGGCGACCGCTGGGGCTGCAACCGCAGCCCCAACCGGGGCGGACCCTGCCCCGACGGCCCGGGCCCCGACGGCCGCTGCTGCCTCACCCGCAGCTGCATACCCCGGCGCTCGCTCCGCTCAATCCGAGGGCGCTGGATCACCGGGGCGGCGATCTTCACGGTCGGCGCGTTGCTCATGCTGTTCGGCTCGGGCCGGCGCAATGAGCTGATCGTGCCCGGCGGCCTCACCACGCACCACGCCCAGGTGATCGCCCGCGGCGAGTGGTCGAACCGCTGCGCCGCGTGCCACCCCGGCGCAAACGACCAGCTCGGCTCGTGGGTCGGGACCGCCCTGCTCGGCGAGTCGCACGACGGGGCGACGCAATCCGATCTCTGCCTCAACTGCCACCGCGACCTGGCGACGCCCTCCGCCGCCCCGCTGCTGGCGCACGGGCTCCCTACTGAGGCGTTGCCGAAGCGACATCGCGCCACGGCACAGGCGGCGACGGCCTCGCTGGTCTTGTTCGCGGCGCCCGGCTCGCCCGCCCACGGCGGGCACGCCTCGGACCCGCTCGCCTGCGCCGCTTGCCACCAAGAGCACCACGGCGCCGGGCACGACCTGGCCGCCCTCACCGACGCCCGCTGCCAGGCGTGCCACGTGGAGCGTTACGACAGCTTCGCCGAGGACCACCCCGACTTCGGCGTCTGGCCGACGACGCGACGGACGCGGATCCGCTTCAACCACGCTTCGCACCAGGGGACGCACTACACCAAGGCGAACCGCGATTTCGATTGCCGCGTCTGCCATCAAGTCGATTCGACCGGCGACCTGACGGCCCGGCCCGACTATCAACAAGCGTGCGCCGAGTGCCACGACGCCGACCTCGTCCGCAGCTTTGGCGAGGGGCTCCCCTTCCTGGCGTTGCCGACGATCGATCGCGAAGCGCTCGCCGACGCCGCGCCAGCCGCTTGGCCCGAAGGGGCGCTCGGCGACTTCGACGGCGACCTGCCGGCGTTCACCAAGCTGCTGCTCGCCGCCGACCCGGCCGCCAGCGCGGCGATGGAGCGACTGGGGCACGATTTCTCGTTCTTCGATCTCGACGCCGGCGAGCCGGCGGACGTCGCCGCCTCCGCAGCGCTGACCGACGCCCTGGTCCGCCTGCTCGATGAGGTGCAAGAGGAGGGCCACGGCGCCATCGCCGGGCGGCTGAGTACCCTAACTGGCCAAGCAGACGGCGCGGCGACTGCCGACCTCGTCGCGCGGCTGCCGGTCGAGCTGATCGACCGCATCCAGGCCACCTGGCTGGGCGATCAGGCGCCGCCCGAACCATTCGACGCGATCGAGGACCGCACCGCCGGCGGCGGCTGGCAGGTCGAGGACGACCGCCTGCAACTCACCTACCGCCCCACAGGACACGACGACCCGTTCCTCCGCGCCTGGCTCGACGCGATCGCCGCCCTGCCGCCGGAGCGGGCCGCGCTACGCGACGCCTGCCTCGCCGAGTTCAAACGCCCCGGCGCCCCGGGCGGCTGCCTCGAGTGCCACAGCGTCGAGCAATCCGGCGACCGGCTCACGATCAACTGGCGGGGCCGCGACCGGCTGAACGAGCCGCGCGGCTTCACGAAGTTCTCGCACCGCCCCCACCTGATCCAGCCCGAGCTAGCGACCTGCACCCACTGCCACCAGCTCGACCCGGCGGCCGAGTCGGTGGTGAACTACACGGGTGCCGACCCCCACCGCTTCACGAGCGAGTTCGTCACGCTCTCAAAGGCAGCCTGCATCGAATGCCACCGCCCCCACGCCGCGGGGGATCGGTGCACGCAGTGCCATAATTATCATGTGAGCCCGGTTAGATAGTCCTCAGCACCATCAGGGCCAGTACGGCTCAACCTCATCCATCTCGTAGGTTTGCCCAACCTTATCTGCATACGGCCCGATAACAAGCGCACCAGAGCACACTGGACTCGGGAAGTCTGTCTCATAGAGCAACATAGAATTAGACAGCAACAATCCAAGCCCCGGCCAGTACTCGGAGACAAGCACCTCATTAATAGTCGCACCAGAGCACTGTAGCAGGTACTTCTCACCACAGAGCGTTGCTTCACTGCTCACGGAATCAACTGCGATGATCGGCTCCCTTGAATCGTAGTACGCGCTCGAGAGTGAGAATGCCACGCCGCTTTCAATCACAACGTAAGTCGTGCATCCGCCAAACCCATCTGGTTCGGTTTCCCAAGGCGTTCGATAGATGCCGGCGATCTGCTGGCCAACGATGTCATCGCGGAGTAGTTGGCTTTCTGTAGGCATGCCGCATCACAACCTATTCAGGTGTTGCCATATCCCCTCCCCTTGATGGGGAGGGTTAGGGAGGGGTGGTGAAGCCGGGTACCCGATTCGCCCCCTCCCCTAGCCCCTCCCCACAAGGGGGAGGGGGACACGCGCTCAGAACTTCCAACGGTACTCAACCCGCGCCCCGTGCACATCGTCCGAGTTATCCAGCAGGCCGATCATCGCGTCGGCGCGGATCAGGTGGGCGGTCGTTAGGGCCTTCTGCCAACGCACGCCGACGCCGACCTGGTCGCCCGCCGTGTTGCGGTCGGCGAGGGCGCCGCGGGCCTTCAGCACGGCGGTCTCGACGATCAGCTGCTGGTTGAACTCGGGCGACAGCAGCTCGACGCCGATCGCGGCGCCGTACGTGTCGTGCCCGGTCGCGTCGAGCGTCGGGTAGCCGGTCAGCTGATCGCTCTGGAAGAGGATCCCCGTGTTGAACAGCACCCCGCCGAAGGCGCCCGCCCGCATCAGCGGCTGCGGCTTGTCGAAGCCGGCGAAGACGTTGATGTACGGCAGCACGTTGTACGGGTTGTTCGTCAGGAAGGTGTTCTCGATCAGGAGGAGCGCGCCGTCGGCCGTCTGCTCCGCGGCGCCGGTCTCCTGCCCCGCGTTGAGGATCAAGCGGACCGAGTTCGACACCAGATTGGCGTACCGCCGCGTGTAACTGGCGCCCAAGTTGTGGTAGCTGCGTCCGCCCCCCTCCTGGTCGTCGACGAAGCCGTACCCGATCTCGAAGTACCCGCCACGCGACTCGATGAACGTGGTGGCGCCGATCACGGCGGCGTCGTCCTCGTCGAAGCCGAAGGCGTCGCTGCTGATCCGATCGACGCCTCCGAACAGGGTGACGTCGAAGTTCGACCAGTCGAGCAGCGGGCTGTTCTGCGCGGGCAACGTCACCGCGGCGCCGACGATCGCGTCGAGCGACCAGACGCCGTTCTGGAACAAGAGCGGGATGAGGCCGGCCGTGAACGGCAAGTCGAACGGGGCGTAGGTGTGCTCGAAACCGCCGAGCATCGCCCCGAAGTCGCCCTCGAAGAAGAGCGTGTCGGTCTCCGCCTGGAAGAAGTCGAGCTCCTCGATGAACTCGCCATCGGCCACCCGCATGAACCGTGCGTCCTTCTGGAACGGGCCCAGGAAGGCGTGGATCCGCTCGGTCGAGGTGATCTGGTAGTCGAGCTCCAGGTTCAGCCGGTGGGCGAGCACCGTCTGCGAGTCGTTAGCCAGGTCGTTGTGCGCCAGGCCGACGCGGTAGTCGCCGTACACGTAGAAGCGGTGGAAGCTCAGGTTCGTCGGCCCGAACTCCTCGCCACCGATCGGCGTGGGGCCGGGGCCGTAGAACGGGGCGCCCCACTCGATGAGCGGCCTCTGGGTCTTGATCTCCGACTTGCCCTGGTAGGTCATCAGCTCGCCGCACGGCTCGTACGGCGCGAAGAAGGCGTCCGCGCTGAAGTCGCCGGTGCCGCACGGCGTCGCGCAGGCGCGCGGGTCGTGGCAGACCGGGTGGTGCTCGATCTCGGGGAGCTTCGGCTCCTCGTCCTTCTTCTTGCCCTTCGCCTTCTTGTCGTCTTTCGCCGCCGGTTCCGGGCAGGCGTACGCCTCGACGGGCAGCTCGGGGCTCTCCAGTGGCGGCGGCGCGAACAGACCGAATCGCCCCACGACCGGCTGCCCCGGCGAGCCGACGCCGCACGTCATGGCAACCCGCACCGGCTCCTGGGGGCAAGAGGCACCCTGTCGATGAGTGCTGAGCGAAGAGGGAGGGCGAGGCTCCCGCCGAGCTTCGAAGCGGGTCCCCGGGACCGGCTCCGCAGGAGCGTCGCCCTCCCGGCAAGATGAGGCCGGCGGCTTGAACAGCTCGTCCGCCGCGCAGACGCCCCCCGCCAGCCAGCCGATCAGGCAGGCCGCAGCGAGGCGGGCGACATGGGTTGCGGATCGTTTCATACGATGGGCGGTCAGCGGACTTCGAACTCCACGCTTTGCGGGTGGATGTCGAGCGTCCCTTCGGTCATCGAGCGCAGCATCTCGGGCGTCGACTGACAGAGCCGCATGAAGTACATCGGCTCGGTCCGGTTGCGCAGGCGGAAGCTCAGGCGGTACCGGCCCCGCTCGCGCAACAGCTCGCCCGGCACGGTGTACTTCACCCGCTTCTTGCCCAGCGGCGCGAGCGAGCGGCTCTCCATGCGGATGAACGGCGGGTGGTTCGACACCGTGTAGGGCGTCGTGCCGGGCCTCAGGTGGGGCACCTGGTCGAAGCTGAAGTTCACCGGCAGGTAGAACTCGCGATCGGTCCCCGAAGCGCCCGTGATCAGGAACATCGTCTGCAAATTAAACAGCTGCTTGTCGAACGGCGCACGGCCCTCGCGGACGTCGACCGAGTGGATGTCGCACAGGTCGCCGCCCGAGTCGGTGTAGCCGCTCTCCCACAGCCGCTGCCCGCGCGGACCGATCAGCACGACGTTCGCCCACAGCTGCGGCTGCGCGCCGAGCGACGCGGTCGGCAGATTGTGCCCCTCGTTCTTGTTCGCCACGACGTAGTCGAACTTCAGGTCGAAGCCCGCCCGCGGCGGCTGGCGGAAGAAGGGGCCGTCGACGTGCGAGCCGTTCTCCATCACCAGCTCGCGGTAACGCCGCTTCGTCTTCAGCCGCTCGAGGTTGTCCTCGACGATGTCGCGGGCGTCGTAGCGGTCGTCGGGGTCGGACCAGACCTTGGGGAACCAGGCCGCCGTGTCGACCTCCTTGTCCTCGTACTCCTCGATCTTCTCTTCGAACTCGTCGGTCCCCCAGCCGGCCCGCCAATCGAACTGCATCCACTCGGCGAAGGTCCAGTCGCCGGCGTCCTTGTGCTGCGGGAAGACGCCCGGGTGCGCGATCGAGTAGCCCGGGCCGTAGAAGACGTGGCTCGACTGCTTGCGGAGGTTGTTGACCGTCTTGCCGTTCATCTCGGCGATCGGGCCGTAGTTGTAGCCCCCCGCCATGCCGGGGACGCGGCCCATGTGGCACTCTTGGCAGGTGACCCCCTTCTTGCACGCGGGCGAGGCGCGGTACTGCTCCCACACGACCTCGAGCTTGATGCCGGGGTGGACCGCCACCTGGTGGCAGCTGGTGCACGCCTCCGCCTGGGTGAGCTGGTCGAAGAAGCGCCCCTCGGTGTGGATCGCCTGGCCGGGGCCCTTCTCGTGGGGCGAGGTCTTCACCTTGTACGACTTCTTATCGGCGATCGCCGTCGCCACGCCATCGCCACCGACTCCGCCGTACACCGGCGCGTGGATGTCGCCCGGCACGACCCGGCGGTCGCCGTTGCTCTTGCCCCATCGCTGATTGACCCGGTGGCAGACGATGCAGGTCACGCCCTCTTGGGCGGCGGGGATCATCTGGTCGTACGGCGTGCTGCGGGCCTCGTACATCGCCGTGCCGACGGGCGAGTGGCAGCGCTGGCAGAAATGACCGACCGTCCCCTGACTCAGCTTGCTGATCGTCTGCTCGAAGCGGTGGAACATCGGCGAGACGAACGCGTAGGCGTGGCTCGACACACTCCACTGGTCGTAGATCCGCTGGTGGCAGACCGCGCAGTCCTGGGCCGACGGGTAGCAGTTCTTCGCGAACAGCTCGCGGTGCGACTCGTCCGCCGACTTACCCTCCGCCGCCTCGCGGGCCTCGGCTGCCGCCTTCGCTCCCCCACCGGGATGGGCTGCCGGCGGCGCCGCGGTCGCCGGCTGGGATAACTTCGGCGCCGCAAAGACCGCCTTACGCTGCGGCGTCGGGGCGGCGGGCGGAGTGGCGACGACCTCAGACTCCGCTGCCGGCATGGGGGATGCGGGCGGAGGAATCTCGGGGCTGGCGGGCCCAAGAGCGGGTGTCGCTGGCTCGACGTCTTGCGTGGGGGCGCCCGGAGTCTCCTCGGGCTGCTCCCTCGGTGGCGCCGCCGGGCGTGTCGGGGCGACGCGATCAAATGGGCCTTCCCAGCCCCGTTCCGCCTCCACATGCGGGGTGGCGGGCGCCGGGAACGCCGGGGCGGAACTCGCTTCGGCCCTCTCGTCCGTCCGTTCATCGACCGGCGCCGCCACGCCGGGAGGGCTGAAGAGTGGTTCCGAACCCGAGGGCGCGTCGCTCGCTACTGGTGGGCCGAACTCCTCATGATCTCCCTCGGGGCGATCCGACCCTTCGCCGAATCGCTCGATCAACTCGACGAGGGGCGCTGACTTGATGGATTCCGGGATCCCAGCGGGGCCGGGGGAACTCGCTTCCGCCCGGTCAGGCACCGGCTCTACCGCCCCACTCTCATCGGGTGGTTCAAGCACCAACGGCGGCGGCGCTTGCCCAAGGGGAGACGGCTTGCTCGCGGGCGGGCTAGGGTCGCGGTCAGCTGGCTCTGGGTTGGCTGGATCAGGAGACGCGGGGTCGGGCGCCTCGGCTGTGGGAGCGGGCGCTGGATCGGGGCGGTCCTCCGGCACGAACCAGGCGTCCGGGGAGACCAGCCACCCCTCGCCTGCGTCCGACTGAGCGCCCCGCGTCTCCACGGCGCCGGAGAGCCCTTGATTTGGGTCCCGCGACGCGAGTCGGATCCCAGTGAGACGGCCCCTGGGGCCTCTGCTAGCTGCATCGGTGGGCTGCTGCACCGTCCGTGGCAGGATTTCGGCGGGCAATTCCGCCGCTGAGGTCGGGCAGAGCCCAACGATCGCCGCGTACTCGCGCTCGGTCAACCGCTTCGGAGCCGCCTTGAGGGGGGGTTCCTGCTTGTCCGGGACGTGGTGAGAGGTGCTCGCGGCCCTAGGGGGCGCGGGTTCCGTGGCCAACCAGACAGCTCGCCACCCTAGCACGAGGGCCATCGTTCCGATCGCCACCAATCCCCAAGGGCGAGCGAGCTCTTGGCGGTGGCTGAGGGACGAACGCATCAAGGCGGCATGGCGTGGGGCACGGACTTGGACCGTTGTCCTACTCACACGCCACCGCCAGCTAGCACAGCCGGCGCCACCGCTACGGACAGACGGTCTCCCGTGTCAGGATCGACCCGGCACGCCCGCCGGTCCCGCGCTTCCCGATTGCTCGCTTAACTCAACGCAGCCGGCAAGGTCTGCCAATCTCGATCGGGCCCCCCTCTGAAGAGAACCGCCAAGACGCCAAGAGCGCCACGGATCGCCAAGAAGCTCTCACGGCAGTCAAACCCAACGACACGGTCTGCTCCTTAGGGGCGCAACAAAAAAAGAGGCCCGTGGGCGAACCCACGGACCTCTCTTTGTTTATGCGTGCTGAACGTTCAGCACTTGTCCCTCGCCGAAGCGAAGGTCGTCAAACTCACTTGCGGCGGGCGACGAAGCCAACCAGAGCCAGACCGGCGAGCAGCGCGGTCGAGGGCTCGGGGATGAAGCTGAGAACGCCGTTCTCAACCTTGCCACCCTCGAAGCTGACGCCTTGACCGCCGGCGTTGCCGAAGTAGAAGGCGGCGCCGTTCGCGTCATCGGTCAGAACGACGCGGGCGGTCAGGAAGCCCTGTTGGTCGCTGACGACAACACCCGGCGACGGCGCCCAAGCGGCGTCGATGCCCTCGGTGTCGAACTTCTCGGTGCCGGTCGAGCCGGGGAGCTCAGTCGAACCACCAACGAAGAGCGTGCTGGCCGACGTGTCAGCCGTCAGACCACCCATCGACACGAAGGTGTCGTAAGCGAGAGCCGGGAACGGAACCAGCAGAGCGTCGGTCGGGGCAAGGTTGCTGCCGAAGGCGTCCTGGTTGATCGCACCACTGCTGAGGTCAACGATCATCTGCTGGCCGAAGAGCTGGCCCTCGAAGCCGATGATGATGTCGTTCGCGACGTGGCCGGCCGGAACATCGCCACCGGTCGTGCTGATGACCTCGATGCTGGTCAGAGCGGCGTTGGCGGTGCAGGCCGAAAGGGCGAACAGGGCAGCGAAGAAAATGTTACGCATAGTTGTGATTCTCGCGTGTTGAATGAAATTGCGTGCTTAAAGGGGAATGCCCGAGATCTTCTCGGTCCGTTTGTTCCATCTCATTCCGAAAGGCTTCGAAAGAGACATGCTTCTTGTGAGAAGCGGTGACATTGGGATGTCGAACTCACTGCTGCATTAGCAATTACACCTTGTCGTATTCATTCCCTGGCGAACGGTGGCGGCCCTCACGTTCGGGCCGCCACTCGTTGGCCAACGTGTCCATTCTATCTTCAGACCGAGCGACGAACGCCCAGGCACGCGATACCAATCAAACCGAGCAGAGCGGCGGTCGGCTCGGGAACCGCAACCGCGGCGGCCGACTGACCCCAAGTGCCGAGCAGAGCGGTCAGCTCATCGTCGCCGACGCCGGGAGCGGTCGGCTGAGCACCATCCCAACCAGCGGGGACCGGGGGAATGGCGCCACCCCAGTTGCTGAGGAGGAGGGTCAGGTCGCCGTCGCCGACGGAGCCGTTGCCATCGAAGTCGCCAGCGAGGAAGCCGGTGCCGGGGTCATCATCCAGAGCTTGGACAACCGTGCCGATGTCGTTGAGAGCGCCAGCTTGGGCCACCAGACCGGTGCCGGTTGCGTCGCCCGCACCCGTGTAGTCGAAGGTGAGCAGCTCGTGGGTGCCGATGGCGAGGTCGGCGCCGAAGGCGGCGAAGATCCAGCCAGCGCCGGTGTCGATGTCCAGGCCTTCGCCGTCGCCACCGACGGGCGAGCCGGCGATGAACGGGTTGTCGCCCGGGTTTTCCGTGTCGAAGTTGGTCGTGTTCTCGGTGGCGCTGACAAGCGTCAGGCCGGCGCCGAGTTCGATGCCGATCTCGACACCGATCGAGCCAACGGCGTCGGTCGTCACGCTGACGGTCGCGGTGCCGGAGCCGTCATCGGCAATCGAGAGGGACGGGGCGGCGACAGCCGGGGCCGACATGGCTCCGAGTGCGGCCAGACATGCAAAGCTCTTCCAGGACATTCGTTTCTCTCCACCCACTTGAGAAATGAGATTCACCAGAGTTGCCGAGCGTTGTTTAGCTGGGCGACCTGCGGAAAACTCGAAGTAAGGAAAAATCGTTGAGGTACTAGTAAATCGCGTTGTGCTTGATCGTGATGCTTTCGGCATCGTGTTGCGTTCGGCATCGTGTTGCGTTCGGCGTTGTGCCGGGGTGGGCGAGCCCTATCCCTTGCTTGCAGGCACCCTGCCTCGACAGCCTGTCCCGCAAACCGAGGTTCGCCGAGACGTGCTGACAAGACCACGAGTGGCCTTACACGCCATTCAACTAGGTGATGATCTGCATTTCAAGCTTCTTGTCAGAAAACGACTGGTTTTCTGCGCGTTTCGCGGATGACCGCTTCGATCGCTTGAAGATTGCGTGAAAATCGTAGTCGAAAACGCTTGACCCTTCGTTCCACTCGCAGACTGCTGCCCTCCGCGATGGAGAGCAACCGCTTCGAGACCACCACCGCGGAGGCGATGCGGCTTCGGCTGATTGGGGTCAGAGGGGCGTTTGCTCTTCTGAACAGAATCAGGGCCGAAGCTTGTGGCCGACGCTGCGACGAGTCGCTAGCGAGACGAGGAGTCGCTACGGCCGAAGCCGTAACAACACCGAATATGTTCGGCCCGACTGTCGCTGTCAAGCAACGGATCCGGGTTGTTCGCTTTTTCCTGACTGACGCCGCATGCCCAGCCCCCCACGGCGGGCCGTTCCGAGCGTCATCAGGCCGATCAGCAGGGCCATCTGGGCCGCTGGCTCGGGCACGGCGACCGCCGACGAGCCGGCCTGGACCAATCCGTAGTTGTTGGCCCACACGAGGCGATCGGCGCCGTTGACCAGCCCGTCCCCGTTGCCGTCGGCCCCGGTGAGCGGCGTGACGTTCTGGCCCGAGGTGTCACGCCACACGGTGTAGTCGGCGGCGTCGACACGGCCGTCGGCGTTGTAGTCGCCCGTTGCGGTGCCGAAGGTGAGGTTGGTGACCACGAGCGTCGTGAAACCGACGTCGAGTGTGCGTGCTCCGGGCGTGCTTAGGTCGCCGATCGACGTGAGCAACGAGCCGTCGAAACGGCTCGGGTCGTCGCCGAATCCGGGCGTCTCGCCCACAGAAAACAGGCCGCTGGCCACGGTCACCCCGGTCGACCAGAGCGGGTCGTCGGTCGCCCAGGGAGAGTCCTGCAAGCCGGTAAGCGAAGTGATATTCGGTCCCAAGGAGCTCGTTCCGCCCGGCTTGCCGGGGAAGTTGGGCGAGCCGTTGGAGAGCGTGCCGACACCGTAAAAGACCCCCTGTTGCTGCCCCGAGGGAGCGAGCACTTGGCCCGCGATGATGTCGCGTCCGGACGGGGTGCCCAACGAGGTGAAGGTGGCGAAGCCGGCGTTGACCGTCGCGCTGCCGTTGACGCGGCCTCGGGGCAACTCGTTGTTGACCGTCGGCGCCACGCCGACCAGCGGCGCCTGCAGCGAGAACAAGCCCTGCTCGTCGGTGCGAGCGTAAAGCGTCCAGCTGCCGCCGGTGCTGGATGAAGCGCCGCTGTACTGCACATCAAGGCGCAAATCGATCTGCGCTGCGGACGCAAAACCGACCAGAGCGAGCGGGGCGAGGAGGCAAAGGGAGCGCAGGCCGAGCATGACGAGGCCGTCTCTTCTCAAAGGGTGGTGTTCCGGAGTTCGCGGCGACCCCGGGGAGGTCGGGGGCCAGGGGGAATCGCCCCCAGACTCGCCGCATAGTCCCCAGACTAACCGAGGGGGCGTCCCCCTGGCGAGCATCTGGGGGCCCTCGGGGGCGGGTCGTGCGGGTCGCACGGATAGCCGCTGCGGATCGCGCCGCTGATGAGGGTTCGGCGGCGCCCCAGCGGGCTATTGCCGGCGCCGTAAACGGGCGTCTTTCACCGACCGGTGCAGGCCGAACGGGGCGGCATGAAATCGCTCGGAGAGAGCCCAGAAAGTCCCAAATTGCTTTGACTCGCGGTCCGCGGAGGCGATATCACGGTTCTTGTTGGAAGCGAGGCGGGTGAGAGATGGCCAGCTCGCCGCGAACGACCTCGCAGGGAACCCAACGACGACCGCGTGCGTCCTAATTGATGGAGCCGTGCCCACGCCGGGGACGGTTCGATCGAGTCCGAGCAACCCTTCGGAGGCCCAACGCCAACGTCGCTAATTTCGTCCTCAATCCTGCGGCCCCCCCTGTCAGCGCCACGGCCCTGACAGACTGGTCGGCCGCCCGATTTCCTCGGGCGTGAAGGCGACAAACGACGGCTTTTTCGTCATCGATAGACCGCGACCTTAACCGAGGCGCGTCGCCTGTCTGGAGGCTCTGAGAGCCCCGCCAGACGCTAACAAGGCGCCCGCCCCGCTCAGAGCCGAAGCGCGGCGCAGGTCGATCGATACACGAACGGGCAGTCGCTTGCCGCCCACGCATCCCGTGACCGAATAACCCTGTTTTTCAAGGACTTTTTCGTAACGAACCGACGGAATCCGCCAAGCCCCTTTCGCCCTCCGTGGCACGGCTTGGCGTTACTTAACGCACTCATTCGTGGGCCGGTGACTTCCCTTTGGTGACAGTCGCCGGCCCTCTTTTTTTGCGCTCGTCGCAAGCGTCTTTGGATGCGGCAGCCGGTCACCGAGTCTTACTAGCGGGCGCGGCTTGGCTGGACGGAAAGCGGGGCAACCGACATCGCCAGAGCGGCGGGTTAGGCCGTAAGATGCCTGCTGATTGTTCGCTCCCTCTCGGCCCCCTCCGCGACCGCCCCGGCAAGTCTCGATGGCGCACCTCACCACGTTTGTGTTCACCGACCTGGTGGGCTCGGTGAGTCTCAAGGCGAAGATGCCGGGGGTCGACGCCGCGCAGCGCGACGCGGCCTATGTGCAGCAGGTGCTGCAGCCCCACCGGCAGCGGATCGAGGCCCACCTGGACGAGGCGGGCGGGCGCGTCGTCTCGACCGCCGGCGACGGACACTTCCTGGTTTTTCCTGACACCCTGCGGGCCGCCTGGTGGGCGCTGCAGGTGCTGCGGGACCACCAGCCCGCGACCGAGGCCGCCGGCCAAGCGTTCGACGGCCTGAACATCGAAGTCCGGCTCGGCATGCACGCGGGCACGCCGCAGCCCGATCCGGCGGACCCGGACAACTTCGTGGGGCGAGCCGTCGACTACGCGGCCCGGCTGGCCGACCACGCCCAAGGGGGGCAGATCCTGGTCTCCCGAACGACCGCCTCGATCATCGAGGATGGCGCCCTCTCCGATTCACGGCTGCATTCGCACGGCGAAATCGACCTGAAGGGGATCGGCAAGGTCGAGACCTTCGAGCTGCTCGGCGGCGACCAACAGCCGACAAGACCGCGAAAAACGCCCTCGCAGACAGGCGAACGCTCCTGGAGTGTGCTCCCGAGGACCATGGGTCTGACCGAGTACATCGAGCACTCCGGCAGCCGGCGCCCCGGTTCGGCGGGCTCGAGCAGCGCGGTCGCCACCTCGGTGCGGCCGCGGCGGCTGGGCAATTACGAGCTGGGCGACTTGCTCGGCGCCGGCGGCATGGGCAACGTGTACAAGGCCCGCCACGCCCAGTTCGACCGCGCCCGGGCGGTGAAGATCATCCGCCCCGACCTGGTGGAATCCGGCGGCGAATCGGTCGTGCGGCGGTTCTACCAAGAGGTCCGGGCGAACGGTTCGCTGGAGCACCCGAACCTCGTGGTGGCGATCGACTCCTCCTCGCCCGGCGACGAGACGCACTACCTGGTCATGGAGTACATCGACGGGGTGAGCCTCGACGAGCTGCTCCGCAACGAGGGCCCGCTGCCGATCGCCGACGCCTGCGAGATCGCCCGGCAAGCCGCCCTCGGCCTTGAGCACCTGTACGAGGAGGGCCTCGTGCACCGCGACGTGAAGCCCTCCAACCTGATGCTCACGCTCGCCAGCAGCCCCCACGCCCCGGTCGATTCGGCGGGGAGCCTCACGGCCCGCAGCGCCTCGACGAAGCTGCCGGTGGTCAAGCTGATGGACCTCGGCCTCGCCCTGCTGGCCCCCGTCGACGGCGAGGACCGGCTCACGCAGATGGACCGCGGCGGCATGGGGACGGGGCACTACATGCCGCCCGAGCAGTGGAAAACGACCTCGGTCGATATCCGGGCGGACATCTACAGCCTGGGCTGCACACTCTACCACCTGCTGACCGGCGAGCCGCCGTTCGCGCAGTCGGACCTGAAGCCGGAGCGGAGCCACGCCACCGAGCCGCCCCCGCCGCTGTCCGGCCGCTGCGACGCCCCGCCCGAGCTGGCCCGGCTGGTCGAGCGGATGCTCGCCAAGCGGCCGGAAGACCGCCCCCAAACGCCGCTCGACGTGGTCGAAGCCCTCACCCCCCTCGCCGCCGGGCACGGGCTTGCCGAGCGGGTCACGCGTTACCGCAAGTCGGGGGGCTCCTCAACGCGGCGATCGGACCACCACCTCGACACCCGGCCCGAACGGGACGAGCCTGCCGAAACGAACGTCCCCAGCGGCCGCCGCCTGGATGGCACAGCGACCGACCCGGCCGGCTCGGGCTGGGGACGCTGGATTCTCCCGGCGTTGGTCACCTTGGCCGCCTGCGCGGCCCTGCTGGCCGTGATGATGCGGGGCGACGACCGGGCGATGCACGCCGACAAGCTAAAAAGCGACGCCGGTTTCGCCGCCCGCGAGATGGCCAACGCCATCGATTCCCGCGTCCACGCGCTGGAGACCGCCGCCGACGAGCCCCGATTGCCCGAGTGGATCGCCACCGTCGAGGCGGGCGAGGGGCCGCTCGAGAACTGGCTGATCCAGCAACGGGGCCGCTGGGACGAGAAGCTCCACTACCGCTCCGCCAGCTGGTTCGTCACCGACGCCCGGGGGGTGCAGATCGCCCGGGCGCCCCACTCGCCGAAGTCGATCGGCGAGAGCTACGCCCACCGCGATTACTTCCACGGCCGGGGCAAAGACCTCGAAAAAGGGGTCACCGGGGTCGAGCCGATCCGCGAACCGCACCGCTCGGCGGTCTACGACAGCAGCTCCGCGCCCGGCAAGCTGAAGGTCGCCTTCTCCACGCCGATCTACGGCAAGCGGAGCGAGGGCCGCCGGCCGGTCGTCGGCGTGCTGGCCATGTCGATCGAACTGGGCGACTTCGCCGAGTTCGACGAGATCGAGGCGACCACAGGCACCGCGGAAATCCTCCTGGTCGACACCGGCGCGGACGGCTTCGAGGGGGCCAAGCGGCGGGGCCTCGTGCTCCAGCACCGCGACCTGGCGAGCCACACCAGCGCCGCCAAGCCGGTCCGCTTGAGCAAGGAGCTACAGGGCCGCATCGCGGCGGCGCCCGACGCGAATCGGGGCGTCCTGCTCGGCGCCTACCCCGACATCCTGGGTCGCTCCGGAAGCGATTACCTGGGCGCCTACGCCCCCGTGAAGCCCAAGACCCTGTCGGCCGATCCCCGCGGCCCGTGGGTCGTCATCGCTCAGAAGCAGGCGCCCTAACTGCGATCGCGCGGTCAATTTGCACGACATGCACGATCACCTTGGTGGCTCATGAGGGTCACACCTTATGCAGTTAGCCCCAGTGGTCAGGATGCGAACCCGAGCTGTCACGTAGTACCCGTTTTCGGATACGCTGATTGCGGAACAATCACTCTGCCTAGAAGGGGCCTCTGCCATGACGCACGGCAAGCATCGCGTTGTTGGATTTACTCTTGTCGAGTTGCTAGTAGTCATAGCGATCATCGGCATACTCGTAGCCCTCCTACTTCCCGCCGTTCAGGCCGCTAGAGAAGCTTCCCGCCGAAGCTCTTGCTTGAACAATCTCCACCAACTCTCGTTGGCGGTCATGAACTTCGAGAGCATCGCTGGGAAGTTGCCTCCGAGTGCTGAGGTACGCAACGTTAATGTGCCCGGAAACAACGGCTCATGGGGCGTTCATGGGCGAATTCTCCCGTTCCTTGAGGAAGGCGCCTTATTTCAAGAAGTAGATATCCGGCTTGCCTGGGATGAGCAAAGCATCATTGATGGATTGAAGATCCCGGTTTTTGCATGCCCTAGTGACCCCGAAGCCGCTGTAGTTCGGACCTTCACGGATAACCGGCCAGCACTTTGGCCCACGACTTATGGATTCAACTTCGGGACTTGGTTCGTCTACGACCCACTTACCCAAGAAGGCGGCGACGGGGTCTTTTTCCCGGACAGCAATCTGCGTATGTCGCGAATCACCGATGGAACTAGCAAGACGCTTGCGGTGAGCGAAGTCAAGGCGTGGACCGCATACAAGCGGAACGGTGGACCTGGCAGCACTAACATACCTGAAGACGTAGAGGCGGCTTCAGCGGCTACTGATTCCGGTGCACAGTTCAAGAACACCGGTCATACGGAATGGCCTGACGGCCGCGTGCATCACACGGGCTTCACAGCGACTATGCCACCGAATACCCGGGTACCCTTTGAGAACGCCGGGCAGATTTTCGATGGCGACTACAACTCATGGCAGGAAGGCAAGCTAAACGGTGGATCACCTGGTCCTTCCAGCTACGCCATCATCACGTCGAGAAGCCACCATCCCGGAGGGGTCAACTCAGCCATGATGGATGGTTCGGTGCGATTCGTTGCCGACGACATAGCTATTGCCAATTGGCGGGCCATGGCAACTCGCGACGGTGGCGAAGTGGTTTCGCAGTGAAGAGAGTTCCGGGGTGCACAGGAGGCGTCGACCTGGGCGGGCGCCGTCAATCGTTGCCGTGATGGCTTAGCTGCTCTTAACGCGCCGGCTAACGACCGCGTGCACCGCCCCGGCGACCAGGTGCTGGGTGAGCGTCACCGCCAGGATCACCAGCACGGCGACCGGCTGATCGCCGAGCGTCGCCCCGGCCAGCCCGAGGGCGAGGCCCGTGTTCTTCATCCCCAGGGCGTACGCCCACGCGAGCCGCGTCGGCCGGGCGATCCCCAGCACCCGACTCGCCCCCCAGGCGGCCGTCACCCCCACGATCGGTAGCGCGGCGGCGGCCACGCAGGTCGTTCCCAGCAGGGGCCAATCGGGCTGTTCGAAAAGGCTCGGCAAGGCCTTCGCGGCGTTGGCGTAGTTGAGCAGCAGCAGCGCCGCCGCGGAGAGCAGCGTTAGGAAGGTCCGTCCCCGCTCGATCAGGGCGCCGCCCAGAATGGACCGCGTGGCGAAGCCGAGGAGCGTCGGGCCGAGCACCCAGAACACAAACACGGCGCCCGTGAATCGCGAGACGAGCTCGGCCGCCTGCGCCGCGTTGCCCGGTGAGAGCGTGAGCCCCATGACCCGCATCACCACCGGCGTGACCCAGGGGCAGAGGCAGATCGACAGCACCACGAGCCCCAACGCCCACACGAGGCTGCCGCCCGACTGGTGCGTCCAGGCGACCGCCGAGTTGGCGACCGGCATCGCCCCGGCCAGCGCCAGGCCGAGCGCCAGGGCGGTGACCTGCTCCGGCGGCAGCCACCCCGCCGCCAGGGCGTTCCACGCCGCGACGACCAACAGCCCGGGGACCCAGACCAAGCCGAGCGCCGCCGACAGCAGGCCGGGCCTCTGAGTCAACTCACGGAGCTTCGGCAGTTCGACCGAGACCGCCCCGCAGAAGAGCAGCACGCCGACCAGCACCAGCGAGAACCGCAGCGGGGCGATCGTGCCGGCGTCGTCCGAGGCGCCCAGCCGGTGCATCGCCAAGCCCGCCCCGGGAGCGAACGCGGCCAGGCCGTAGCAGGCGACCAGCAGCCAGACCAAACGCCGGCGGACCCACGCCGCCAGCCGGGCGAGCGGGGCTTGCTGGGGCCGATCGGCGGTCGGAGCGGGGGTCATACCTTGGAATCGAACCGGGGGAGGCGGGCCGCGGGGTCCCAAACTCTAGGTCGCTGAACCGCGGGGCGATCCGGTCGTTCAGCCCTCGACTCGCTGCTTGAGCCGCTCGACCTCATCACGCAGTTCGCTGATCTGGGCGGTCAGTTCTTCCCGCAACTCGGCGAGCTCGTCGGAAAGGTCATCCGCCGGCGGCGTTGGTGGGGCTGGAGCCGGGGGCGGAGGGGGGGCGACCGGCGCGGGCCCCGGAGCGGGAGGAGCGGCGGCCGGCGGAGCCGCGACCGGCTCGCCCGCAACGCCCAGGTCGCGGAGGACGCGTGCCAGTTCCTTCTCGGAGTAGCACGTGTGCGCCACCACCGCGCCACGCCCCGGAGGGGTCAGGTACCGGACCAAGCCCTTCGCGACCAGCGAGTCGAGGATCGGCCGCAGCTCGCTCATGCCGGCGATCGGCTCCATGCGGGCGGCCCGTCCGCGGAGGTCGCCGACCGTCTGGGCGCCGCGGAGCAGCAATTCGGCGACGACGGCCAGCTCCGCCTTCTCAACGCCGAGCCAGTCGTACAGGCGGTGGCGGAATCGCTCGACACGCGAATCCCCCTGCACCACGGTCAGAGCCCCGATCGCCCGCAAAGAATCGACGGTCCGCTCGATCTGGTCCTCGTCGAGCTCCATCTTGGGGAAGCGGTTGCTCTTCTGGTTGCAACCGGACCGCAGCGCGTTGAGCGACAGCGGGTAGGCGTCGGGCGTGGTCTTGGCCTTCTCGACCAGCACGCCGAGCACGCGTCGCTGGTAGGCCTCCAGCGGGCCGGGCGGGGTGGGGTTCGATTCGGCGTCGGACATCGGTGTCGGCTCGGGGATGGGGTTCCGTAGAGCCCGTATCGTAAGGAAGCCGTCGCGGAGCCGTTAGACCACTCTCGTGAGCGGCGACGCCGCGGTTCTCCCGCCCCGCGCATAAAAAATCCCGCGGGCCCCAAGGGGGGCCCGCGGGTCGTTGGTGTTTAGCAGCCGGTTTTCAGCGGCGGGTCGTCGCTCAGTAGGTGAGGATGACGTCGCAGCCGAACGACCAGTTGTTGTAGGTCGACGCGTCGGCGAAGCCCATGTTGGCCGCCGCGGCGTCCGAGGCGGTCCAGTCGTAGCGGAGCTCCGGACGGACGATCACGTTGGCGTGCGGCTTGTAGTTCAAGCCCATGGTCAGCTCCTGGTAGCTGAAGCCGTCCGACTTCCACCACTCGAGGCGGGTGCCCGCGGCCCAGCAGTCGTTCATCGTGTAGAACAAGTACTGGTTGATGCCGACCTGGTCGTTCGCCGTGACCGTTCCGTTGCGGTCGTCGATGCCGACGAGGTCGCTCTGGAAGACGTAGTTCACGTTGTCGCTGACCGCGACATCGAACACGAGCGAGTGGCTGTAGTCGCCACCGGCGCCGAGCGCCGGGGCGCCGAAGCCACGCGAGCGGGCGCCGAAGTCGCCCATCGTCGTGATGTAGGTGAAGGCGACGTCGTCGGTCAGGTTCGTGCTGAAACCGCCGAGGAAGCTGCTGCCGTCACCGTACTGATCGAAGCCGGTGTCCCAGCCCGCGGTCCAACCACCGTAGAGCTCCACGTTGTCCATGCCGCTGTAGGTCGCCAAGACACCCGTGTGGGTGAACGGCTCGCTGTTGAACATCGTGAGGGCGTGGCTGTAGAAGAAGTTGTCCGGAGCGGTCACCACTTCGTAGCCAACCAGCGTGTAGAAGTGACCGGCGATCACGCTCCAGTCACCCTTCGCGATCTCGAGGTACAGCTGCGGCATGGCCCAACCGTAGTTGAAGCCCGCGGCGCCGTTGCCGTAGTCCCAGCCGTTGGCGAAGTCCCAGCTGCCGGCCGGGTTGCCGAAGGCTTGGGTCTTCTGGGCGTCGGTGCCGTACATCAGGTCGGCGCGGAAACCCCAGTCGAAGCCGCACGAGCCGTCGGCGACCTTCTCGGCCCAGAACCACTGCTGCTGCAGGTTCAGGCGGTCTTCGCGGTCGTTGAACGCGAGGTTGTCGTTGCGGTTCTGCGACAGCCGGGCGTTGTCGCTGTGGTAGCCGAACTGGGTCCAGCCGCCGAAGTCGATCGCGCAGCAACCGCACGGGTCGACTTCACCCTTGAGCGTCCAAGCGTCGCCCAGGCAGCAGTCGCCCAGCAGCGAGCACCCGCCGCCGCAGCAGGTCGATCCGCATCCGCAAGCGTCGCCGCAACACGAGTCGCCGCAGCATCCATCGTCGCAACCGCAAGAGGGCTCGCACCCACAGCTCGGCTCGCAGCAGCCATCGCCACAGCAGCCGTCGTCACAACCACAGCTGGGCTCGCAGCCGCAGCTGGGCTCCTCGCAACCGCACGACGGTTCGTCGCAGCAGCCGGAGGCTTCACAGCAAGAGGTCAATTGGTAGTCGAACGCCGCTTCGATCGCCGTTTCGGCGGACGCGGTCGCGCCACCGAAGGCGACCAGGGCAACGCCCATGGTCCATCGCAGTGTCATCACCATCAGCTCCTTCTGGGGGGGAATGCTCGCGTCCGTTCGATTCTGCGAGCGAACGGGAAATGCGATCGCCGGGCGACACAACACGCGTCGCCGGGCCCGATTTGGTTCGCCTGATCGGTCGTGATATCGACGAGGACACGGGCTAGCATGCAAGCCGAGAGTGCTTGCCGAGCCGGAAAATCCGGCGAAACGGGCCCGTTGCGCGAAACCTTGCGGGCTGGAACGGTCGATCGGACTCGCCGCTAGCGGCGACGCGGAGAGCCGCGACCGAAGAGCTTGCCTAACCCGATTAGTTGGCGAGCTTCACAAACTCGATCTTCGCCACGCGCCAGCCGGCGGGGCCGAGGCGGTTGGTCGCCGGGCGGTCGAGGAGCAGTTTGAGACCCGTCTCCGGTTTTTCGTCCGAGGCGGGAACCCGATAGATCCAGGCGAGCGAATGCCTGCCGCGGGTGCGTGTGGCGGGGGTGCAGACGACCAGCTCGGGCGCGGGGGCGTCCTTCTTGACCAGACGGGCGATCTCATCGCGGGCGCCGAAGTCCGCCAGGCTCTGCTGGCCCTTTTCGTTCGCCTCGTAGTACAAGGCGGCGTGTTCCGCCGAAGGGCGGCGATCCTCGTAGGGCAGCGTGAGCTCGTAAGCGGTCACGAGGTCGCCCTCGGTCATCGCCTTGAGGAACGCCTCGGCGACGGGGGCGGAGTCCGCCTTGTGCATCCGCTGCAGCAGGGGCCCGCGGACGGCGGTCGCCCCCAGCATCGCCAGGGAAAGCACGAGGCCGAACCAGGCCAGGCTCCCTCCCGTACGGGCGGTGGGGTCTTTCTGAACGCCGCGGGCGGCCGCGATGCAGATCACGGCGGCGATGAGCGGCAGCACGGCGAAGTGGCGGCTCGCCAGCGCCAGGGGCGAGGCCAGCGCCAACGCGGCGCCGAGGACGGCCAGGGTGCTGACCGGGCGATACGCGACCGCGTCGTCCGCCATCGTGTCCGAGAGGGCGGGCTGATCCGAGAAGAGTGAGGGCCGTTCTTCCATGATCGGGTGACGCGTCGAAAGGGTCCCGGTGATGTCCGGGCGGCTGTAAGACGGGGTGAGACAGGCGTGGTCTAGCGATCAGCGTTTCACGATGGATTCTTGCATGTTCTGGAACGTCTTGCGGTGCTGACCGTGTTGGTGAACCCAGAGGTCGCTGCGGAAGCCGGCCGCCCCCAGGGCGCTCGGGTTGAGAGCGGTATCGACCGCGCTGAGCCAGAACACATCGGGCGACGAGGAGCTCTCGAGGCTCGACTTCACTTCCGCGACCTTGTCGCCGTGCTCGAAGGCGCCCCCCATCTGGTCGTAGGCGAACGGTGCGCAGTGGAAGGTCGCCATGGCGAAGCCCCCCAGGATGAGCGCGGTGACCAGGCCGATGCCCGCCCCGAGCAGGCCGTCGAGCTGGTCCGGGAAATTGACCCGGTTGCGCGACAGCATCTGGGCGAACTCTTTGACCAGCCCGGCCGTGAGGGCGAACATGCCCCACAGGATCGGGAAGTCGAGCAGGTAGGTGTACGAGCCGCCGGTCGCCTCGTCGGCCATCACGGTCAGCGGCTGATGCACGCCGAACGCGGTGATGCCGCCCAAGAGGACAGCGATCAGGGTGATCAGGTTGCTCCAGACGCCGTGCTGGACGGTCATCGCGAACGTGGCGAAGACGATGATGCCGAAGAAGATGTAGTACATCGAACGAGCCGTGAGTGAGCGGGTCGAGTGTCTTGGACGGACGGGGAGCGGACTAGCCCTTGAGGACGCGTTGCAGCTCTTGCAGGGAGGTCGTCCCCTTCGCGACGAGCAGCACGCCCTCCTCCTGGAGCGTCCGCATCCCGGCGGCGCGGGCCGCCTTGCGGAGGACGTCCATCTTGGGCTCCTTCAGCAGCTTCTCGCGGAACTGGTCGTCGACAACCAGCAGCTCGAAGAGCCCGGTGCGGCCCTTGTAGCCGAGCCCGGAACAAGCGACGCAGGGCTTGTTGATCTCTTCCTCGTTGGGCGGGCGGTAGAGCTTGCTGACCTTGCCGGGCGGGATGCCGAGCTTCTTCAGCAGGTTCGGCGAGGCCTCGTACTCCACCCGGCAGGCGGTGCAGAGCTTGCGGATCAGACGCGTGTTGATCACGCCGATCACGCCGCGGGCGAACTCCTTGTGAGGCGTCTTCTGCTTGAGCAGCCGGAGGCAGGCCTCGGCGACATCGCCCGCCTGCACGGTGGTGATGACGAGGCGGTCGAGATCGACCTCGTCCATCAGGAGCTTGGCGGTCTCGGCATCGACGAAGTCACGGACGACCCAGACGCTCGGGTACTTGCGCGAGAGGCTGGGGATCAGGCTGGACGGCGATTCCCCTTTGGCGGCATCGTAGTAGTGCGACGCGATGTTCTCGATGTCCGTCTCGGGGTGCGACACGTCCTCCACCGAGACGAAGTCGCGCATCAGGCGATCGGTCTCCAGCATGCCGACGTCGGTCAGCGTGGTGAGTCCCCCCTCGGGCAAAGCCGAGTAAACGATGATGCCCGTGTCGCTGCCGAGGATCTCGAACCACTGGTCGCGGAGCTTCTCCCGCATGCCGAGCTGCTCGAGCGTCTTGAAACCGGCGGCGAGGCTGTCGCCGCGGAGCGAGACGACGACCCGCTCGCCCGTCTTCACGCCCTGGCTCTCGACGATGCAGTCGTACTTCTTCTTCTCGTAGGCGGCGCCGAATTCGCCCTGCTGCTTCTTCTTGCGCTCGGCCGTGTCGAGGTCCGCCAGCTGCTTCATGACCGCGAGCATCACGTCGCCCGACTCGCGGTCGCGAGGCTCGCCGGCGTGCCAGACGCCATCGATCATGTAGCGGAGCGTGACCGCCTCGGCGCCGTAGTCGAGCAGCGCGCGGCTCGCGCCACGGGCGACCAGGTCGGCGATCAGCTCCTTCACGTGGACGTAGCCGGGCGACTGGCGGGCGGTCAGCAGGTTCGCCTGGTTGTCGCGGTCGTCGTCGCCACCGCGGGCCTGGAGATCGACATCGGGGCCGCGGAGGTAATCGGCCTTCTTCTCACCGCCCAGCTTGAGGCCGAACAGCTTGCCGAACTCGCCGATCTGGAAACGCCACCAGCTCCCGGTGAAAACGGTCTGGTGCGCCTCGACCGACTTGTTGTGCTTCATCACGTACGCGATGAAGGGGCCGATCCATGAGACCAGCAACAGCGACAGGCCGATCGGCGCGGGGATGAACATCGCCAGCAAGCAGATCAGGGCAAAGGGGAACACCATCACCGAGTTCCACAGCTCGTGGCCCAGGTTAAAGATCTGCGCGTCCCGGTTCACCCAGTCGCAAGAACGGACCCAGAGCAGCACCAGCAAGACGATCAGCAGCACCTTCCACCAAGAGACCGACAGGTCCTTCTGGCGGAAGATCGAGTGCTCGTCGTTCCACTCGTCGATGGCCTTTTTCGCCGCCGGCGCGGGAGCGGCGTCGGCCTCGGCGGAGTTCTCCTCAGCGATCGCCTCCTTGGCGTCGTCGGGCGTGGCGTCAGCGACCGCGCTGTTGCGCCCGTTTTGCAGGTCCTGCGCCGCCGCGTTGGTGGCGGCCTGCTCGGCCAATCCGAACTGCGCCGACGCCGGCGTGGCGATCCACCCCAGCAGCAACGCCAGGGCGGCCAGCGCCCACAATCCGTAAGAGAGCCGACGCCCCTTCAAAGCCATTCTCTGCACGTTCGCACTCAGCGGTTTCAATGGTTTGGGCTGTTTCGTAGCTGCTGGGATCACAGGATGCCGCCCTGCGAGACGTCGATCCCCTTGAGGGCCATCTTGAGGGCTTCGCGGTTCGGGGCGACCTCCATGGCGGTCTCGCGGTCGATCAGTTCCTTGTCGCACAGCGACTTGAGGCTCTGTGTGAAGTCCTGCATGCCGTCCTCGGCCCCGATGCGGATCGCGTCGCCGAGCTTCTCATCTTCCTCCTCGAGGATCAGCTTGGTGATCATCGGGGTGAAGTTCATGATCTCGACCGTCGGCACCCGGCTGACGCCCGGCTTGATGCTCTTGAGCAGCTTCTGCGCGATGATCCCCTTCATGTTGAAGGCGATCGCGCTGCGGAGCGCGGGGTGCATGTCCTGCGGGAAGAGGTCGAGGATACGCCCGATCGTCGAGGGGGCGCTCGACGCGTGGATCGTCCCGAAGACCAGGTGACCGGTCTCCGCGGCGTGGATCGCCGTCATGAAGGTCTCGCGGTCACGCATCTCGCCGACCAGGATGATGTCCGGGTCTTCACGCACCGCGTGCTTCATGCCGACCTCGAAGTCGATCACGTCGAAGCCGACCTCGCGCTGGTTGATCAGGCACTTGTCTTCGGTGAAGACGAACTCGATCGGGTCCTCGAGCGTGAGGATGTGCTTCCGGTAGTTCGCGTTGATCCAGTTGAGCATCGAGCCGATCGTCGTCGACTTGCCCGAACCGGTGACCCCGGCGAGCAGGACCATGCCCTGGTCGTAGGTGCAGAGGTTCTGCACGCTCGCCGGGAGGTTGAGGCCCTCGAAGTCGGGGATCCAGCTATTGACCCGCCGCGCGACCAGGCCCATGTGCCCCAGCTGCTGCAGCAGGTTGACGCGGAACCGCCACTGGGTGCCATCGACGTCGACCGTGTGGGCGAAGTCGGCGCCGCCGTCCTTCTCGAAGATCTTGCGGCTGCGGTCGTTCATCAGCGGAACGAGCAGCCGGACCATCTCCTCGTCGTCGATCGGGCCGCGTTGCAGCTCGCGGATCGTGCCGCCGACGCGCACCATCGGCGGCTTGCCCACCTTCAGGTGGAGGTCGGAGGCCTCGTACTTGACGCAGGCGCGGAAGAGCTTGTTCACCTCGAGTTCGAGGTTGTTCGGCATCAAGCCGCTTTTGATGGGATCGACTTCCGCGGCCATGGCGTGGCGACTCGTACGCGGGGGTGGGGGTCGTGCGCTGGGAAAAAGGCGTTCCGGCGGCCACGCCCCCCCAGGAAGGGGAAAACGATGGCGGCAAGCTTGCAGTTTAACCACAACCCGGACGCCTTGCACTCTCCCCGTGCCGGGCGAAGACGCGGCGGATATCCGGGTCGCAACGGCTGCGCCCGCCGCGACCGGCCCTAGAGCAGCCCGTCGAGCTCGTCGACCAGCGACTCGAAGTGGTCCAGGGCGGTGGCGACCGGCTCGGGGCTCTCCATGTCGACGCCCGCGTCTCGGAGCAGGTCGAGGGGGTGTTGGCTGCAGCCCCCCTTCAGGAAACCGAGGTAGTCGTTCAGCTCCGTCTTGCCGCCGTTGAGGACCCGCTTGGACAGCGCGATCGCCGCCGACAGGCCGGTCGCGTACTTGTAGACGTAGAAGGCGTTGTAGAAGTGCGGGATGCGGAGGCACTCCAGCTCGAGGCAGTCGTCCACGACGAAGTCGGGTCCGAAGTAGGCGTCGAGCAACCCGCGGTAGACCCGGCGGAACGCCTCGAGCGTGAGTGGCTCGCCCGCCTCGGCCATCTCGTGCGTGATCTTCTCGAACTCGGCGAACATCGTCTGGCGGACGATCGTGCCGCGGATCGAGTCGATCTCCTTGTTGATCAGATAGGCCCGCTCCTTGTCGCTCTTCGCGTTCTCCATCAGGTGATGGTTGAGCAGCTGCTCGTTGAACGTGCTGGCGACCTCGGCCACGAAGATCGTGTAGTTGTAGTACTCGAAGGGCTGGGTCTTCGACGAGTACCAACTGTGCATCGAGTGGCCCGCCTCGTGGGCGAGCGTGAAGACGTGATCCAGCACGTCGGGCTGGTAGTTCATCAGGATGTACGGCGCGCCGTCGTACGAGCCGGCGGAGAACGCGCCCGAGTTTTTCCCCTTGTTCGGGTAGCGGTCGCACCAGCGGTCGGTCGTCAGGCCCGCCTTGAGCGTCGCGCAGTACTCCTCGCCGAGCGGCGTGAGCGAAGCGATGACGGCCTTCACCGCCTGGTCCCACGTGTGCCGTTTGTCCAGGTCGCTGAGGATCGGCGTGTAGGTGTCGTACTGGTGGATCTCCTTGAGCTTCATCTTGCGACGATGCAAGTCGAAGTACTTGGCGACCGCCGGCAGCTTCGAGCGGACCGCGGAGACCAGGTTGTCGTACACGCTGGTCGGCACGTTGTCGTCGAACAGCGACGACTCCCGCGCCGACGCGTAGCCCCGCGCCTGCGCGTAGTAGACGTCCTTGAGGATCGAGCCCCGCAGCGAGGCGGCGAGCGTGTTCTGGTGGTCGGCGAACTCGTCGTAAAACTGATGGAAAGCCGCTTTGCGCACCGAGCGCTTCGGCGAGTGCAGGAAGACGCTGAAGCTCGACTGGTTCAGCTCGGCCTTCTTGCCCGAGTCGTCCTTCACCTCGCCGAACTTTAGGTCGGTGTCGGTCAGCTGGCGGAAGATCTCACTGGCGGCGCCGGACATCTCGCTCTGCATCGCGAGCAACCGCTCCTCGCCGTCGGAGAGGGTGTGCGGCTTGTAGCGCGCCATCCGCTCGAGCATCAGCCGGTACGGCTTCATCTCCTTGGCGGCGGCGAACTTCTTCAGCTTGGCCGCCGAGAGGGCCAGTACCTCGGGTCGGACGTAGCTGCCCGCCTGCGCGGCGCGGCTGGCGGCGTTCTGCAGCCGGGCCATCATGCCCAGGTAATCGCTGTTCGCCTGGTCCTCGGTGGTCTTCAGCATCGCGTAGTAGCCGAGCCGCTCTCCCTCGCGCTCGAACTTGCCGTCGAACTTGAAGCACTTCGCAAGCTGAGCCGGCGAGTCGCCGAGCGTCCCTTTGAACTGCTCGAGCTTGGGGATCTGCTTCTCCCACTTGGTGAAGGCCTTCTCCCAAGCCGCGTCGGAGTCAAACAGGCTGGAGAGGTCCCAGGTGTCCGAGACTTTGACCTTATCGCGTGTCGGTACCCTCTTCATGGCGTTCCTTTCTCTCAGACGTTTATTAGTTTGAACCACGAAGGAACGAAGGAACAAAGAGCAAGCACGTGGGAAGCTCTTTGTTCCTTCGTTCCTTCGTGGTTGGCTTAGAAATCACCACTTCCAAAGCGTGGTGCCCCAGGAGAGGCCCGCGCCGAAGCCGCACATCAGCAACTCGTCGCCCGCTTCGATCTGCCCCTCGCGGAACGACTCGTCCAGCGCGATCGGGATGCTGCCCGCCGACGTGTTGCCGTAGCGGTCGAGGTGCTTCACCACACGCTCGCGCGGCACGCCCATCGAGTCGGTCGCCGCGTCGAGGATGCGGGCGTTGGCTTGGTGCAGGAGCCAGAGCTTCACCTGCTCCTTGTCGCGGTCCGCCGCGGTGAGGACGTGGTCGAACGTGTCTTCGAGCAACCGCACGGCCCACTTGAAGATCGGTCGACCGTCCATCTCCATGAGCCAGGGGAGGTGCCCCTCGGCGTCGGGCGTGGCGGCGCCGTTCTGGCTGAACGGGGTCTCCACGCCGCCCATCCGCCGGGTCAGCAGGTCGGCGCCCGCGCCGTCGGCGCCGAGCGTCGCGGCGAGCATGCCTTGCTCCTGCGTGCCGGGGGAGAGGACGACTGCGCCTGCTCCGTCGCCGAACAGCGGGAAGGTCTTCTTGTCGTCCGGGTTGAGGACGCGGGTGTTGGTGTCGGCGCCGATGACCAGCACGTGGCGGGCGGCGCCGGTCGAGACGAACTGCGCCCCGGTCGCCAGGGCGTAGACGAACCCGGCGCACGCCGCCACGAGGTCCATCGCCGGACAGTTCAGGCCGAGGCGTGTCTGCACCGCCGTGGCCGATTGGGGCATCAACCGGTCGGGGGTGAAGGTGCCCAGTAGCACCAGGTCGATCTCGTCCGGATCGACCCCCGATGCGGCGAGCGCCCGTTCGGCGGCGTCGGTCGCCAGGTCGCTGGTCGAGACGCCCTCCGGCGCGTGGCGCCGCTCGCGGATGCCGGTCCGCTGGATGATCCACTCGGGATCGCAGCCGAGGCGGGCCAGGTCCTCGTTCGTGACGACCCGTTCAGCGACGCAACTGCCCGTGCCGGAGATACGGACCCCGGTCAGGCTAAAGAGCGGCCCGCGGCGGACTTGGACAGCGGTGTCGGACATAGGTGGGCGGCGTGGGGAGCGATCGGTCAAACGAGCAACCTACGGGCCCCGCCCCGGGGCCGACAAGGGCGGGCGTGGGGGTTTAGGCGGCCTTCTTGCGGCCGACCCGCTCGTAGAGCCAGGCCCCTTTCCGCTTCCCAACCTGCCGGGCGGCGCCCATCTCCCGCAGGCAGTAGGCGGCCCGCTGAGCGATCCAGCGGGGCGCGCCGAGCGCCTCGGCCAGCTCGGCCGTGTCGAACGGCTTGGGCAGCTTGCCCGGGACCAGCTTCCACAGGTCGCTCGCCCGCTTGAAGCGGAGCGTCTCGCCGACGTCGGCGAGCAGCTGGTCCTCGACGACAAAGTCGTTCTTCCGCCACCGCCGTCGTCGGCCGTGCCCGGGGTAGCGCAGCTCCTCAACCTCGACCAGCGGGACTTCCAGAGTCAGCCGCTTGTGCGGGAACGCCCGCGTGAAGTGGACCAGCTCGTCGAAGATGTCGACCGGCGCGCCCCGCTTGGGGCTCCACCGCCGGCTCACCACGGAACCCCCTTCCCGATCGAGCTTGATGATCCGTCGGCGGGTCACGATCGGCTTCACGACCAGCACGCGGTGCTCGTCGCACAGTTTGCGGATCTTATCGCGGATCGCCGACAGGCCGCCGTGCTGCACCTCGATCAGCAGGTCCTTGCGGACCACGTCGATGCGGTACCGCCCGTGGCGGACCTCCACCTCGCCGTCGTCGCCCGCGTAGTGAGCTTTGAGTTGTTGGTGCAGGGAGGTTTCCATGAGGCGCTAGTGTGAAGACTTCCTTGTCTCCCCTCCCCTTGATGGGGAGGGTTCGGGGGAGGGGTGATGAACCCGTGTACCCGCTTCGCCCCCTCCCCTAGCCCCTCCCCACCAGGGGGAGGGGAACATTGCTCACACCCTGACTCCAAGATCTTCGACCGTGAACAACGAGGTCAGCTCGTAGCCCGCCTCCTTGAAGGCCTCGCGGCCCCCCTCTTGGCGGTCAACGATGGCGAGGACGCGTTCCACTTTGAGGCCTTCGGCCTCGCACAGCTTGATCGCCTTGAGGCTCGACGCGCCGGTCGTAACGACGTCTTCGACGATGACGAGTGACTCACCCTCTTTGTACGGGCCCTCGACCTGCTTGCCCTTGCCGTGCTCTTTCGGCTCCTTGCGGACCATCACGCCGCGGAGCGAATAGCCCTTCGAACCGGCGATGGTGAGCACCGCGGCGGTGATCGGGTCGGCGCCGATCGCCATGCCGCCCACGAGCTTGGGCCCCTGCCCCATTTTCAGCCGCATCTCGCCGATGAGGTCGATCATACCCTCGCCGATGAGCTTGGCGCCGCGGGCGTCGAGCGTGACCTTGCGGCAGTCGAGGTAGTAGCTCGCCTTCTTGCCCGAGGCGAGCGTGAAGTCACCGAACTCGAGGGCCGTGTTCTGGATCAGCTTGGCGAGGGCGTCGCGGTCGTACATCAGGGATTGGGGGCTACGGGGAGGCTTAGGGGGACCTGCTGACCGGCCGCAACGGCCTGCTCGCCGTCGTGGGCTCGCCATCGATCTTCGTAACCCTCGAAGCGGGCGCGTCGATCGATATCGGTCGGGTCGTTGTACAGGTTACCCCTGAGGACGCCCCGAAATAAGGAGTCGCTCGAACCGCAGCCGCAGCTAACGATCGCTAACCCGATAAGCAGGCAACGAGTCACCGTATACGCTTTGATGCTTGCACCTCACCGCCGGATCGTCACCGCCGAACCGACCGAGAGGATGTCGTAAAGGTCCGACAAGTCGCGCGAGGCGACCGTCAGCCGGCCGGTGGTTCCGGGCGAGGGGGTCGGCGTGGCGCTCAGCTCGACCTGCTGGCCCGTCGGGCTCTGCAGCACGACCTTGGGTGTCACCGGCGAGGCGGACAGCGCGTCCGGTTCGAGCCGCTTCTGGCCGACCATCCAAGCCCCTTCGCCAGGCGTCGCGCCCTCGACGCGGATCGGGAACTTGCCGGCGTACACGCCGTCGAGCATGAGGGCGAGTTCGCCCCGCTGCAGATCGACGTCCGCGGCGAACGGCCCGCGGAGGACCTTGATGACCTGGCCCGGCTCGACGCCATCGACCTTCGCAACGCCGTTGATCTTCGCGAGCAGCTGCCAAGGGACTTGGTACTGTTCGCCAATCGTCGCCAGCGTCTCGCCGGCTTCAACCCTGTGCGGCGGGGCGAGGAAGTGTTGGGTTGAGTAGACGAGCGTGCCGGCGAGCTGGGCGAGCAGGGACTCGAGCTGCGTGCGCTGCGTCGGCGTGAGGTTCGGTTCGGTGCGCCACTTCGATAGCATGCGATGGGCTTGCGGCAGTTCGTTGCGCTGGAGCGCCGTTTGGGCCGCCTGCCACGCCGCGTCGAAGCCGGGGGCGGACGCGGTGGGCGGGGCGATCGGCGTCGCGGCGGGCGTCTCGCTGTAGCGACTGGTCGCGGAGCCCAGCGAAGGGACGCTGCCCGACACGCCATTGGGGGGCAGCTCGGTCGACGCCGCCGGGGCGCCGTAATTGGCTTGGGGGATCACGTCGGGCAGCGGCAGCTTCTCTTGGGTCGCCGTCGGGAACGACGGCGCGCCGACCGGCTCGTTCGCGAGCGTTGTCCCCGCGGGCTGGCCCTGGATCGGTGTCGGCTCCACGGCGGGCGGCGCGCTAGGGGGCTCGGCCGCCGAGGGCAGCTCGGGCAAGGCGGGCATGGCGGTCGGAGCGGGCTCGCTGGGGCTCTCCGCCCAACTCGGGGCGGACCGTGCGGTGGGGCTCGTCGCGGCTTCGGCGGCCTGAGAGTCCCCCCCCTGCCAAGCGGGGGGCTCGGCCATCTCGATCGCCGAGTCGCCCGACTCGGACCAATCATCCTCTAAGGCGACGGACGGGCCTTTCTGGATTTGCTGAGCGAGATAGACGCCCAGGACGGCCAACACGGCGATCGTGGCGAGGGGACGGATCGTGCTCATCGGTTCGCTTCGCGTATCGGAGTAAAGGGGGCGAGTCGCCTCGCTCCAAGACGCGGGGCGGGCAACCAGAACCTAGACGCGACGGACCGTAGAGAATCCGTCCGAACGTCGCCAGCTCAGTCAGCGGGACTAGCCAGGCCACGCGGCGCGGCCTACCAAACAGGCATGGCCGACACCGAACCGACCCCTCCCCAGCGCCCCCGACGCCGCATGCTCTGGCTCATTCTCTTGCTGCCGGTTGTCGCCGTGCTGATGGTGCTAGCAACGCAGGTCGACGACTGGTCACGCGACCTCACCACCAACCGGGCCCACACGGCGCCGGGCGCGAAACAAGAGCCTTGGCAGACCCACGGCGCCACGCTCGAAGCGATCGCCGAGGCGGCTGCCGAGCTGGCGCGTCGGGACGCCAAGTGGCGACTCGCTGACGAGAAGCCGTTGCCCGACGACTCGCCACTGCCTCCGCTGCTGAACGGCCCACCCTCCGCGACGCATCACTTTGTGCGCACGACCGGCTTGATGCGTTACCAAGACGACATCTGGCTGCTCGTCACCGACCAAGGCGACGGCACGCTACGCTTCGACGCCGAGAGCCGCAGCCGGGTCGGCAAGGGCGACCTCGGACAGAACCCTCGCAACCTCGCGGAGCTGGAGCGATTGCTCCTTCAGACACTGGATCAATAGGCGGAAGGACCACTGCGTGCGGCGGCCGCTCCTGAGGGTCACTCCTGCGGTTGTGTCAAGTCGCATTGTGCGACTTTCTTCGCCGGGATTGTTTCTCTCTTTGTCCTCTTCAAAGCGAAGGTATAATCGGGGTGTTGGCCAAGGACGACCGTACCGAACCTTCGGACCGAGTCTTCCGCCACGAGCTTCTGTGCCCGAGGCGTCGCGTTCCCCTCACCGCGAGGACGCGACGCTTCGCCCGTTTAACGAGGTCCAACGCGTGCTGTCAGTCCGTCCCAAAATCGCCGAGCTCGTCCTCCAGCTCTACGGGCGTTCGCTGCACCCAGAACTGTTCGAGGTCTACGGCGAGAAGCGGGTGCGGCGTGGCCGGGTCGCTCCACGTCCGAACGGGGGGCCGAACGGGGGCTCGAGCGGGGGCTCGAATGCGGGCGAAGCGGCCGGCGCAATCGACCCGGCGGCCGACGGCTACGAAGCGACCGTGCAGATCACCAGCGCCGGGCATGTCGTCACCTGGCGGCACGGCGGGCTGACGCTGACGGAGGTCTGCGCCTCGTCGCACCAGCCGCTGCCCGAGAAACGCCGACTGATGTCGCACCGCGTCGAAGGAGAGCACGCCGATCGCGTCGCCTGCCGTGGCGGGGTCACCTACGAGGTGTCGTTCGCCCTCGAGACGATCACGCCCGAGCGGTTTCAGGCGTACCAGCAAGAGTTCGACTTGATGAGCCTGCAGGGGGGCGCCACCCCCAGCAGCGACGACGGGTCGAGCGGCCTGCTCCATCGCTTCCAAGCGAGCGGTCGTGTCGGCAAGTCGCTCGGCGCCGTGAGCTATGTCGACGTGCAATCGCGTGACCGCTCGCTCCGCGTGCGGGCGTTGCACACGTTCCCGGACGATTGTGCGATCGTGAAGACCGAGAGCACGCTGCGTCTGCCCGAATGAATAGGGTCTGCCCGAATGAATGGGCCCGCCCGGATGAGTCGGCGCCCAACCGGCCAACCGATCCAAGCTCGGCGGTTGATTGCTTCGCGGAGTCTATTGTAGTTCCGCTAGAAACTCGCGCAACGCCGCGTTGACCGCGTCGGGTTTCTCGACCGGCGCCATGTGGCCGGCCCCTTCGATTTCGACGAAGCGGGCGCCCGGGATCGCGTCGGCGACGCCGCGCATCTCCGAGGGGGGGCTGATCGCGTCGTACTCGCCGACGACGACGAGCGTCGGCTTGGCGATCCCGCTGAGCAGGGGCGTCGAATCGGGTCGCGCGGCCATCGCCCGCTGCGAGGCGGCGATCGTCTCCGGCCGGGTGGCGGCGATGTCGCGGACGGTCTCGTTGACAATCTTCTCGGGGGTCCCGGGCGCGAAGAGTTTCGGCCGCATCAGCTCGGCGACCCGCGCCGCGCCCCACTCGCCGACCTTGCCGGCCATCTTGAGCCGCGTCGCGCGGGCTTCCTCCGTATCCGCGGCGGCCTTCGTGTCCATCAGCACGAGTGCGTCGAAACGATCTGCGTGGCTCCGCAGCATCTCCAGGGCGAGGTAGCCCCCCATTGAGAAGCCCACCAAGACCACCGGGCCTTCGGACTGAAGGTGGTCGATCAGCGCGGCGAGGTCGTCGGCGTAGCGGGCGAGCGTGGGCTCCTCGTTGGCCTTCGGCCAGAAGCCGAGACACGACTCCCCGTACCCCCGTAGATCCGGCGCCACGAGGCGGCAAATCTTGGAGAGTCCATCGACTTGCCCGTACCACATGTTGTGCGACAACGGGAAGCCGTGGACCAGCAAGAGCGTCGGCGCCCCGTCGGTCGTGACTTCGGTGTCCAGATAGACTTGCGATGCGTTGTCGACTAGCAGATCCCTCATCGATCCCCCTCCGATTCGGCTAGGGCCGCCTCGAACTCGTCGAGCTGCCTCCGCATCACTTCGATCCACGGGCGCTGCTCCACCGCGCGGCGCTGCACGGCGATCGCCTCGTCGAGGCGGCCGGCCGAGAAGAGGCAGCGACCGAGCGTGTCGAGCAGGCTCGGTCTGTCGGGGTTCACGTCGAGCGAACGCCGCGAGTAGCGGACCGCCTTGTCGTAGTCGCCCGTCGTGTTGCTGACGAGCCACGCCCACTGGTTGTAGAGGTTCGCGCGCCAATCCGGGTCTCTTTCGGGGTCGTCCGAGTCTTCCCACTCCCAGATCCTCTGCTCGAAGATCCGCTGCATCTCGACAAGCACCTCGTCGGTCTTCTTGGCGAAGTCCTCGGTCGGATTCCGCACGCGGTGCATCGCGATCGCGATGTCGGCGTTGGTCGAATCGGAGCGGATCGCCTGGAGCAGCTCCGCCTGCTCGGTCGCGTCGTCGCCCGCGTCGTGGGCGGCCAGCGCCCGGCAGAGGCGCGCCTGCGACTTCAGCGACCCTCGGCGGGGCAGGCCACCGTACAACTCGTACTTGACCTGAGGCAGGTTGTCGTAGCGTTCGCGGGCGGCGGGGGTCGTGTCGCAGACGGCGACCAGCGGCGCGAGGGCGGCGGCGGCCTCCGCGTAGCGGGCGGCGTCGTAGTGGAGGTCGGCCAGCCGCCACGCGACCAGCGCGTCGAGGCCGTCGATCGGCTTGTCCGGCGAGAACACGCCCGCGGCGGCCTCGTACTCGGCGCGGGCCCAGTCGCTCAGGCCGCGGCGCCGCAGCTCGCCGGCGATGACCACCGTGGGGCCGTACAACGCCTCGGCCGTGGCGCGCTTGCCCGCGCTGAGCGGGGCCTCGGCGGCCAGCGCTTTCGCGAAGAGGCGTTCCGCCTCCTCGGCACTGCCGAAACGCAACGCCAGCTCGGCTCGGCGGTAGAGACCGCGTTTGTCGCGGAGGCTGTCGGCGTGGTCCGTCTCGAGCCGACGTGCCGTCTCGGGAGCCGGGGCGTCGCAAGCCCACTCCAGAGCGCGAGAGAGCCGACGCCCCGCGTCCTGTTCGTCGAGTTCGAGCAACTCGGCGACCACCTCGGCAGACTCGCCCGCGTCGTCCCGCCGCAGGGCGACCCGCAACCAACGCCAGAGGACTTGTTCGCGGATCCAAGGGGTCGCCCCTTCCTCGTGCCGGTTGGCAGCCCGCTTCAGCCGCAAGGCTTGCTTGCGCCACGCCATCATCGGGTAGCGCCGCCCCGCTTCGCTCACGGCGAGGTTGAGCCAATCGGAGGCCCAGCGTTTGCCCGGCCCGTACCGCTCGTTCAGCTCATCGACCGCCGCGTCGAGCGACGCGAAGTCTTCTGGCGGGATCTCGTACTCCGTGGTTTCGATCAACGCGGCCGCCGCCGAGCGGGCGACCCGGTCCGAGGCGTCGAAGCGGGCGATCCGCACCAGCGGCGCCACGCCCCGCTGGAGCGGCAGCTTCGCGAGGCCGACCACGCACTCCAGCCGCCCGTCGAGGTAACCCTCGCCGTACCCGGCCAGCAGCTCGCGGGCGGAGGGCGAGTCGCCCGGCCACGCCCACGACTCGATCATCCCGCCCAGGAGCTGGCGGCTCGCCTCGGCGATTTCGGGGTCGTCGTGCTGCTGCGCGGCGCGGAGCGCGTCGAACGCCTTCAGACCGAACGACCTAAGACGCCGCCGGGCGTCGCGCCGCTCGGCGTAGACCGGGTGGCCGAGGCCTTCGACGAGTCCCTGGATGGACGCCGCCGGGTCCGCCGCCGAATCCGCCGCCCACGACGGGGCCGTCGCCCAGCAAGTCGCTCCGATCAGCACCAGGATGGCGAGGCGTGGCGGGCGCATGGGGGCTCCTGCGGAGGGGGTGCTGAGGCGGGCGACCCGGGTCATCAGCCGCTGCGGCGTTCCATCTCTTCGATGTACTGCCGCAGCCGCTCGACCTCATCGGTCACGCTGAACAGCTTCAGCATATTCTCCACACGCTTAACGAGCTCGATCTTGTTGACCGGCTTGGAGAGGAAATCGTCGGCCCCCGCCTCGACCGCCCGCTCGATGTCGCCCAATTCGTTGAGCGCGGTGACCATCAGGATCATCACGCTCTTGGTCGCGTCGTCGCCCTTGAGCTGCTGGCAGACCTCGAAGCCGCTCATCTTGGGCATCATCACATCGAGCAGCACGACGTGCGGCTTGAACTCGGCGACCTTGTCGAGCGTGTCCTGCCCGTCCACGGCGATCGCCACCTCGATGTCGAGCCCCGCGAGGTAAGCCTCCAGGAGTTCGACGTTCGGCTCGTTGTCGTCGGCGATCAGGACGCGGTGGGACATTGGGAGATGCTAGATGGCAGAGGATAGATGGTAGGGGATCGAGTGCATGCGAGCCGAGCTGTCCTCAGCTCGAAGCCCCGCCAAGCGACGCGGCGGCGCTAGCCCACCACGCCTTCGAGTTCCGCGTTCAGCTCAGCGGCGGGGACGGGGAAGCCGGCGCACAGCTCGCGGACCTGCTCGCGGATCGTGGCGTGCTTGGCCGAGTCGTCGGCCGCCTTGAGGCCTTCGAGCATCCAACCACCGATGGTCCGCATCTCTTCTTCGCCCATGCCGCGGGTCGTGAGGGCGGGCGTGCCGACGCGGATGCCGGAGGGGTCCATCGGCTTCCGCTCGTCGAACGGGATCATGTTCATGTTGACCGTGACGCCGCAGGCGTGCAGGGCATCCTCGGCCGTCTTGCCGCCGATGCCCAGCGGGGTGACGTCGACCAGCATCAGGTGGTTCTCGGTGCCGCCCGACACGAGGTTGAGCCCACCGGCGACGAGCGTCTCCGCCAGGGCGACCGCGTTCCGTTTCACCTGCTGGATGTACTCCTTGAAGGAGGGTTGCAGTGCCTCGCCGAAGCAGATCGCCTTGCCCGCGACGACGTGCATGAGCGGCCCCCCCTGCACGCCGGGGAAGACCCGGCTGTTGAGCACCTTCGCGTACTGCTTCTTCGCGAGCACCAAACCGGCGCGCGGGCCGCGGAGCGTCTTGTGCGTGGTGGTGGTGACCACGTCGGCGACCGCGACCGGGTCGTCGTGCTCCTTGGCGGCGACCAGGCCGGCGTAGTGCGCCATGTCGACCCACAGCTTGGCGCCCACCTCGTCGGCGATCTCGCGGAACTTCGCGTGCGGGATCTCACGCGAGTAAGCGCTCGCGCCGGCGATGATCAGCTTCGGCTTGTGCTCGCGCGCCTGGCGGGCGACCTGGTCGAAGTCGATCCGGCAGTCCTCTTTTCGCACGCCGTACGAGGTCACGTTGTACAGCATGCCCGACATGTTGAGCTTCATGCCGTGCGTCAGGTGGCCCCCGTGCGCCAGATCGAGGCCCAGGATCGTGTCGCCCGGCTCGACGAGCGCCAAGTAGACCGCGGCGTTCGCCTGCGAGCCGCTGTGCGGCTGAACGTTGGCGAACTCGGCGCCGAACAACTCCTTCGCCCGGTCGCGGGCCAGGTCCTCGACCACGTCGACGTGCTCGCACCCGCCGTAGTAACGCCGGCCGGGGTAGCCCTCGGCGTACTTGTTGGTGAGGACGCTACCGACCGCCTGCTGCACGGCGGCGGAGGTGTAGTTCTCGCTGGCGATCATCTCCAGACCGTCCGCCTGGCGGGTCATCTCGTCGGAGATGGCGGCCCACACGGCCGGGTCGTTCTGCTCGATGAAGTTCATGCGGGGGGGCTCTTCTGCGTGATGGGTCGCGGGGCGGGGGGATGGCGTGCTAACCGCAATCGGTCGGCCGACAGCACCGCCCCGCGGGGTGGCTCGATCTGGTTGATTGTCCGAGGCGCCCCCCGGATCGTCAATCGACGGAAGCCTGAGCCGCAGGCGCTAGCCTCGGGCGAACTCAAGGGGAATCCCGACCCGCTCCGCCCGAGGCTAGCGCCTGCGGCTCAGTTCTTGTGAATCCTGACCGTCAATTCCCCCGTGTTATCCGACAGCCGATTTGGGGAATCGTTCACCCGCAGGAAGAGCTCGCCCGCACTTTCAGGACGCAAGACGCCACGGGAGCCGATCTCGATCGGCCGCGTGAACGCCCCCGGCCCGGCGTCGATCGCCGCTAGCAGAAGGCCCAACGGCCGGCCGTCGTGGTACTCCAGCGTGATCCCACCCGCCTCGCAGGGCCACGGAGCCCCGTCCGGGTCGCGGCCGATGACGAATCGACCCAAGGCGGCGATTCGGTACTCGCGGCCCGGTTCGACCCTTAGGCCGGTCGCTTGCCAGCCGCGGTCAACCTTGAGTTCGATCCGCGGGCTGCCGCCCTCGGTTGAGGCCCCTTGGCTCTCGAAAGCGATCGCCTCGCGCTGCAGGTCGTGGCCGTACTGGAGCGTCGTCACGAAGAGGCGCCACTCTTGCTCCAGACGCTCTCGGTCCTTGGCGTACATCCGGGTGAAGCGGCGCTCGAACTGCGGGCTGTTCACCCAGGCGGGCGCTTTGCGGAACCGTTCCGCGTACGCCGGGTGCTTGTCCAGGAAGTGGCACAGCGCCCAAACCCACGCGTACGACTCGGTGGGGAGGACCACTCGGTTGTCGATCTTGCGGACCGCCTCGACCGAGAGGAGGCGGTCGTCGTCGATCGCGTCTCGCACCAACCGGACGCGGCCCCAGTCGGGCGCCGCTACGCGGGTCGCCGGCGCGGTGGCGAGTTGCAGACGCCGCCCGTCCCAGGCGTGCGTGCCGCACAGTTCGGCCATCCCCTCCATGTACCAGCCGGGACCGCACGAGCCGAGGCGGGTCGCCATGAAGCTGTGCGTCGCCTCGTGCAGCAGCAAGTGCCGTCGGTAGTAATCGGTCGTCTGAGCGCGGACCCAGACCTCGTAGCCGAGCGACAGTCCGTGCTGGAAGTCAGAGCTCTTGACGGGCCATAAACCGAGCGAGCGGAACTTCGCTTCGTCCTCGATCAGGTAGACGCGCAAACGCCACGCCTCGTCCGGCGAGGCGTCGAACCGCTCGCGCCATTGCGGCAGGGCCAGCTCGATCAGCCGCGGCAGGCCATCCACCTCTGGCGAGGCGGGGGCATCGGTCACCAGGGTCGCGTGCTCCGACTCCACCACCCGCAGCCCCGCCGCCGCCAGGCGGTCGGGGTCGAGCGCGCGCGGCGGGGGCCACGCGGCCAGCGCCGGAGCGCCGCACGCCAGGGCGAGAACAAGAAGGGGCCAACCGAGTCGCAAGAATCACCTCGACCGCAGACGTTCGAACAGTTTATTGAGGCCCCCTTCGATCGCCCCCGCCGCCGCGTTCTGGATCAGTTCCGACGAGAGCCGGCGGAAAGCGTCGGAGTCGATCTTGGGCTTGGAGAACGTGCCGCGGATCGGGAGCCGCAGGACCTGACCGCGCAGGCGGCCGAGGAAGTCGGGGCGTTCCTCGATCCATTTCTCTTGGATCGGCACGGAGAGCACCAGGTCGAGCGTCTCATCGACGCCCACCGAGCCGGACGACTCGACGCGTGCGCTGTCGACGTAGAACACCAGGCCGTTGTGGTAGACGCGCCCCTCGACCAGGCGGAAGTTGACGTTCGCGTCGTCGATCGCCACCAGCACCGAGTCGCCCGGCTGCGAGATCGACGAGACGCCGTCGCGCGCCAGCCCCTCGAGCCGCTGGACCATCGAGACCCACTCGGCGACCGCCGGGCCGGGTCGGACACGGACTTGGTGGATGTTCAACAACCCGGCGGCGCGGCCCGGCGGCGGGCCGCGCCTCGGGTCGTGCTTCGCCAGGGGGAGGGCCAGCTCGCTGAGCGTCAGCGAGTAACGCCCGTCAATCCGCGTCGCGTCGGCCAGCACCGGGGCGATGAACTTGAGCACCCGCTCGGTCACCTCGGGCGACATCGCCACGTCGGTCACCAGCGGGCCGGGCCGCAACGAGAGCGAGGCGGGCGGCGGGTCGAGCACGGCGGCGCCCGCCGCGGTGAGCCGGCCGCGTCCCACCGCCAGGTCGATCGGGTCGACACGCACGACGCCCCGCTCGAGCGTCGCCGCCAGCCGCCCCGCGCCGACGTGCAAACCAAACACATCGGCCGACGCCCACGGCGCCGAGACCGTGGCCCGCAGCTTCGAGATCGGCGCCGCATCGACCGGGGCGGCGTCGTCGGTCTCGACGCGGAACGTGGCCCGCTCGCGCCCCACCAGCCGCACGCCGTCGCCCAGCTGGGGCCACAGCAGCGGGGTCACCTTCTCCAGGTCGTAGTCCACGCCGCCTCCGATCTGCACGCCGCGCAGCGCAACCGCGTCCGCGATCGTCCCGCCGAACGACCCGGTCATCATCTGCGACTCGATCGTCGCTTCGCGCAGGTCGATGGCGTAGGTCGTGAGCCGGCCGTCGGCGTCGGCGATCGGTCGGGCCATCAGGTCGCCATCGACGCGCAGCTGCGGTTCCGACCAGACGGTCTGCGTGCCCGGCCGCGCGCCGTTGGCGTTCGCGGGGGGCAGGCGGTCGAGGATCGCGAGCTGCTGGCCCTTCGTGTTGAACTTCAGGTTCAGCCCCTCCGGCGCCGCGGCGAGGTGGGCCGTCCCCTCCAGGGCGCCGCGTGCTTCGTATCGCTGCTGGCCGGTTCGGGGAGGTGTCCAACCATTGAGCCTCGTCAGGTCGATCCGGTAGGCGGCGTCGCCGCGCGAAGCACCCGGGTCCGACATCGAGACCAGCACGTCCCGCACCCGCGCCGAGGCGACGCTGCTGATCGCCTGCCCCTCCGGGACCTGCACCGCACGCTGGCCGGCGTCCCAGTTGGCCCGGCCGGAGGCCTCGATCCGCTCGTTGCGCAACAAGAGACGGGGCGTGCCCGGGTCGAGCCCCGCCGTGTCGAGGCTCAATCCGCTGAGCACGACCTTGAACTGATCGACGCGTCCGCCAGTGGCGCTCGCCATGCCCGCGGCGTTCAGCTCGATGGCGCCGGCGAGGCCGATCGCCTCGGCCGTTGGCAGCTCGGGCGCGAGGACCGAGGCCCGCCGGCGCCAACGGGCCACGTCGCCCACGAGCCGAGCCTGGAACGGCTGCGCGTCGCCCGCGGCCTGGACCTCGGGCAACGTGATCGACAACTGGTCCTCTCCCGCCGACAGCTTGACGACGCCGCTCGGCGGCCCGGCGGGGGGGGTCGTGGCGCCGGCGAGTTTCGCGGTGAAAGTGAGGCTCGGCTCGCTGGCGAGCGGGGCGTCCCGCGAACCGACCAGCAGGTTCTGCAACGCGCCCTCCCCATCGAGCCACCAGCGGCGTTGCGCTTCGTCGCGTCTGACGATGAACTGGGCCTGCCCCGCGCCGGAGAGGTTCGTTTGGCCCAGATCGGCGAACTCGGCGAGCTCGGTCGCTAGGCGGTTGAGGTCGAAACTCGCGTCGCCGACAAGCCGCGTCGCGTCGCCCGCGGCGGTGGCCTGAAAGAACGACGACTTGGCGTCGAGCTTCTCGAGCCGCCAGCCGGCCGGGCCCGCCTCGGGCGCGCGTTGCAGGGCGACGAGTTGCACGTCGAGCGGCTCGCGCCAGGTGATGCGTCGTCCGTCGTTCACGCCGGTGAGGGGGCCGCTGTTGAGCGTTGCCGTGAGGCGCCCCTGGTTGAGGTCGGCGGTCGCGTCGAGGCGGCCCCCGTCGATCCGCGTGCCGGGCTGCAAGCGGACGAGCTGGGGCGCCGCCGACGCGAGGCGCTCCAGATCGACCCGGCCCCGCGCCTGCAAGTCACGCGGCGCGGAGCCGACGCCGGCGGCCCACCGTTCGACCTCCTCGGCGTGGATCGAGCCGACGACCGAGGCGGAACCGACCACGCTCTGCACGTCGAGCTGCTGCAGCACGAGGCGATCCCCCTCGGCGGCGACACGCCACGGGACGTCGATCGTCTGCAGCGCGACCGGCCCGCCACGCGTCGCGGCGCCCAGCGCGGTCACGTCGATCAACCGCACGGCCCCCGCCGATCGGAACCCGCCCCGCGCCAGAGCGCGGACGACCTCGCCGGGCGAGCCGGCCGCGGGGGCGGTCGCGTCGGCGCGCCACGAGGCGTCCCCCTCGATGTTCAGGCGCCCGTCGAGCGAGGCCGTCGAGTCGACCCGCCGGAGAAACGGCCCCGCCATCGCGAGCGGCAGCTCTTGTACGCTGAGGCTCCCTTGCCGAACGCCGCCGTCGGCCGGCTGCAACGCGACCTCGAACGCCCCGCCCGACGGCGCGTCCGCTTCGCGGAGTTGCCCTTCGGCGGCGAGCTCGATCGCCCCGAAGCCGAGCCCCGGGTCGCGCAGCCTCAGCTCCACTCCCTCGGCGATCCACTGCTGGCCGCTGGCCAACTCGGTGACGCGCGCCGCCGCGTCGATCACCTGCACGTCGATCGATCGCCCCTCCTTCACACTCGCCGGACCGGCGGGCGCCGCGTCTTCGGCTTTAGCTTGGCGTTTCGCTTCGAGTTCCCTGAGCAGTGGGTCGAAGTTGGTCCCCTCCTGCCCCACCACCAGATCGACACGGGGCTGCTCGACCCGCACCGTGAGCGGCGCGTCGCCCAGCAGAGCGAGCACCCCGCCGGTGACCTCGACACGGTCGGCGGAGAAGAGGACTTCCCCCGCCGGGTCGTCGAGCTCGATGCCCCTCACGACCGTCGGCCCGGTCCAGGAGAGGCTGACGCCCTCCGACCGGAGTCGGCCCGCTTCGGGCGGCAGCGCGCCGGCCAACGCGGAAGCGGGCAGCGGGGTGTAGCTGATGAGGCTCGGCCCCGCGGCGATCAAAACGCCTGCGCCCAACAAGCCCCACAGCCACCACCGCCGACGGCGGGTCGGTTGTTCGTTGGTGGCGGAGGGGGTCGTCATCGCGGCGGGCTCGGGGGGAGTCGTGGGGCGTCCGCGATTCTACGGAGGTCGCCCCCGCCGCGTCACGCCAGATCGCGTCCCCGAGGGGTCGATTAGGCCCCCTACAACCGGCGCCAGCGGCGCTATCCCAACTCGTGGATAAAGCCCTTTGCGAGGGCCTCTGGGGCGACCTATATATGCCTGGACCGTTCTCGGTCCTCGATGCGCCCCAAGAGTCAGCCCGCCCCGCCCTTCTCGATCCCGCCCGATGCCCCCCCAAGGCCCCGAAGCCGCTGAGCTACGCGACCTGGCCGAGCAGACGCGCGGCGTGGTCGGCGACCTGCGCGAAACGCTCGGGTCGGCCGCCGATGAGCGGCGTGAGCGGCTCGGTCGGCTGAGCGACGAGGCGTCGCAGCTCGTCGAGAGCCTCGCTTCGCAGGTCGCGAACGAGCTGTCGCAGGACCTCGCCCGCCAGCAGGAAGAACAAGCGGCCGCCGCCCGCCAGCAACTCGACGACGAGCGGTCCGGCCTGCAAAGCGAACGCGAAGCGTTCGACGCCGAGCGGGAGGCGTGGCAAGCCGAACGGGGCGCCTGGCAAGCCGAGCACGACCAACAAGCCTCCGAACACGAGGCGGAACGCGCCGAGCGGGCCCAGTGGGAAGCCGATCGCGACGCCTGGCAGGCCGAACGCGAGCAATGGGAAGCGGTCCGCAACCAGGTCGAGGCCGAGCTCGCCAGCCAAGAACAACGCCTGCTCGCTGAACGCCAGGAGATCGAAGCGAACCGCCAATCGGGCGGCGACGCCGACGACGTGCTCTACGAGAAACTCGAGCTGGCCGTCACCGAACGCGACCAGGCCCACGAGAAGCTCGGCGGCGTCGAGGCCCGCGTCGGCGAGCTGACCGCCGCCCTCGCCGAAGCGACCGGCCGCCTCACCGCGGCGACCGAGGTCGAGCAAGAGCTCGGCACGCTCCGCGAGAAGTTCGACCTGGTGATGACCGACCTGCAAGCGCACCGCGAGCACGTCGCGGCGCTGGAGGGCGAGCTCGCCACGCGGCCCGAGACCGCGGGCGCCGACCCGGCCGAGCTCGAACAGCTCCGCCAGGATCGCGACGAGCTGGCCCGTCAACTCGAAGAACAGGCCCACGCCGGCGAGCCGGTCGAGCCCTCGGCCGAGGTCAACGAGCTGCGCGCCCGCTTCGAGATGGCCGTCGAGGACGTCCGCCAATTGCGGACCGAGAACGAGGAGCTGCGTCAGAAGCTCGACAGCGCCCCCGCCGGTGGCGACGCCGCCTCGGAAGGGGATGGCTGGGAGGCGCAGAAGCAGCGTCTGCTCGCCTCGCTCTCGGACGAGGGGGACGCGGTCGAGCCCGAGCGGCAGGAGGAGCGGGCGACCATCGCCGGCACGCTCCAGATCACCGACGAGGTCGTTGCCGAGAAGGATCGCGAGATCGAGCGGCTCCGTCAGGAACTCGAGCAGGCCCCCGCCGACAACGGCGAAGCGGTCGTCGACGAGGCCCAGGCCGCGCTGCTCGACGAGGATGAGGTCATCCAAGCGGAGCGAGAACGGCTCGCCGCGCTCGAGGCCGAGTGCCAGGAGAAGCTCCGCCAGGCGGAGCTGGAGCTCTCGGTCGAGCGGGCCAAAATCAGCCGCGCCCAGTCGCAGCTCGAGGAGCAGCAGATCGAGCTGGAGACCCTGAAGGGAGCGTGCTCGACCGGCGGCGAATCGAAACGCCGCTGGATGGACAAGCTCGGCCTCGGCAACGACAGCAAGTAAATCGCCGGCCGAATTGTTGGAAGCGAGCCACCCGTTTCGGTCCTAAGCCTCGGGTTTGAGCGCTGGGGTCTGTAAACAATTCGGGTCCGCGCAGCTGGCCAAGAAGCGTGATTGACTCCCATGCCCCGCCAAGATGGGAGCTCGTGTTCTGAGTAGACTGACGGCTCCCAGTCATCCAATCCGACCCACTTCGACGGCGGCGGCATGCGCGTAATCCAGTTGACTCTTCTGTTTGCTCAAGCGCTCTCCGGGTTGGCTTCTGCCGAGTCTCGGGAACAAGACTTCAACTTTGGCTGGAAGTTCTTGCTCCAGGCAGACAACGAAGCCTACGAAGGGCCGCTCCCACGACCCGACCGGTCTTGGCGTGACGTGCGGTTGCCGCATGACTGGAGCGTCGAGCATCCCTTCAGCGAGGAACTGGAAGGTTGCACCGGCTACCTGCCGGGTGGGGTCGGCTGGTATCAGAAGCACTTCAAGACGCCGACCAACGCCGCCAGCAAGCGGACTTACGTGCTGTTCGACGGCGTCTACAACAACGCGACCTTCTGGCTCAACGGCGTCCGGCTGGGCGAGAACCCGTACGGCTACTCACCGGCCTACTTCGACCTCACCGAGCACCTCGCGGAGTCGGGCGGAGAGAACGTGCTGACGGTGCACGTTGACCATTCGCGGTACGCCGACGGTCGCTGGTACACCGGCAGCGGCATCTACCGCAACGTCCGGTTGATCACCCTGAACGAGTTGCACATCCCGATCTGGGGCACGTACCTGACGACGCCGCAAATCGCAGACGACGAGGCCACCGTCGAGCTGGAAACCCAGGTCGCGAACACGAGCGACCGCGAGGCGACCTTCACGCTGAGCTCGCGGCTCGTCTCCGCAGCAGGCGGAGTCGTCGCCGAGTCGAGCGACCAGCTCCGCTTGGCGGCGGGCGAACAGAAAGCGTTTCGGCAGACCTTCACGATCGCCGAACCCGCTCTCTGGAGCCCGGATTCGCCCTCCCTGTACCACGCCGTGACTTCCCTCGGGCAAGAGGGAGCGTCCGTCGATGAGTACACCACCCCCTTCGGTATTCGGAGCCTCGAGTTCAGCGCCGACCGCGGGTTCCTGCTCAACGGCGAGCCGACCTACGTCAAAGGTGTCTGCCTCCATCACGACGGCGGGCTGGTCGGGGCGGCGGTTCCGAAAGGCGTCTGGCGGCGCCGCCTGAGTGAGTTGAAGGCGGGGGGCGTCAACGCGATCCGCCTCGCCCACAACCCCTTCTCGCAGGAGTTCCTCGACCTCTGCGACGAGATGGGTTTCCTCGTGCAGAACGAGTTCTTCGACGAGTGGGACTACGCGAAAGACAAACGCCTGAACTACCACGACCGGCACGACGACCGCATCACCCGCGGCTACGTCGAGCACTTCCAAGAGTGGGCTCAGAGCGACCTCGAACGGACGATGCTCCGCGACCGGAATCACCCGTGCGTCTTCCAGTGGAGCATCGGCAACGAGATCGAGTGGACCTACCTGCACCTGCGCTACGTCACGGGTTTCTGGAAAGACCCGAACGATCCGCAGAAGTCGGGAGCGTACTGGGGTAGCCCCCCTCTGTTCGAACCCGAGGAGCTTAAGAAGCGCTACGACGCCATCGAGAAGGGCGAGCACCTCATGCCCGAAACGGCCCGCAAGCTGGCCGCGTGGACCCGCGCCCTGGACACGACCCGGCCGATCACGATCAACCTCATCGTGCCCCACGTCAGCCACGTGAACGGCGTCGTCGACGCCGTCGACATCGCCGGCTACAGCTACCGGGGCGTCGAGTTCGGTTGGGCGAAGAAGCACTTCCCCGACGCGATCGTCACGATCAACGAGAACCCCGGCACGTGGGAGGACTGGAAGCACGTCCTCGAGTGGCCCGGCGTGTTCAGCCAGTTCATGTGGACCGGCATCGCCTACTTGGGCGAGTCGCACAACCAGTGGCCGAACAAGCACTGGCAGGGGGACATGCTCAACCTGGCCGGCTTCCGCAACCGGGGCTGGGACTACTTCGCCAGCGTCTTCGTCGACGATCCGCACCTCTCCCTCGGAACCGAGCCGCTAGAGGGCTCCAAGTTCCGCGAGAGCGAGACCAGCGCCATCCCCGAAGCCAAAGACAACTCGGCGTACCGCTGGGGGGACACGAACCGCCACTGGAACTACGAGCCGGGCGAGAAGGTGCTGGTCGATGTCTGCTCGAACCACGACCGCGTCGAGCTCTTCCTCAACGGCCGTTCGCTCGGCGTGCGGAGCCTGTCGGAGTGCCCCGACCGCCTCTTCCGGTGGATCGTCCCCTTCGAACCCGGAACCCTGACCGCGAAAGCGGGCGCGGGCGAGGCGGCGATGACCCGCTCGCTCGCCACCACGACCGAGCCGACCGGCCTCACCGTCGATTGCGATAAGCAGGAGCTCCGCGCCGACGGCTACGACGTCGCGCACCTGGTGGTGCAGCTGCACGACCAGGAAGGCCGTCCGGTGAAGACCGAGAACCGCCTGGTGACCTTCGAAATCGAAGGAGACGCCCGCCTGCTCGGCGTCGACAACGGCGCCCGCGACAACGTCCAGGACTTCCAGTCCAGCCGCTTGAGGACCGACCAGGGCCGCGCCCTGATGATCCTGCAATCCAACCGCCAAGCGGGCGACGTCCGCGTGAAGATCACCGCCGAGGGCTTGCCGCCACAGAGCGTGTCGATCGCCGTGCGGTGACGGATCGCGCCAGCGAATTGTTGGAAGCGAGCCACCCGTTTCGTGCCGTCTTTCCCGGGCTTCAGCGTTAGCGCTGGATAACAATTCGGGTTGCCGCACGCGCCTATTCTGCGTGAGAATCTCCGCGACAGCCCTTGCTATCGGCCACGCCGTTCAGACAACGCAAGCACGGATGACACACCAGAGAAGGCTCTCAATGTTCGCACGACTCGGTTGCGTGCTCTTTGCCGCCTTGCTTTTAACAACCCCTGGTATCGCTGGGCCACTTCGTGCTGGCACTCTGCTAGCAACTGATCGCAATCGCGGTGTCGTCGTAGCAATCAATCCTGAAACCGGTGAGCAGGAAGTGATTTCTGGAGGGGGCTTGGGTGTGGGCCCAAACCTTGACGCACCCGCGGAGATTGTTGTCACGCCTGATCAGCGGATTTTTGTCTTTGGCGCCGCGGAAGGGAACCTGATTGTTGAGATTGAGCCATCGACGGGCGATCGCCGCGTTGTCGCTGGCCCTGGTGCCCCTGGCAGTCCATCCTGCTGCCTGTTTGGGCTAGCGCTGGCACCAGAAGGACTCCTTGCCACGATCGACCGAGACGTGGGCAGGGTTCGCTTCATCGACCCTGGTGACGGAACGAGTTACCTCTATGGCCCTAACCTAGGGAGGGACAGTAATCCTTGGGATCTCGTTGTAGATGCAGATAACGCGATCTACATAGCAAACTCTACCCCTTCCACACTGCAACGACTCTATCGACCGACAGCTTTATCATCAGTGAATATCGAGGTGCTTGCGGATTCTAGTTTTGTTGGTCCTGGCCTCACATTCCGCACTCCTAACTCAATCACGTTTGGGGGGGAAGGGACTCTCTATTCGACCAGTTGGGGGGATGCGCTCTACAGTGTCCTCGGTTTCGACCTAACAACGATGGAGCGAGTGCTGGTATCCGGGTCGAATCGCCTCGATTTTGAGGGGTGGCAAAATCCCTACGAGCGAGGCGGGGGGCCGGCGCTGACGGACATGGCGGAGATCGCCGTGGGGTTGGATGGCTACCTCTACGCCACGGCGCCGCAGACGGGGCTCTTTCGGATCGATCCCGAGACCGGTGACCGGGAGCTGATCAGTGAATTGAAAGGCCTGTCCGGCCTGGCGATCGTCCCGATTCCTGAGCCAGCGACGCTCGGTATGCTCGTCTGTCTATTCGGCTTCGCTCTAGCCCGTAGGATAGGTGGTCCCGCCGGCCCATCGGTTGGGATCAACATCGCCAGCCTGTAGGAGGCGTCTCCGACGCCGATTTCGGTAGGTCAGCCATTTCCGGCTCGCGGCGCGTTATCGGCGTCGGAGACGCCTCCTACAGGTGATCGCCTTACAGATCGAAGTTCACCGTCCGCGTTAGGTAGCGGTAGAAGCGCTGCCACAGGGTGCGCGGCTCGGTCGTGATCTTCGCTTCGCCCACGAGGCCGACTCGCAGCAGCTCGTGCTGGTGCTTGGCGGCGTCGGGCAGCCGGGCGTAGTCGCCCAGGGGGACGATCGCCTCGAACGCGGGCTCGAGCGGCTTCGCTTTGCCGGAGGGGTCGGTCTCCGTGGCGAGCACGCCGCCGGTCAGGCTCGACAGGCGGGGGGGCGACTCGGGCAGGTCCTCGCGGGAGATCGACTTGATCTCGCTCGGGTACTTCAGGTCGGTCGACTGGTTGAGCATCAGCTTCACCTTCTGCCCCTCGGTGACCAGGTCGATGCTGTCCTGGGCGATCACCAAGCGGGCCTCCAGCGCCCGGGGGTCGCCGACGCGGCAGAACCGCTCGCCCTGCTCGAGGGTGGCGCCGAGGTTCTTCTTGTCGAGCGGCGTGCCGGTCCAGACGGCCAGCTCCTTCGGGTCCTGGCCCCGGTCGGTGCGGTAGTCGGGCGGCATGACGACGCCGGCGATCGGCGCGCGGAGGACGAGGCGCTCGGCGTCCTCGAGCTGCTTGGCGAGCTGCTCCTCGGCCGAGGCGAGGCTCTCGCGGACCTGCGCCACGCGGGTCGAGGCCGACTCGTCGTCGAACGCGAGCGCCTGGAGCGAACGGATCTCCGCCTTGTAGGCGGCGACCTCGCCCTCGAGGCGGCGGATCTCGATCTGCAAGTCGACGCTCTTCAGGCGGGCCAGCTTGTCGCCCGCGGTGACCGTGTCGCCCGGCTCGACGAAGACCTCCTCGAGCGAGGCGGGCACTTCGGCGTAGACGCTCGCGGCGCCGCGCGCGTGGATCACCGCGGGGGCGTACACGTACGACGGGTACGGGATGGTCGCCACGGCGGCGACCACGCCGGCGACCAGGGCGCAGGAGATGAGGAACGGCGTGCGTTTCACTTTGTGTAGCCTCCCGGGCACCCTAAAGAACTTCCACAGCTTCACCATCGGCATGCCGATCATGCCCCACACGGCCATCAGCGCGATCGCCTGGCCGAGCGGCTTGAGGCCGTACGGCTCGAACACCTGGTTCAAAAAGTAGAGGATCGAGAAGATCACCACCCAGCGATACAGGAACGCCGCCACCGTGTAGAGCGCGAAGAGCCACTGGTTGCGTTTCGGCAGGAAGGGGTCCTCCTGCTGCTCCATGCCGAGGCAGTACTCGGAGAGCTTGCGGGTGAGGATCTGGTTCGACTTCTGGCGGAGGTTGGGGACCTCCATCAGGTCGCTGACGATGTAGTAGCCGTCGTAGCGGAGCAGCGGGTTTGCGTTGAACAGGACCGTGCTCACGCTGCTCACGAACATGATGTTCAGGCAGGTGTAATGCAGCAGGCCCGGCTCGGTGAACCACCAGATCCACGTGCACAGCGAGGCGAGCACCACCTCGACGTACATGCCCGCGGCGCCGATCGCGGCCCGGTGCCACTTGCTGGGCAGCATCCACGAGTCGCTCACGTTGCAGTACAGGCAGGGCGTGAGCACCAGGAGCATGACGCCCATCTCGTGGCACTCCCCGCCGAAGTGCTTGCAGGAGAGGCCGTGGCCGAACTCGTGCAGGACCTTCGTGCAGCCGAGCACGGCCGCCATCAGCAACCAGTTCTCCGCGGCGAAGAAGGCGTTGAAGCTGGGGAGCTTCGACTGGAAGTCATCGAACTGCACGCCGATCAGCAGCGCCGCCGACAACACGAGCAACGAGCTGAGGAAGAAGCCGGTCTGGCTCCAGAACCAGCGGACCGGCGGGAAGGCGTAGAGGAAGTTGAGGATCCGCTCCGGGTCGATCCCCTTGAAGCGGATCGACAAGATGTTCGTGAGCTTCTGCTTGAACTCCTTGCCGCGGCGCTCGTCACGCCGCTTCTTGAGCTGGTCGCCTTGCCCGGGCGAGTCGGTGATCACCAGGCCGCTCTGGTGCAGCGTGCCGATGAACTGCTGCAGCTCCTCGACGCGGATCGACTGCGGCGGGAAGCGGGCCTCGAACTCCTCGGCGACCTCGTCGAGGCTCGACTCGCCGTCGAGCATCTCGAGGATGGCGAACTCCTCTTCCTCGAAGCGGAAGTACTGCAGGGCGACGGGGTCCTTCACGACCCAGTAGACCTTGCCCTGGTACCGCTGCTTCTTGGCCTCGAGGTCGGGCCGCACCCGGATCGGCAGCTTCCGAGAGCTGGACGAGACGAGGCTGTCGGCGAGAGAGGCCATAGCGAGGGGGGCGTACTTATCCCCCTCTCCTTTTAAGGGGAGGGGTTAGGGGAGGGGTGAATCGGGTACCCGGGTCGCCCCCTCCCCTAGCCCCTCCCCCTCAAGGTGGAGGGGGACTACTTCGCGTCTCGACCGTGCGAGGGACGCTTGCTCAGCGCTTCGCCCTTCGTGTCGAGGTGGATCTTCATCGTCGCGGGCAGGTTGGGGCTGATGAGCCAGCGGCCGTCTTCGAGGCGGTTGCTGATCTCGGCGCGGACGAGGTACTTCGGCTCAGCCTCCATGACGGCGACCGGGTCGACGTACACGACGTAGCCGGTCGCCTGCTCGACGCGATTCGGGCCCACCCGCACATCGACCGTGACGCGGCAGTTCTCGACCTCGCGGGGGTCGTACTGACTGAAGTAGACCCAGCCGTCGATCTGCAGCGTGTCGAGCTGGGCGATCTCGGCGATCACCTCGCCCGGCTGGACCCACTCGCCCTGTTCGCGGTGCATACGCAAGACCTCGCCGTCGAAGGGGGCGAGGACCTGACGCTTCTCGATGGCGATCACGGCGGCCTCCATCTCGGCCCGCTTGACGAGCACCTCCAGCTCGACCAGTTCCTGGTCCTTGATCGCCTTCTCCGAACCGAGGACGGCCCGGTCGTACTCGAGTTTCTCGCGGCGGATCTCGGCTTCGGTCACCGCGCCCTTCACCTCGAGGTTGGCCTGCATGACCTCTTCCCAGTCGGCGCGCTCAACGAGCTTCTGCGCCTCGGCGTACCGCCACTCGATGTCGTCCTTGGCGCGTTTCTGGGCGAGCTTCAGCTCGTGACCGGCGCGCTTGTAAGCGACCTCCGCCTCGCGGGAGTCGATCCTCGCGAGCAGCTCTTCGCCCTTGAAGCGCGAGCCGCGGCGCACGGTGACGTGCGTCAGGATGCCCGCCTCGGGCGCGGCCAGGTCGATGCGGCTCACGAGGCCGATCACGCAGCGCTGGACTTCGTGCGTCGTGCCGGCGGAGCGGCCCGCGGCGCGATCGGCCGGCGCGGCGGGCAGTTCGAACTGCGCCAGCGCGGGAGACGCCAGCAGGGCCAGCACGGCGGCGGCAGCGAGCTTGCTTGGGGGCTTCATCAGGATCACCCGGGGGGCGTGCGTGGTCGGATTCGGGCACGGCGGCCCGCTCTCCATCGTATTCGTCACAACCGGAACAGGATCTTCGACCGAACGAAATCGACGAGGTCGTGCAGGTAAGCGTACGCCAAGCTGGCGCGCCCGCAGTGGACACGCGCCTTCACCTCGGCGCCCACCTTCGGGTCGGGGGCGGCAGCGCGGAACTCTTCCTGGTTGAACTCGACGGTCAGCAGCACGGTGTTCCCCTCGTCGCCCCGCACCTCCGAAGAGGCGGCGATGTCCGCCTCGCGGAGCGTGCCGGTGAGGGTCGACTCGGTGTTGGTCGCCAGGAGGAACTCGACCTCAAGCGATTGGCTCTCCGACTCGCGGATCGCCCGCGTGATGTGGCCGAGACGCTTCTCGGGCATCTTCACTTCGAGGATCCAGTCGCGCTCGGGATCCGCCACTTCAAGCAGCACCTGCCCGCGACGGACGGGGCGGCCGTTGAGGCGCTCTTCGACGCGGCTGGTGATGATCTGGCCCTTGATCGGGCTCGTGACAATCAGCAACCGTTGCTTCGCGTCGAGCAGCTGCAGCTCCGCTCGCAATGAGGTCATCTCCTCCTGGATCCGCGCCAGACGGGCCAGTTTCTGGGCTCGCTCGCTGGGAGAGAGCTCGCCCTGCTGGGAGCCGATCTCAAAATCGAGCGACGCGTACTCCGAGCTGATCTGGCTCAGCCGCCCGCGAGTGGACGTCAGATCCTTCTCAAGATCGATGTTCTTGAGCGTGAGCAACTCCTCGGCCTCGGCGACCTGCTGGTCGTCGGTCACGGAGATCGTGCGGACCTTACCGTCGATCTGCGCGAAGACGTTCGCCTGCACCCGCGGGCGGAGCTTGCCGTCGCCCTCCAGCGTGAAGTCCTTCTGAATCATCAGCAAGGCGGCGAGCGCGCCGGCGATCAGCGCGGTGATCCCGACCGTCTTGGGCAGCGTGTGCCGCCGGAACATCCAGGTCGCCTTGCCGAGGGTCTTCCAGAGGGGCATCAGGAAGAGCCCCTCGTGCTCCAGCGCGTTGGCCAGAGCCGTTTCGCTGTGCGAGCGGACCACGTCGACACGCTGCGTGAAGCCGTCGGCGATCCGGTTGTCGACCATCTGCTCGACGATCAGGGCGCCGATCACGTCCCCCTCGCGGCGGCCGCCCTTGCGGACCTCCTCCTCGGTCGCCTCGGGGTCGACGCCCCGACGATCAACCAGCGGCAGGATGGCCATCGCCTTGGTCTGCGACTCGTCGACGTAGGCGTCGAGCGCCTTCTCGACCTGCGGCGCGAGCTGCGACGTGTCGCCCGTGTACCAGACGTCCTCGCCCGTCTTGGTGACGGCGCGGGCCAGCTTGGTCAGCAGGGTCGAGACGTTCGAGCGCGCGTCAGGAGTGTCCTGCCCGCTGATCGCTTCAATCTTCGGGCGGCGGCCCTTGCCGACGGCGACCGACACGCGGTCGGCGCCGATCAGTCGGCGGCCCTCGTTGCTGATCGTGTAGCTCGCCTGCTTCACGTCGAGCTGATCGTGAGCGAGGCGTGTGAACGACTCGAGCTGCTCCCACAGGCCCTGCTTGTCGGCCAGCAGCGCGAGCCGGCGGCCGCGGAGGTAGTCGCCGGCGAGCTGGCAGACTTGCAGCAGGAAGCGGAGGTAACCCGACTGCACTTGCGGGCGTCCGCCGGGGCGTTGGAAGACCTCGACCACGCCCTGCGCGCCCTGGTCGTTGTGCACCGGGGCGAGGACGAGCAGGTAGTCGGTGGCGTTCGCGGGGCTGTGTTCTTCCGCGTCGGTGATGATTTGGCCGTCGGCTCCGAAGCCCGAGTGCGGCTGGACGATCGCCCCCTCTTCGAAGCCGGGCCCGGTCGGGGCCGACAGGACGCGGTGCAGCAGGCGGCCGTGCTGCTCCTGGGCGATCGGGTTCTCCGCCAAGCCGGTCTGGCGGAGGTTGATCTGGTAGCCGAGCTGCAGCTGGCCCGTGTCGGAGAGTGTCCAGACGGCTCCGCCGGCGGCCGCCAGGGCCGAGACCACCTTGTTGAGGAACTCCTCGTAGTAGCGGTCGGGCGCAATGTCCTGCCGCGACAGATCGCCGATCTGCTGGACGATTGACTGGATCTCCGCCTTGGCCCTCTGGATGGCGGCGGCGTCGACCCCCCCGGCCGGGGAGCCGCTCGCGCCGTTGCCGGCGCGCGCTTGGGCGGCCGCCTCGCGGGCGCCGGGGTCGGGGACGTTGGTGGGTTCTTGGCTGCTCACAGTCCCTCAAGACTACAGCAAATCGCCGGAGTTGGCTCTGGTGGGAAAGCACTAATCAGGTCACCCCAGTCGGCGACGCCGTCATAACCGGAACCTGGGGTGTTCTGGCAGCGCCGAGGTGGCCGGGGCCCGGGCGGGCTGGTAGACTCTGTTGATTCGGCGCCGAGCTTTCTGGCCGCTGACGGCGCTCGCCGCCGTCCGGCCATCTCCATACCACCCCCCATTCCGCGTTTGAGGCCTGGCCTTCAAGCCGGCCCTCACCCCGCTACCGGTCCGCATGGCGAAGCAACAACAGAAAGAGAAAGAAGAGGCGCTCGAGGTCGAAGGGACTGTCACCCAGGCCCTCGCCAACACGCGTTTCAACGTCGAGATCGAGGGCGGGCACATTGTCAACGCCTACATCGGTGGACGCATGCGCAAGCACTACATCCGCATCGTCCCGGGCGACCGGGTCCGGGTGGAGCTCTCGCCGTACGACCTAACGAAGGGCCGCATAACCTACCGCGAACGCTGATTCGTGGGGTTTCCCGGTGCGAATTGCGGGGCGCCAGCCCGGCCCCAGAGAACCCCGTGGGAGGAAACTCCCTCCCAAGCAGCTGCCGCCGAGCCGCGACCGCTAGCGAGCCCGCCGAGCGTTTCTCGATACGAGAACGATCGGGTCGCTCCCTGACGGTCGCGGCTCAGTTTTTTTGGCTTCGTCATTCTTGATTCTTGGCGCAGGCACGGGACACTCCAGCGGGCCGTTCGGCGCCAACAAAGCTTGCCACGCGGGCAAGAAAGGCGCAAGTTGGGCGAACCCCCCTGTGGCGCCACCCCTGCCGGAGCGGTGACTCTCCTCTCCCGTGAGGAACCCCCGGCTTGTCGGCGGCCATCCGTAGTGGAATCTTGTACGCACAGCGGTCGCTCTCCGCGCCGCCTTCCCCCTTGCACTCAGGACTCGCGACCGTGATCGCTCCCCAACCACGATTCGCCCCCCGCCTGCTGATGGCGCTGGCGACCCTCGCCACGCTCACGCCGTTCGGCCGAGCCCAGACCGCCACCGCCGAGGCCGACACGGCCGAATCCGCCACCGGCCTGAAGACGGTCGCCGTCGCCGGCCTGTCGAGCCGCGACGAGCTGCTCAAGGACCTCGACTTCCTCGGCGAGCTGGGCGGACGGCCCGGGCTGTCGGGCGTCATCACCTTCTTCTCGGGCGGAGCGCTCGACGTGCTGGAAGAGGGCCGCCCGATCGGCGTGGTCCTGCAGACCGACGGCGCCAGCTTCACCCCGCTCGGCTGCCTGCCGGTGACCGACATCGATCGCGTCTTGGAAGTGGCCGAGAACTTCGGCTTCGAGCCGCTCGCCCTGGACGACGACACCTACGAGATCGAGCTGCCCGACCAGACGATCTTCTTCAAGTCGGCCGGCGAGTGGGTCTTCGTCGCGCAGTCGGCGGCGGCCCTCGCCTCGGCGCCCGCCGACCCGACCCAGACACTCAACAAGCTAACCGAGACGTACGACCTCGGCGTGACCGCCAGCGTGCCGAACGTCCCCGAGATGTACCGCCAGATCGCGCTGGAAGAGCTGCGCAACGGCATGGAAGAGGGCCTCGTCCAAGAAGAGGAAGAGAGCGACGAGGACTTCCAAGCACGCCGCGACCTGGCCGAGTCGCAGATCGATCAGCTCGCCGACATGATCCAGGGCCTCGACCAAGTCACAATCGGTTGGTCGATCGATTCGGAGGGACGCCGCACGTTCCTGGACGCGATCATCACCGGCCTGCCCGATTCGGACATCGCGTTGGCGATGAGCGTCTACGACCGCAGCACCAGCGGCGTCAGCGGTTTCCACCGCCCCGAGGCGGCCGCCAGCATGCTGACCACCGGCACGACCCCGCCCGAGCTGCTCGAGAAGCAGGCCGCGCAGGTCGACGCCACGGTCGAGATGCTCCGCACCCAAGCCGAGAAGGGGATCGAAGAGGCCGACGAACTGCCGGACGACCCCGCCTTTCGCGAGGCGCTCCACTCGGCCACGGACGACCTGATCGACGCCTACGGCGACATGCTCCGCAACGGCCGCATCGAGATGGGCGGCTCGCTCAACCTGGAAGGGGACGGCTTCGACCTGATCTTCGGCGCCTACGTCACCGACCCGTCGAAGATCGAGTCGGCGTTCAAGAAGCTCGCCGCCGCCGCCGAGACCCAGGCCGGCGACAAGTGGCCCGGCATCGAGTGGGGCTACGCCGATCACGCGGGCGTCAAGCTGCACGGAATGAGCATCCCGGTCCCCGATGAGGGCCAGGCCCGCGAGGCCCTCGGCGAGACGCTCCGCGTCCTCATGGGCGTGGGCGACGAACGCGTTTACCTCGCCGCCGGACCGCGTGGCGAGGAGGCCCTCAAGCGGGCGATCGACGACTCGGCCGGACTGGAGAACAAAGAGATCCTGCCCGCCGAGATCATCGTCTCGCTCGGTCAGGTGCTCGCCGCCGCCGAGAAGGTCTCCGGCGACAACCCGCAGGCGGCCGCCGTGATCGGCATGCTGGTCGAGTCGCTCGAGGAGGCGCCAGAGGGCTCCGACCGGCTCGTCATGACGACCGAAGCGATCGAGAACGGCGTGAAGGTCCGCTACCTCATCGAGGGGGGCGTCCTCGAGGCGATCGGCAAGGTCGCCGCCCAGGCCGCCGCCATGCAGCAGCAAGGGGGCGGCGGGTTCTGATCCTGTCGTGGGGGCGAACTCGGTTCGCCCGCCGCTTGTCGCTACAATCTCCCGAAGGGCCCGCCGCTTTGGCGGGCCCTTCGCCGTTAAATCAGGGTGCCTGCCGCAATCCCCCTCCCTTTCAGGGAGGGGCTAGGGGAGGGTTGATCGCCACGGGACAGGAAAGCTCTCCTGTCCTGAACGTCTCACCCTCCCCAACCCCTCCCTGCAAGGGAGGGGCTACACACCGCTTCAACTCTCCCCCAGCCCCTCCCCACCAACGGGAGGGGAACAACTCGTCGTTCACCTGTGCCAGCGCCCCCCCTCACGCTCTCTGAATTCGCCGGCCTGCCCGTCGCGGACCTCGCCACGCAGTTCGGCACGCCCTTCTACGCCTACGACGCCGCGCTGATCCGCGAGCGGATCGCCGACCTCGCCGCGTTCGACGTGGTGCGGTACGCGCAGAAGGCGTCATCGAACCTGGCGATCTTGCGCCTCGCACGCGAGGCGGGCGTGGTGGTCGACGCGGTCAGCGCCGGCGAGATCGCCCGCGCCCTCGCCGCCGGCTATGAGCCCTCGCCCCGCGATCACGACGAGTCGGCCCTCCTCGCCGGCCACCACCCGGCGATCGTCTACACGGCCGACGTGTTCGACCGCGCGAGCCTCGAAGCCGTCGTCGAGCACGACCTGCCGGTCAACTGCGGCTCGCCCGACATGATCGACCAGTACGGCGAGCGTTGCCGGGCGCTCGGCCGGATGCGCGGCGTGACGCTCCGCATCAACCCGGGCTTCGGCCACGGCCACAGCCAGAAGGTCAACACGGGCGGCGAGGGCTCCAAGCACGGCGTCTGGCACACCGACGTGTCCGACTGCTTAGAGCGTTGCGAGAGGTGGGGCCTGCGCGTGACCGGCGTTCACATGCACATCGGCAGCGGAACCGACATGCAGCACCTCGGTCAGGTCGGCGCCGCGTTGGAGGAGGTCGCCGCCCAGGTCGGGCCTTCAGTGGTGAGCATCAGCGCCGGCGGCGGCCTCAGCACGCCCTACCGGGGCGACGAACCGACGGTCGATCTGGCCGGCTACTACGCGACCTGGAACGCGGTCCGCGATCGCCTCGCCGAGCGGTTCGGCCACGCGGTGAGCCTGGAGATCGAGCCGGGCCGCTACCTCGCCGCCGAGTCGGGCGCACTGATCACCGAGGTCCGCGCCGTGAAGCAGCAAGGGAGCACGAACTACGTGCTGGTTGATGCGGGGTTCAACAACCTGGCGCGGCCGGCGATGTACGGGGCGTACCATCCGATCGCCTTGGCGAAGGCGGAGAGTGGAAGGGGGAAGGCGGAGGACTCGCCAACCGAGCCGTTCGTTGTCGCGGGGCCGCTCTGCGAGTCGGGCGATGTCTTCACGCAGAAGGACGGCGGCTTCGTCGAGGCCCGCCCCCTGCCCCGCCCCGCGGTGGGCGACCTGCTGGTGATCGGCGCCGCCGGAGCCTACGGCTACACGATGGCGAGCAACTACAACAGCAAGCCGCTCGTGGCCGAGGTGCTCATCGACGACGGCGAACCGAAGTTGATCCGCCGGCCGCAAACGGTTGAGGATCTGATCGCGGCGGAGTTGGGTGAAAACACCCAATAGCTTTAGGCTGTCGCCGTGACGTTCTGCGTTGCAGGCACATAGCGTACTTGGCAATCGCCCCCTGAAATCGGATCGAGGAGGCGAATCGGCCGTTCGTTGATTGAATCGTCGACGCGCACGACTAAGATCGCATCTTGCGCGGCCAGCTCACCCTGGTCTTCCGCGACCACGAAAAAATCGCGGCCGACGTGCGAGAGCGTCAGCTCACGACCAGCGAGCCGGAGTGTCAGGGCGACTTCTGCCGAGAAGGCGTGCTCAGCCATGTTCAACGACTCCCGATTGCTAATTAACGCGACCGCTTATTGCGATCGTAATGGCACGGGCCTCTTGAAGGAAGCGAAATTGGGGCACGGCACCGATGGAGCCGTTTGGGCGACGGCCCACGGAACAGCTGTCAAAGCGTTCGAGCTCGCAACGACCTACTCCCGTGAACTCGCCGCTTATCAAAGACTGGCGGAGCTTCGACTACGACGACTGCACGGGCATTATATCCCCCACCTGCTCAACTTCGACGACGAGCTCCTCGTCATCGAGATGACCATCGTCCGGCCCCCCTTCTTGCTCGACTTCGGCAAGGCGTATGTCGACCGGCCCCCGCCGTACTGGGACGACTCACAGCTGGTCGCCAACGCCCGGGCGGAGTGGGCCGAGCTGTTCGGCGAGCGCTGGCCCGACGTGGCCGCGTTGCTCGGGGCGCTCCAGGAGACCGGCGTGTACTACGTCGACCCGCGGCCCGGGAACATCCATTTCGGCTGAACCGACGCTCCCTGCCGATCCCGCCCCCGGCTTGCTACCCTAGCGGCCATGAGCAACGCCACTCCTCTCGACGCCGCTCCGGGCGCTGACGCTTCCGGCTCTCCTGACTCAGCGAACGGTGAGCCGCAGGCCCCCCCCGCGATCGACACCATCCACCAGGGGGACTGCGTCGAGCTGCTCGCGCAGCTGCCCGCCGAGTCGATCGACCTGGCGTTCGCCGACCCGCCGTACAACATCGGCTTCAAGTACGACGAGTACCAGGACAACCACGCGGACGAGGACTACCTCCGCTGGTGCGAGAGCTGGATCGAGCAGCTGCACCGCGTCGTGAAACCGACCGGCGCGTTCTGGCTGGCGATCGGCGACGAGTACGCCGCGGAGCTGAAGGTCGCCGCCAAGCGGATCGGCTTCACCGCCCGCAACTGGATCGTCTGGTACTACACCTTCGGCCAGAACTGCACGCGCAAGTTCAACCGCTCGCACGCGCACCTGTTCCACTTCGTCAAGGACGAAGAGCGGCACACCTTCAACGCCGCTGACCCGGCCGTCCGCGTCCCCTCGGCCCGGGCGCTCGTCTACGGCGACCGCCGCGCGAACCCGACCGGCCGGCTGCCGGACGACACCTGGATCCTCCGCCCGCAAGACCTGCGCGAGGAGGAGGCCGCGTTCCACCCACAAGACAACACGTGGTACTTCAGCCGCGTCGCCGGCACATTCAAGGAGCGCCAGGGCTTCCACGGCTGCCAGATGCCCGAGCAGTTGCTCGGCCGCATCGTCCGCGCCAGCAGCAACGAGGGGGACACGGTCCTCGACCCGTTCGCCGGCAGCGGCACGACGCTCGCGGTGGCGAAGAAGCTCGGCCGCCACTGGCTCGGCTTCGAGCTCTCCACCGACTACGTGAAGTACGCGACCCAGCGGATCGAGGGCGTCACCACCGGCGACGGACTGCACGGCCCCGCCGATCCGGTCCGCAGCGCGCCGACCACCGCCAAAGGGCGGCGGCTGAAGGGGCACCCGATGGCCGAGGTGGCGAAGGCGGAAGGCCGAAGGCGGAAGGCGGAAAGCGACGCCTCTCTCCCTCCCCCCTCGGGGGAGGGCCGGGGTGGGGGTGAAGCGGGCACCCGGGTTCCCCCCTCCCCTAGCCCCTCCCCCAAGGGGGGAGGGGGACCAGCGCGGTCACTACGCGACCTGACGGAGCAGACGCTGATCGACGCTTTCCACGCGGCCTCCGAGGGCGCGTCGCTCGACTGGCTGCTCTGCCGGCCCGACCTGCAAGCCAAGTTCGCCGCCGCCTGCGAACAAGCCGGCCTGCTCGGCGGGGCGTACGAGTGGAATCGGCTGCTGCTCAAGCTCCGCAAGTCGGGCAAGCTCGGCGGCGCCGAGGAGAAGAAGCAGGCGGCTAAGACGCCCGTCAACGACCCAGAAGCGTACGCCTTCGCCGCGGAGATCGCCTGGGCCCGGGCACGGGCCAAGCACCGCGACGTCTCGCTCGACGACCTGCTGTGCGACCCGGACAAGCTCGCGGCGTTCGACAAGGCGGCGGCCAAGGCCGCGCCCGGCTTCGAGCCGCACGAGCACCGCTGGGCCGCGTTGCGGCTCCGCAAGGCGGCGAAGAAGCTGAAGGCCGAGGCCGTGCAGTACGAGTTCGTCGTCGCGAAGCTCGTGAACCAGCTCGCCACCGGTCGGCGTAAGAAGCTCACGCTCCGCGCCGCCCAATCGCTGCGTGAGCAACCGGGCGTGTACGTCATCGCCGGCGCGGCGAAGCCGGACACGGGCGAGTCGGGCTATGTCGGCGAGGCGGCCGACCTGGGCGAACGCCTCGCCTCGCACCTCGTGGCGCCCCCGCTGCGCGGCGACCTCTGGTACGCGTCGGCGACCGACGAGTCCCTCCCCAGCGACGCCTACCGGCACGCGTTGCGTTGGAACCTGGCCCACCGCCTGCAACCGACGCTCTCGATCGACCTGCTCGCCGACGGCGCGACGTTCTAGCAGGCCGCGGAGCGAACGCGACGAACCGCCCACTCACCTGGCTTCCGCCATCCCTAGCTGCCCAAGGACCGACGCAGCGTGGCTGACGGAGATTCGCCGAACAGTTCGCTGTAGCGGCTGGCGAAGCGGCCGAAATCCCAGAAGCCATGCGCCGCCGCCACCCGGGCGACCGTGGTGACCTCGGGACCCTTCTCGCGGAGCTCCCGCTTGGCTCGATCAAGGCGTTTCAGCAGCAGGTACCGCCGCGGCGAGACACCGTAGCGTTGCTGAAAGGCCCTGCGGAGGGTTCGTTCCGAGACGCCCGTCGACCGCGCCAATTCACGAACGGTCAGTGGCGTGTGGTGATCGTGCACGGCCTCTTCGAGCCGTCCCGAGATCCGGTCGCTCCAGAACAGTGAGTCCTGGCTGTGCGAGGTGCTCTCGGGGCCCATCAGCTCGCGCAACGTCAGCACGAGCTCCGACTCAAGCGCCCTGGTGGCGGTGGGGCAATCCAAAAGGGCGGGCGTCTCCTTGGCCTCTCTGAGGAAGGAGCGAACTAGCGAACGCACCCACCGTATCTCTCCTCCTCGCGCCTTCAGCAACTGCGGCCGGCGCCTCCTCGCTGCGTTCCTCGCTTCGGCGGTACCCAAGAGCAAGGACTCGGGCACCAGAATCGACATCCACCGATGCTGGCCCGGGAGGGACAGGCTGAACTCGGACCCCGGTGGGCCCGCGAAGAGCGTATCGGCGTCGAGCTGGAGCCCGTTCGCCAGTCCGAATCCCTCGCTGTCGTCTTGATAGTAAATGGCCCAGCCATCCTGCAGGACGCTCCCTTCGCAGATGTTTCCCGAGCCATCGAAGCCGCGCTGGATGTGGAGCTCTCCGACACGAACCTGCTCATGGATCCACTTGGGAACCTCGAGGTTCAGCAGCGTGAGACCCACATCGACCTGCTGGATCACCTCTTCGTAGGCTTCGAATTCATCTAGAGTCAATCGATGCATGGGATAAGCCGGCGTCGCTGTCGGTAGGACGCACGGATCTTAGTCGAATCCGGGACCGTGGCCGATATTACGTAGCCAGTGTGCCCTCAGGCGTCGAGAAATTGTTTCAGCAAAACGGCGGTGGAGGAGGGATCATACTCGGGCGGCCTCCGGCTGCCGACGCCTCTGCGATTGCGGGTTGCCGCAGCGACGGCCACGGGGCAAGCGGCCGTTGCTGCGGCGATTTCCGTGGCCCTCTCGTGACTCGTTGATGAGGGCGAGCCCCCAGCGATTGTGGGTTTCGTCTTTATGGCTTTGTGTAAGACTCCGGCGCAGTGAAAGCTTCGTTCTGTTCGGGGCGGAAGTCTGACACGTTGATCCAACCCGCCGGGGGCATCCGCCCCGCCATCGCCTTCTCGTAGAAACCGCGGCGCGACGGTTCGGCGTACGGGTAGGCGTCGAAGACCGCCCCCTCGCCCCGCTGACGCGGGTCGCCCTGGGCGAGCAGCTCCGCCTCCATCTGGCGACGCATCGCGGCGAGCTTCTCCGCGTAGTCGGGGTCGTCGGCCAGGTTGTTCACACAGTCGGCGTCCTTCTGGAGGTCATAAAGCTCGTCGTCGGGACGCTTGCCGAAGTTCAGTCGCCAGTAGCGATCGGCGTCGCCTTGGCCGAAGGCGTCGAGCACGGCGGTCTTGGTCGGGCTGCCGTCGCAGTTGGGGTAGCCGGTCTCGGGGTTTCCGATCGGCCAGCGGTCGTTCTCGTCGTTTCGAAGGTACAAGTAGCGTTCGTTCACGAGGCCACGGATCGGATAGCCGGCGTCGTTGGGTCGGCCGATGTCGTGGCGTTCTTTGCCGATGAGCAAGTGACTCCGACTCGTGTTAACAAGCAACGACTTGAGCAAGAGCTGCGGGGCGAGGCTGCGGCCCTCCATCGGCGCCATGCCGCTCTTGGTCGGAACGACGCCAGCAAGGTCGAGGATCGTGGGGGCGAGGTCGGTCAGCGACACGAAGCCGCGGGTCTTCTGCCTTCCCACGCCGCCCGGCCAGCGGATGGCGAGTGGGATGTGGTTGGAGTGCTCGTACGCTTGGCCCTTGCAGCGTGGGAACGGCATGCCGTGGTCGGACGTGACGATCACCAGCGTGTTGTCGATCTCGCCCCGCTCCTCCAGCTCGGCGAGGATCTTCCCCAGGTGCCGATCGAAGTGCTCCACCTCGAAGGCGTAGTCGAGCATATCACCACGGACGGTCGCGTTGTCGGGCCAGTAGGCGGGGACACGATCGACTTGGTCGAGTGACTTGCCCCCCTGCCGTTCGCCCGAGCCTTGCTCGTAGGCGCGATGGGGTTCGAGCGCGCCGTACCAGAAGCACCACGGGGCGTCGGCCGCCTCGTCGAGGAAGTCCTTGAAGTTCGCCGCGTAGTCGTTGTCCGAGATGTGCTCGGCCGGCGGGTCGAGCTTGCGGCGGCCGTAGTGCGGTCCCGCGAGGCGCCGCGGGCTGCCGTCGGCGTGCGCCGCCTTGCCGGGGGACCAGCCCTTGCCGGTGTAGCCGACGTGGTAGCCCGCGTCGCCGAGCGCCTCGACGTAGGTCTTAAACTTCACCGGGAAGTTCGGCACGTGATTGGCGGCCTCCTCCAACTGCCACGAGTTGCGTCCCGTTAACAAGATCGCTCGTGACGGCGCACACTTCGCATTCGGCGTGTAGGCGTGGTGGAAGAGCATCCCCTCACGCGCGACCCGGTCGAACGCGGGGGTCGCGACCCAATCGCACCCGTACACGCCCGCGTGGCCGTACGACCAGTCGTCCGCGATGGCGAGCAACACGTTGGGGCGTTCGGCGGCGGCGAACACCGCGGCGAGGACCAACGCAAGCGCCCGCCCCACCGTCAGGAGCCGTGTCATGGGTTTCACCAGAAGAGGGGAGCGCGGACTTGTGTGGGTCACCGTTGCTTGGCAGCGCGCTCCTTCTCGCGCGGGAACAGCGGGGACCCCTCGCTGCGGGTGTGAGCGGCGTCCATCGCGGCTTGCAACTCGGCGACGATCTCGGGGTGTTCGGCGGCGAGGTCGTTCTCTTCGCCGAGGTCGTTCGCCAGGTCGTACAGTTCGATCGGCTTCGGGTTGTTGGTCGAAACGTCGTACTGCACTGCCTTCCAGTCGCCCCGCCGGATCGAGCGGCGGCCCCGCTTCTCGGTGAACTCGAAGTAGATCCCCGCGTGCTCGGCTTGGTCCGCGGGATCACCCCACAGCGTCGGTGCGAGGCTGACGCCGTCGATCCCCGCGGGCGTATCGGCGCCCGCCGCGTCGGCGAGGGTCGGCAGCCAGTCCTGGAACCCGGAGACCCGGGTCGTGGTCGCGCCGGCCGCGACACGGCCGGGCCACCGGACGATGGTCGGCACCCGCACGCCCCCTTCGTAGAGGTCACGTTTCATCCCCTTCAGCGGTCCGTTGGAGTTGAAGAACCGGTGAGCGTGCCCCCCCTCGGAATGCGGGCCGTTGTCGCTGGAGAAGATGACCAGGGTCCGCTCGTCGAGGCCCAACGCGGCGATCTTGTCGAGCATGCGCCCGACGTTCGTGTCGAGGCGTCGCATCATCTCGGCGAAACCCTTCTCGGGGGCGGGCCAGTCGCGGTCGGCGTAGGGGCCGAAGTCGGGGACCTCCATCCCCTTCTCGGGCCGCGGCCCGTTGCCGGCCTCGTTGTTGGCGTGGGGCGTGTTGTACGCGAGGTAGAGGAAGAAGGGACGCTCACGGTTCTCGTCGAGGAAGCGGAGCGCCTCCTCGGTGATCAGCTCGGGCGCGTAGTCGACCCGCTCCGACGCGACGCCCGTTCCGTCCTCGCCCCGCCACTCGGGGTCGATCTTGTTGCGGAGCGGCTCGCGGACGCCGTTGCGGACCAGGTACTCGGGGTAGAAGTTGTGAGCGTGCCGCATGCTGACGTAGCCGTAGAAATCGGCGAAGCCGCAGCGGCTCGGGTCGTCGTCACCGAGGTCCCGGCCGAGCCCCCACTTGCCGAAGCAGCCGGTGCGGTAGCCGGCGGCGGAGAGGACGGTGCCGATCGTCGGCTCCCCGTCGGACAGGCTTCCGGGCCCGTTGCTGCGGACGGTCGCGTGGCCGATGTGCTTGCCGGTGATCAGCACACAACGCGACGGCGCGCAGACCGTGCTGCCGGCGTAGTGTTGCGTCAGCCGGGTCCCTTCGGCGGCCATCCGGTCGAGCCGCGGTGTCGGCAGTTGCTCGCCCCCGAAGCAGGCCAGGTCTCCGTAGCCGGCATCATCAGCGAGAATCAAAAGGACGTTCGGTCGGTCCTGACCAAGGCCCGCCCCCGCTACGATGACGGTCAAGAACGAGCCGGTGAGGAATCGCCGCCAAAGCGGGAAGAGCTGCATGGTGTCGCCTGTCGCGTGTGTGTCCTGCAAGCGGTTCGACCGCTGAGTAAGATACCCCCTCGAACGCCGGGAGGCGTTCTGTGGGTCTTACCCTAGGCGAGCCCGCGCCGCGGAATCAACCAATCTCCTCTTAAAAAACCGATAACGATGCGCACCCGCCTGCTCCTTTTCGCCACGCTCGTGATCCCCTGGTTGGCCTCCGTCGCCCCCGCCGAAGGCCGGATCGAGGGCGATCCGCGTTGTTGGCACAAGGTGACCCTCTCCTTGAAGGGCCCCGCCGCGAGCGAGACCGACACGGCGCCCAACCCGTTCGTCGACTACGGGTTCTGGGTCGATTTCAAGCACGCCAACTCGGGCGATCGGTTCTGGGTGCCGGGCTACTTCGCCGCCGACGGCGACGCGGGCGAGTCGGGCGCCGAGTCGGGCGACGTCTGGCGTGCCCACCTCGCGCCGCACAAGCCGGGCGCGTGGACGTACACGGTTCACTTCACCCGCGGCGACGGCGCGGCGCTCGACCCCTCCTGCCCCGGCGAGCCGGTCGAGGGCGTCGACGGCGCCACGGGCGAGTTCACCATCCAGCCGTCCGACAAGTCGGGACGCGACTTCCGCGGCAAGGGCCGCTTGCGGTACGTCGGCGAGCGCTACCTCAAGTTCGCCCAGTCGGGGGAGACCTTCCTGAAGGCGGGCCCCGACGCGCCCGAGACGATGCTCGCCTACGTCGACTTCGACGGCACGACCACCCGCAAGGTGAAGCTCAAGACCTGGGAGAAGCACGCCCGCGACTGGCGCGAGGGCGACCCGACCTGGCGGGGCGGCAAGGGCAAGGGCCTCGTCGGCGCGATGAACTATCTGGCCTCGAAGGGGCTGAACTCGGTCTCCTTCCTCCCCTACAACGCGGGCGGCGACGGCGACAACGTCTGGCCGATGATCGCCCCGGGCAAGAAGCAGCACTACGACTGCTCGAAGCTCGATCAATGGGCCGTTGTCTTCGATCACGCTCAAGAGCAAGGCATCTACCTGCACTTCAAGATGCAGGAGGCCGAGAACGACGACAACCGCATCGGTTGGCAGAAGAACAATGAGAACCTCAAGAAAAAGTCCCCCTTCCCGGATTCGCTCGACGGCGGCGCGCTCGGCGTCGAGCGCAAGCTGTATTGCAAGGAACTCGTCGCGCGGTTCGGCTACGAGCTCGCGCTCAACTGGAACCTGGGCGAAGAGAACACCCAGTCGGTCGAGGAGCAGAGCGACATGGCGCGCTACGTCCGCTCGATCGACCCCTACGACCACCTCGTCGTGCTGCACACCTTCCCGCCTCATCAGGAGCGGAACTACCGACCGCACGTCGGCAAGAAGACGCTCACCGGCTTGTCGTTGCAGAACGAGTGGGACCACACGCACCGCCAGACCAAGAAGTGGGTGCTCGAGTCGCTCAAAGCGGGCCACCCGTGGGTCTGTGCGAACGACGAGCAGGGCCCCGCCGGCGAGGGCGTGCCGCCCGACGCTTCGTACGCCGATCAAAACAAGCAGGAACCCTCTTACACCCAAGACGACATCCGCAAGCAGACCCTGTGGGGCAACCTGATGGCGGGCGGCGCGGGCGTCGAGTACTACTTCGGCTACAAGCTGGCCGAGAACGACCTGCTGTGCGAGGACTACCGCAGCCGCGACCACGCCTGGGACGACTGCCGCCGGGCGCTGGAGTTCTTCCAACAGAACGAGCTGCCCCTCGTGGCGATGCTGCCGGACGACGAACTCGTCGCGTCCGAGGGGCACGGCCACACGCCCGGCGCCTACTGCCTCGCCAAACGGGGCGAGGTCTACCTCGTTTACTTGCTCAACGGCGGCGAGGCGACGGTCGACCTGTCCGACGCCGAAGGGGAGTTCACGCTCGCCTGGTACGACCCGCGCCACGGCGGCGACCTGCAGGCCGGCTCGACGGCGACCCTCGCCGGCGGCGACAAGCGCTCGCTCGGCGCCCCGCCCAACGAGCCCGGCCAGGACTGGCTGGCGGTCCTGCGTCGGAAGCCGTAGTCGCCCACGGAAGCTATAGTTGGGGGTAGCGTTCGTCTCCCCCTCGAGCCGTTTCAAAGCCCCTCTCCCCGACTGGGGAGAGGCTGGGTGAGGGGTAAGACATCGCGCTGCGCGCGACCCTCCCCTAGCCCCTCCCTGAAAGGGAGGGGGATTTGAAACCGCTTCACAGGCAAACCGTTGGTCTCCTTCAGCTCGGTCCGTGTCGTGCTCGGCGTGGCGTTGCTTCTCATAAGCGTCGGAGCCTCCCTCCGCGCCGACGACTCGCCGCCGCGCCCGAATCTCCTCGTGATCACCGTCGAGGGCCTCGACAACGTCGGCGTGCCGGCGGAGGGGCTTGAGGAGGTGCTGTTCGATCCGGAGGTCCGCGCCCGCGTGACGCCGAACCTCGAACGGCTGGTCGCTAAGGGAGCGCGGTTCGATAAAGCATATGGCCTGCCGATCTCCCTGAGGGACCTCGCGGAGCACGCCCGCTTGAAAGGGAAGTACGACGCAGAGGGGGCCAAAGCCGACGCAAGCAAACCGCCACCTCACGATCGGCAGCTCTACTCCTGGTTCTCACCCTCTCGCGAGCCGCTACGAAGTTGGATCAAACAGGTCCCTAAGGATCCCACAATCGCCAACTGGGAACTCCTGGCCGACTCGCAAGGCTCCAGCGCAACAGCCATGGCGGTGGCCAAAGGAATAGGTAAGAGCGAGGGGGCAGGAAGGCCCCGTTTACTAGTTGCCCAGCTAGCCAGTCACAGCGTCTCGCCATACCTACCAGGCGTGTTCTTCGATCGCTTCCCGCTCGATCAGATACGCCTCCCCGCCGACCCCAACGCCCGCCGGGCGCTCGCCGAGCGGATGGGCGCCTATGATTTCGACGCTACTGACCTAACTGAAGACGAAGAACTCCGGTGGAAGCAAGCGATCCAGGCTTGGCTCGCCGGGGTGTGCAAGCTCGATTATGCGATCGGGACACTTGTCGATGCGCTCGAAGCAAGCGACACCCCCTGGGCCGTCGCGTTGGTCGCTTCACCTTTGAAGGACCTCTCACCCGAACAGGCGATTGGCGAAGCCGGCGCTCGCTCCGGTCTGGTCCTCGTCGCTCCGGGCGTCACGCAACCGGGCCAGCGCATCACCACGCCGGTTGAGCTGTCCAGCCTCGCTCGGACCCTCGCCGAGCTTGTTGATATCGATCCGCATGCTCTCATGGATTCGGAGCTTCTCAAGACCCAACCCTATGACGGGCCAGTGAACCCTTTCGCATCTCTCCCCGGAGAGAGCCTGTTGCCACTGCTCGCGCCCGCGGGCGAGCGGTACGACATGGTCGCCATCACCTCCGCCGACGGGTCGTACGGCGTCCGCTCGCACCGTTTCCGCCTCGTTCATACCGACGACTCGCAATCGCTGTACGACCTCGAGAAAGACCCCGAGGGTTTCTACGACCTCCTTGATCCGGCGTACGCGGCCAAGGTGGAGCGCTTTGCTCTGAGCGGCACGCAAGTCGAAGCCGTGCGGAAGTGGCTCACGCGCCAGCTCTACTACCGCTTGACGAGCGGCGACGCTGAAAAGGTGGTCCTCGATAAGCTGGCGAGCTTAGCCGGCTTGGACCCGGACGAGGACAACGGGAACAAGCCGCCGGCCGTCCTCCCGGGCGACTACAACCGCGACGGGCGCGTCGATGCGGCCGACACCACCATCTGGCGAGATCAGAACGGCAAGGAAGTGCCGGTCGGGTCGGGGGCCGACGGGGACTTTGATGGGCGGGTCGACGACCTGGACAACATTATTTGGAGGATGAACTACGGACGACGGGCCGAAGCCCCCTGACGCCGCGATTCTGCCCCCACGAAGCCCCGGGGGGGACACCTTGTCGCCCCCGCGGGGGGTTACAATGGGGATCTCACCCCACGCGCATCCCGCCCCGCCTTCGCAACACCGCACGAACGATTCGTGAAGACGCGATCACTCCTCCGACCGATCACTGCGGGCCTCTTCACGGCGCTGCTGTCGATCGCCTCCGCCGAGACGACCCCCTCGAGCTCGCCCTCGCCGGGCGCGCCGAAGGCCGTCCACTTCAATCGCGACATCCGCCCGATCTTGGTGTCGCACTGCACCGCCTGCCACGGCGGGGTGAAGCAGGCGGGCGAGGTGTCTTTCGTCTACCCCGAGCAAGTGCTCCCGCCGGACGGCTGGGTCATCGAGCCGGGCGACCCGGACGCGTCGGCGTTGATCGAGCGCGTCGAAGAGACCGACCCGGACTTGCGCATGCCGCCCCCCGATCACGGGCCGGCGCTCTCAAAGAAAGAAGTCGGCCTGCTGCGCGAGTGGATCTCCCAGGGGGCGCGATGGCAACAACACTGGGCGTTCGAGCCCCCCGCCGCACCGTCCCTGCCGGATGTGACGCGCCACGCGTGGCCCCGCCGCGACCTCGACCGCTTCGTCCTGGCGAAGCTCGAAGCGGAAGGGCTCACCCCGTCCGACGACGCGGCGCCCGCCCGCTGGCTGCGGCGAACGAGCCTCGACCTGACCGGCCTGCCGCCCACGCCCGATGCGCTCGACACGTTCCTCGCTGACATCGACCAACGGGGCGAGGCGGCGTACGCGGAGGCCGTTGATCGCCTGCTCGCCTCGCCTCACTTCGGTGAGCGCTGGGCGAGCGTCTGGCTCGACCAGGTGCGCTACGCCGACTCGAAGGGGCTGGGGAGCGACGCCCCGCGATCCATCTGGAAGTACCGCGATTGGGTGATCGACGCCTTCAACGCCGACCTGCCGTACGACGAGTTCACTGTGAAGCAGATCGCCGGCGACCTGCTGCCCGAACGCGGCGTGGGGGACCTGATCGCGACCGCCTGTCACCGCCTGACCCAGTCGAACGACGAGGGGGGGACCGACGACGAGGAGTTCCGCCTCGCCGCCGTGCTCGACCGGGTCAACACCACGTGGCAAACCTGGCAGGGCGTCACCTTCGGTTGCGTGCAGTGCCACAGCCACCCGTACGACCCCTTCCGCCATGACGAGTACTACCGCTTCGCCGCGTTCTTTAACAACACGGCCGACAGCGACCTCGGGAGCGACGCGCCGAACTTCGCCGCGCCGATCGATCCGGCGGACAACGAACGCGCGATCGACCTCGACCGAGAGATCGATCGCCTCAAGGGGTCGATCTGGTCGCACGAGCACGGCCTCACCGCCGACGAGGGCCTGTGGCGACCGGTCCGCGACCTCGAGGCCCGGACCAACAAGTCAACGAAGATGGCGGTCGAACGCCTGGAGGGCCGCGAGGAGTTCCGCACCGTGGGCACGGTGGAACGCAACAGCAGCATCATCGTCGGCGTCTCGCCGCCGGAAGGCTTGTCGACGATCACCGCCCTGCGCGTGACCGGCGGACCGCTCGATCCGGCGAAGGCGTTGTCCGACTCGGAGTGGGGCTTCGTCTGGTCGCACGTGCGCGTCGAGATCGTCCGCCCGGGTGAAGAGAAGCCGATCGCGGTCGAGCTGGCGCGGATCGTCGGCGACGAGCCCCACCCGCTCACCGACCCGGCGGAGAGCCTGAACGAGAAGTCGCAGATGGGCTTCGGCGTCTTCACCCGCATCTACCGCCCGCGCTCCGCCGTGATTCTCCCAAGCGAGCCGATCGAACTCGGCGAGGGGGACCGGCTCCGTGTCGTCCTGCGGCACGACCACTACCTGCTCTCTTCGTTCTCCTTGATCACTTCGCGGGGGAGCCTCGAAGTCACGGGCGACGGACGGCTCACCGAGTTGCTCCACGACCCGGAGCTCACCGAACAACACCAACGGCTTTCCGCCCTCAAGAAGCAGCGCAAGGCGATCAAGTCGGTCGGCACGCCAGTCCTGGCGGAACGGCCCGATCACCTGAAACGCCGGAGCCATGTCTTCGAGCGCGGCCTGTTCCTCACCAAGGGCGAACTCGTCGAGCCCGGCACGCCCGAATCGTTCCCTCCCCTGGAATCGGAGGACGAGGCGCCGACGCGGCTCGACCTGGCGCGGTGGTTCGTCGCCGACGACAACCCGCTCACGGCGCGCGTCGCGGTGAACCGGTTCTGGTCACAGCTCTTCGGGGTCGGGCTGGTGCAGACCGAGGAGGATTTCGGCTCCTCGGGTGAGCCCCCTTCGCACCCCGGCCTGCTCGATCACCTGGCGGTGCGGTTCCAGGACGACTTCGATTGGAGCGTGAAACGCCTGCTGAAAGAGATCGTCCTGTCGAGTACCTATCGCCAGACGAGCGCCGCGGCGACCGAGTCGTTCGAGAACGACCCGGCGAACCGCCTGCTGTCGCGAGGGCCGCGGTCACGGCTCTCCGCGGAGACAATCCGCGACCAGGCGCTGGCGGTCTCCGGACTGTTGGATCGGAAGCTGCACGGCTGGCCGGTCCGCCCGCCGCTGCCGGGCGGGGTCTGGCTGTCGTTCGCGAAAGGCGACAAGTGGCCCGACACCGAGCCGGGCGACCCGAGCCGCTACCGCCGCAGCGTGTACACGTACACGAAGCGTTCGATCCCGTACCCGATGATGGCGACCTTCGACGCGCCGTCGCGCGAGTTCTGCGTCCCCCGCCGGTTGCGGTCGAACACGCCGCTCCAGGCGCTCGAGCTGCTCAACAGCGAGGCGATGGCCGAGTGCGCCGCCGCGCTCGCCGAGCGGATGCGTGAGCACAGCGACGCATTCGACGAGCAGGTCGGCTACGGCTACCGCCTCGCCGTGAGCCGATCGCCTTCGCCCCGCGAGTTGGAGATCCTGCGTTCGCTCCGCGAGAAGCTGGGCGAAGAGAAGGGCCTGCGCGCCGCCGCGACCGCGCTGCTGAACTTGGACGAGACCGTCACCAAGTAGCAAGAACCGAGAATGCCTGAACGAGCCCCCCTCTCCGCCGAACTCGCCGCCGAGCGATTGCGTCTGACCACGCGCCGGCAGTTCGTGCGCGACTGCACGACCGGCCTGGGCGCCATGTGGCTGGCGACGAGCCAGACGCCCGCGCTCGGTTCTTCGAGCACGGCGGAGGCCGCCACGGCCTTCCCTCAGCGCGTGAAGCGGGTCATCTACCTGCACATGGTCGGCGCGCCGAGCCAACTCGAGCTGTTCGACTACAAGCCCGAACTGGCCCGCCTCGACGGCGAGGACTGCCCGCAGTCGTTCCTCGAAGGCAAACGCTTCGCGTTCATCCGCGGCGTGCCGAAGATGCTCGGCCCGCAGTACGACTTCGCGCAGCACGGCGACTCGGGCGCGTGGATCAGCGACCGGCTGCCCGAGCTCTCGAAGCACGCGGACGAGCTCTGCTTCCTGAAGACGGTCGAGACCGACCAGTTCAACCACGGACCGGCCCAGCTGATGGTCCACACGGGACAGTCACGCATCGGTTACCCGTCGATCGGGTCGTGGGTCACCTGGGGAATGGGCTCGGAGAACGAGGATCTTCCCGGGTTCATCGTGCTGCTCTCGGGCGGCCGGCCGCCGCGGGTCGGCAAGGCGTTGTGGAGCAGCGGCTTCCTGCCGTCGGTCTACCAGGGGGTGCAGTGCCGGTCGGTCGGCGACCCGGTGCTGAACATCGCCAACCCGGAGGGCGTGTCGCGCGACGACCGCCGCGTTCTGCTCGACGCGCTGCGCGACCTCAACGAGGAATCGCTCTCGACTTTTGGCGACCCGGAGACGCTCACGCGCATCGGGCAGTACGAGATGGCCTACCGCATGCAGGCCGCCGCGCCGGACGCGATGGACATCACGCAGGAGTCCGCCGAGACGCTCGCCCGGTACGGCGCCGAACCGGGCAAGCAGTCGTACGCCAACAACTGCCTGCTCGCCCGCCGCCTCGCCGAGCGGGACGTGCGGTTCATCCAGCTGTTCGACTGGGGCTGGGACTCGCACGGTTCGAGCAAGGGCGAAGCGCTCAACGAGGGATTCAAAGACAAGTGCCGCCAGACCGACCGGCCGACCGCGGCGTTGCTGGACGACCTGCGGCAACGCGGGCTGCTGGACGACACGCTGGTCGTGTGGGGGGGCGAGTTCGGCCGCACCCCGATGCGCGAGAACCGGGGCGGCAAGGAAATGGCCTTCGTCGGCCGCGACCACAACCCGAACGCCTTCACCATCTGGATGGCCGGCGCCGGCACCAAGGGCGGCATGTCCTACGGGCAGACCGACGAGATGGGCTACGCCGCCGCCGAGAACCCGGTCCACCTCCGCGACCTCCACGCCACGCTGCTGCGGCTTCTCGGTTACGATCACAGCAAACTGAGCGTCCCGTTCCAAGGCCTCAATCAGAAGCTCACCGGCGTGAAGCCGGCCCGGGTGATCGAAGAGATCTTGGCGTAGAGAGGGCGAAGGTAGAGTTGGGAGGGCGACGCTCCTGCGGAGCCGGCCCCGGGTACCCGCTTCCGGCTCGGCGGGAGCCTCGCCCTCCCGATTTACTTGACATCCACCCTTGGGATGAAAACCCGTACTCCATAATCCGATCGAGGCGAGGGGATAACTCGCATTCACCTCCCTCCTCCTCCGGCGCCACTCCGATGATGCACCGTCTCTTGCTGCTGATCCTCTTGTTACTCGGCGGCGTCCAAACCGACGCCAAGCCGCCCCACTTCTTGGTGATCGTCGCGGACGACCTCGGTTGGAACGACGTCGGCTACCACAACCCGGAGATCCGCACACCGCACCTCGATCGGCTGGCGGCCGAAGGGGTTCGGCTCGAGCAGCACTACGTGATGCCCCAGTGCACGCCAACGCGCGTCGCGTTGATGACGGGCCGGTACCCGAGTCGCTTCGGTGAGCACTGCATGCAGGCCTCCAACGAGCAAGCCTTCCCCCTCGGCACGCCGACGCTCGCCTCGGTGATGAAAGACGCGGGGTACGAGACCGCCCTCTGCGGCAAGTGGCACCTCGGCTCGAAGGTCGAGTGGGGGCCGCAGCACTACGGCTTCGACCACTACTACGGCTCGCTCGCCGGCGCGGTCGGCGTGTACGACCACCGCTACCGGCTGAACACCCCGTTCGCCGACACCTGGACCCGCAACGGCGAGCCCGTCGAAGAGGTGGGCGATTCGACCGACCTCGTCACCGCCGAGGCGATCCGGTTGCTCAAGGCGCCACGAGAAAAGCCGCTGCTGCTGTACGTCCCCTATCAGGCGGTTCACACGCCCCTCATTCCGAAGCCGGAGTGGATGGAGGTGAACCGCCACATCGAAGAGACCGACCGACAGTGGTACGCCGCGGTGGTCAGCCATATGGACGATTGCGTGGGGCAACTGCTCCACACGCTCGACGAGACCGGCCAGCGCGACAACACGGTCGTCCTCTTCCTGTCAGACAACGGGGCGCAGGTACACCACTCGGGTGAGCAGTACCCGCCGCCCGACTTCCGCTTGCGGAACTTCAGTTCGAACAAGCCGCTGCGGGGCGCCAAGACCGAGGTCTTCGAAGGGGGCATGCGCGTGCCGGCGATCGTGAGCTGGCCCGGCGAGCTCGCGCCCGGCGTCTGCGACGCGCCGCTGCACGCGGTCGACTGGCTACCGACGCTCGCCCGCGTCGCCGGCACCGAGGCGCCCGCCGACACGCCCCTCGACGGCCGATCGGTCTGGCCCGCGCTGACCGGCGACGCCGAAACGCAGGCCGCGCTAGAGGCGCGGACCCTCTACTGGGCCTGGGGCGTGGAGAAACGCCGCCGCGTCGCCTTGCGTGAGGGCGACTGGAAGGCGTTACGCAACGGCCCCAAGGCCCCCTGGCGGTTGTTCAACCTCGTCGACGATCCGTACGAGGAGAACGACCTCGCCGAGCAGCAGCCCGAACGCCTCGCCGCGTTGCAAGAGCGGCTCGACCAGATGGCGAAAGGGGACGCCAACCAGCAAGCCCCGTAGCGTGATTGCGCGACCCTATTCGGCCGCCACGGTCGCTTCGGCCGGTTCCTCTTCAGCGGCGGGTTCGGGCATCACGAGGTCGAGCCGTTCGATGTTGCCAGTGTGGCCGGTGCTCGGTGAAGCGCCGGCGACCGCGAGCAGGCCCCCCTGCCCGTCCGGGACGAGCTGGTGGAAGAACCGCTTGGTCTCGAACTTGTCGGCCTCGACCCATTCCGAGCGATCTTCGTTGAGCTTGTAGAGCGTCCCCCCCATGCCGCCGGCGTAGAGCACGCCATCGACGTTCCACGCGGCCAGGCCGAAGCCGTGGAAGCTCTTGCCGGGGAACTCGGGGCCTGCGGACCAAGCCCGCGTGGCCGGGTCGTAGAAGTGGACCGCCTTGGACATGCCGGTCTCGTCGGTCAGCCCGCAGAGGACCGCGACCAGGCCATCGACTTGCCCGACCGCCAGCGCGCGGCACTTGAAGGGGGGCTCGGGCAGCATAACCCACTCACCCTGTTCGTCGGTCAGGTCGTAGGCCAGCGCGCCGACTTCCCAATCGCCCTCGCTGTCGCCGGACAGCCGCCAGCCACCCGCCACGTAGAGGGTGTCGTCGATCACCACGGCGTTGTGCGACGAGCGCGGCTTCGGCAGCGGCGTCAGTTCGGCCCATTCGCCCGCCGCCGGGTCGTAGCACGAGAACCGATCGACCGAGTGCATGTCTTCTTCCTCGCCGGACGGGTTGCGCGCGTCGAGCCCGCCGATGCGGTAGACCTTGCCGCCGTGGGGGACCATCGCCATGCCTTGGAGCGGCGGGCCGGCGGGGAGCTCTTCCCAGTCGCCCTCGCCGTCCAGGCGGATGCGGCGGAAGTGCTTGGAGAGGTTGTCGCGCGAGTGGTCGTGCGCCTGGCCGATGTGGCCGCTGTAGACGTAGAGCCACCCGTCGGTGGACGCCGCGCCGAAGCTGGTGACCGCCTCGGGCAGGGCCGGCAGGGCGGCCGCCGTCTTGGACGCGGCTTCTTCGCTGAAGTGGAAGGTCGCCGTAAGGATGTGCGTGGCCGACGTGTAGTCCTTGCCGTTGACCTCGCCGCGGTCGTTCTTGTCGACCTTCATCACCATGAGGCCGTTGAGGCCGTCGTGGACCTTGTCGAGCGGGAAGCGGGCGATGCCCTCCGCGTCGGTCTTCGTGGAGACGCCCTCGCCCCCCACCTCGTTCGAGAGGGTCACGCCCGTCGCGGCGGCGGGCTCGCCATCCCAGAGGATCGTGGCGACCAGCTCGTCCCCCGCGACACCGAGCGTCGCCTGGAACTTGGCGTCGTCGCCGGCGGCGGGCCACGCCTGCGGCGCCTCCGCCGGGAAGTGCTGGGCGTAGTAGGTGAGCTTCGAGCCATGGTACGATCCGTAGACGATGGTCGTCGTCAGGCGGCCGCGCGGCTCGATCGGGTCCTCGCCCTCAAGGCCGAAGAAGCCCTCTTCCTCGAGACCCTCCATCGTGAGCAGCTTGGCGGGCGCGTCGATGGCCGACTGGTGGATCTCCGCCCCCTCGACCGACTCGGGCAGGTGGTAGTCCCGGTCGGACAGCCCCTCGCCGAAGAAGAGCCGCGGGTAGGCATCGTCGTTGACGTATAGCCAGGGAAAGTGAGCGCAGGCCGGCGCGACGCAGGCCAAGAGGGTCAGAACGAGTAACTGCCGGATCATGTTATTGCGGGTTGATGATAGAGGTGGCTTATTCGAGGGTGGCGACGACCTCGTCGCCGGCGCGGGTGACCAGGGCGCGCCGCAGCTCGGTGTCGGAGTCGTCGGTGAGAAATAGAACCGACCCGTCAAGCTTAACGAAGTTCACGCCCCCCGGGTGGTCGCTGCGGAACGTCCGCAGGCTGAGGGGCGCCGCGTGCTTGTCGTTGTTGTTGAACAACTGCGGGGCCTCGCCCGACATGTGGCCCCAGGCGAGGATCCAGTACCCCTGCGCCCACGCGAACGCGCCCCCCTGACCGGGCAGCGGCGGATTGTCCGCGCTGGGCAGCAGTTCGGCCTCGCCAAAGGGGTAATTGATCTCCCCCGCCAGTAAGGTCTGCGATGTGCCGTCGGTCACCTCCGCGAGGCTCAGACGGTACGGCTTGTCGGCGGAGACGTTGTCGAAAGCGCCCGTGTTGATCACCGGCTGGTACTGTTCTCGTGTCGAGATCAGGTAGCTGCCGTAGCCGTACGGCTGGCCCCCGCCCGAGGCGGCCACGGTCGGCGGACGCATCGAGGGGCAGAGATAGGCCGGGATCGTCCCGGTGGTCACCAAGCGGTTCACCGGATCGCTGATCTTTTTCTCGATGTCGTAGGTGGCGTAAAGCGAACCCTCTTCGAGATAGGGGAGCAACAGAACCAACGCGCTGCCGTGATCGGTCGTCGCCCCGACCTCGCCCGCCTTCGGCGGCGGCAGCGTCCGGTTCACGTCGTGGTACATCAGGGTCGCCAGGCCGACCTGCCGCAGGTTGCTCCGGCAGAGGCACCGCCGCGCTGTCTCTCGCGCCGCTTGCACGGCGGGCAACAGCAGCGCGACGAGGATGCCGATGATGGCGATCACCACCAGCAATTCGACCAGGGTGAAACCGCGGTCTCGCGAGCGAGCGCTCATTCCCGGGGCCCCCGTGGTGAACTGAAGAAGCATGTGCCGACGCAGAACGAGACCGTGGCGACCCCCGCCAGCGCGTAGACGCCGGCGGTCGGCTCGGGCACGGCGATCGCCTCGACGGCGTCGTGGGCGTCGCGCCACAGGGCGTAGTCCGCCGCGTCGACAACGCCGTCCGCGTTGCCGTCCGCGCCGAGGCCGGGGGTGGCGACCGTCGAGCCGTACGCGGCCGTCCAGGCGTCGTAGTCCGCGGAGTCGACGGCGCCGTCCGCGTCGTAGTCGCCGGGGATCGGCAGGATCGTGTAATCGATCGACAACGTGGCCGCCTCGGCGCCGGCGTAGATGCCGATCGCCTCCTTCGCGTACCACTGCGGGTAGGCGTCGCCGCTCGGCGAGCCGGGCTGCGACGCCGGATGCACCGACGACAAGAAGAAGCCGACGGCTCCCTCCGCCAACGATCGCTGCAGGTAATCGACCACGCCCGGCTGCGCGAGATCGATGTCGAAGCTGAAGGTCGTGTCGTTCGGGACCGCCGCGCCGGGCGTGAGCGGCGCTTCACCAAGAGCCCAAGGCGTGGCGTCAAACGGCGTGGTCGTCTCGTCGGGCGTCGTGGCGCTGAAGCCGCCCGTCAGGCTGTTCGACACGTCGGCGTAGACGCTCCCGCCCCCGCCCACAACCGGATAAGCAACGTAGCTCGCCCCGGCGCCCGAGTAGACGGGCGTCGATTCGGCAAAACGCTGCCCCGTCTGATCGGGCCCCAACGCGAACCCTTCGTAGCCCTCCCGGAAACCGACCCCGAACAGCTCCATCGGCTGGCCCCAAGTGATCCCGCCGTTCAACGCTTCGTCCAACAAGCCGGCGGTCGTGATCGGCTGGTCCTCGTACGGCACGCTCGCGGTGCTGCCGCTCTGCAGCCGCGCGGTGACCGTGACCGACTCGATCGCGTAACGCCCCGCGTCGAGTTCGACTTCGATCAGGTCGTCGGTCTCGAAGGCGAGCAGCATCGACCCGAGCCGGGCGGGGCCGCTCGCACCGTTCTCGAGGAATTCGTTCGTCTCTTCGTCGATCCCGATCCCGCCGAAGCTCGGCGTCAGCAGCCGGGAACCGCCGCCGAAACCGTTCACATACGACCACGTGTCGATCGCCGGCTCGTCCCAAGCGGCGGTCTCCCCGCGGCACGCGGCCGCGGGGAGAACCACTGCGATGAGCGTGGCGACGACGGGCCAAGCGCCGCGAGGACGCCGTTCCGTTCGCGTGTCCATCGTCTCATTCCTTTCGAGTCCGAGGTTTCAACGGCGACGCAACAACGCGCCGGCCGACAGAAGAACGAGCACCGCCGCCGAGGGTTCCGGCGTGGCGACCGCGGTGTCGGCCGCGAACGCCGTGGGCGACCAGGCCGTGTCGACGACGTACTCGCCGAACGACGTGAAGCTGACCGGGCCGCTGGTCATGGAGAACGTCTCGGGATCGGCCGTGCCGGGCAGCTCGTACTTCACGAAGAGCTGGCCCGACCCCGTGGCGTTGGTCGCTTGCAGCACGAGCGAGGGCTCGACGCCATCGATCGGGCCGAAATCCATATCGACCCCCCAGCCGCCGAAGAGCGTCTTGGCCTGGACAACCACGGTGGTGAAGCCGCTGCCGTTCACGCCGTCGGTCGCGAAGGTGACGTCCTCCGCCACCGAGCCGCTGCCGCTGTAGTAGTTGAGCGAACCCGACTGGTGGTCTTCGTTGTTGGTCGTGATAAAGCTGCCGGCGTCGGAGCCCAGGTCGGGAGTCGTGTCGTTGATGACCGAGTCGCCCGGGTTGCCGAACAAATCCCAGCCGAGGTAGGTCGTGTTCGCGTCGCCGCGGAAAGATGGCTCGAAGAGGCCGGTCGCGGTCGCGAGGTCAAAAGGGTTTGCGAAGCTCGTGGCCGAAACGGACAGCGCCGCGGTCAGGGCAACGATCGAAAGCAGGGGGTAACGCAACATGGAGATCGTGATTCCTTCGCCATCAGGGATGGCTGGATGGATTGAAAGTCGAAGCACGCGGCCGGCCACGGATGGGCGCCGGTGCGAGACACAAAGGGAGGCGTCGCCCCAGAGCGGGGACGATCGCGCGAGCAGCTAGCCTCCTGCGGGTTCAAGCCAGACGGAACGGGGAGCACACCGCCCCGTGGAGGGGTGATGGCGACGGTTCCCGGTGGCTGGCGGTGACCCGGCTCGACGGCGCCTGAGGGCGTTCGGCGGAGCGGCTTAGCTGGCGGAGGGACGCGATTCTTCGGGGGAATCGCTGGTTTCTTTGTTGCGACTGAGTCGCAGGACCATTAGATTAGCGGCCTCGTGATTTTGCACAACCCCCCTTGGCGAAAATCCGCCACCCCATGGCTCAGCCCCCCAAGCCCCAGCCCACCACCACGACCCCCGGGTCGGTCTCAGTCCGTCCCGGCGGGTGCCCGACGGCGGCTTCGTTGACGCGGGTTGTTGATTCGGCCGAGCTCTTCGGCGAAGCCCGCACCGTGCTTATCCAGCACGCCGGGGAGCAGTACCGCTTGATCGTCACGAAGAACGACAAGCTGATCCTGCAGAAGTGAATCGCCGGCCGCGACGCGGGCGTTTGTTTGACGGCCGCCCGGTGGCGTCTTAGAAAGGACCACGCTCCACCTACGCCCGACCAGGTTGGCCAGCGTGAGCTAAGCTTCTGGGAAGCGGCCCCGGCAGGCGGCCCCCCTCTTCGTGTTTTTTCGATAGGCCTACGATGAGCTTCTCTCATTGGGTTTTGAGTCTCCTTGTCGCGTGCGTTTGGCTTCCACCGAGCGGAGCCCCCGCCTCGGAAGAAGGACGCATCCTCCCGTTCGCCCCGACGCCTATGAAGAGCGTCGTGAACCCGCGGCTGCAAGACTCCACGATGGAGTGGCCCGCGCCCGTGAGTCGGCTGCCGGACGACGCACCGAACATTGTGATCGTGCTGCTCGACGACGTCGGCTTCGGCGTCGCCGACACGTTCGGCGGCGAGGTCCACACGCCGACGCTCACCCGCCTGGCGGACGAAGGGATCCGGTACAACCGATTCCACACGACCTCGATTTGCTCGCCGACCCGCGCGGCGATGCTCACGGGGCGCAACCACACACGCATCGGCTCCGGCACGATCGCCGAGCGCGCGGTCGCGTTCGATGGCTACACGGGCGTCATCCCCAAGACGGCCGCCACCGTGCCCGAGGTGCTGAAGCACTACGGCTACCACACGGCCGCCTTCGGCAAGTGGCACAACACGCCCGCTACGGAAGCGACCTCGATCGGTCCGAAGGACCGCTGGCCGAACGGCTACGGCTTCGAGCACTTCTACGGCTTCCTCGGCGGCGAGACCTCGCAGTGGGAGCCGCGGCTCACGCGCAACTACGACGCCATCGAACCCCCCGAGCACGACCCGGAGTACCACCTCACGGTCGACCTGATCGACAACTCGCTCGCCTGGCTCGACGACCTGCGGGCGTACGCGCCGGACAAGCCGTTCCTGCTCTACCTGGCGCCGGGCGCCGTGCACGGCCCGCACCACATCTTCCCCGAGTGGGCCAAGAAGTACGAAGGCAAGTTCGACGACGGTTGGGACGCCTACCGCGAGCGCGTCCACCAGCGCCAGCTCGAGCTGGGCGTCATCCCGCCCGGCACGAAGCTCACCCCGCGCGACGAAACGCTCGAGGGCTGGGACGATATCCCCGCCGAGCAACGCGCTTTCCAGACGCGTCTCATGGAGCTGTTCGCCGGCTTTGTGGAGCACACCGACCGCGAGGTCGGACGGCTGATCGACGGCCTCGAAGAGCGCGGCGTGCGCGAGAACACGATCGTCTTCTATATCTTCGGCGATAACGGATCGAGCTCGGAGGGTCAGCGCGGCAGCATCAGCGAGCTGCTCGCCCAGAACAACATCCCCAACACGGTCGAGCAGCAGCTCGCGGCGCTCGACCAGCTTGGCGGGCTCGACGCACTCGGCTCGCCCAAGACCGACAACATGTACCACGCCGGCTGGGCGTGGGCGGGGGGCACACCGTTCAAGGGGACCAAGCTGCTCGGCTCGTACTTCGGCGGCACGCGCAACCCGATGGTCGTCTCGTGGCCCAAGGGGATTCAACCGGACCCGAAGCCGCGCTCGCAGTTCCATCACGTGACCGACCTCGTGCCGACCATCTACGACCTGCTCGACATCACGCCCCCCGAGGTGGTGAACGGCCAGCAGCAAATCCCGTTCGACGGCGTCAGCCTCGCCTACACGTTCGACGACGCCGACGCGGCAGGCCAGAAGGACGTGCAGTTCTTCGACAACAACGGCAGCCGCGCCATCTACAAGGATGGCTGGATGGCTTGCACCTTCGGCCCCTTCATCCCCTGGAACACGCCCCTCTCGGTCCCGCGGATCGCGAAGTGGGACTCGGCGACCGACGAGTGGGAGCTGTACAACCTCCGCGAGGATTTCTCGCAAGCGAACAACCTGGCCGAGCAAGAGCCCGAACGGCTCGCGCAGCTCAAGGCCGAGTTCCTCGCCCTCGCCGAGCAGAACCTCGACTTCCCGATCGGCGCCGGCAACTGGCTGCGGCTCCACCCGGCCGACCGGATCAAGACCGACTACACCGAGTGGACCTTCACCGAGAACACCCGCCGGATGCCCGAGTTCTGCGCCCCGGGCGTCGGCCGGCAGAGCACCGCGGTGACCATCGACCTGGAGGTCGGCGAAGCGGCCGACGGCGTGCTGTACGCGGTCGGCGGCTCGGGGGGCGGCCTGACCGTCTACCTCGACAAGGGTCACCTCGTCTACGAGTACAACATGATGATCATCGAGCAGTACTCGGCCCGTTCGGCGGAGCCGCTCGCCGCCGGTGAGCACCAGATCAAGATCGACACCACGATCGAAGGCCCCGGCAAGCCGGGCGTGGCGACCCTGAGCGTCGATGGCGCCGAGGTCGCCCAAGCCGAGCTCAAGCGGACCGTCCCCGTCACGTTCACGGCGACCGAGTCGTTCGACGTGGGCGTCGACCTCGGCTCGACCGTGTCGATGAACTACTTCGACCGCCGCCCGTTCGAGCTCGACGGCGAGATCCGCAAGCTCCATGTCGAGCTGAAGTAGCCGCTTACGACGGCCCGTTCTCAAGCGCCGGCGCCTTGGGTGCTGACCTCAAGGTGCCGGCGGACGAACTCGGGCAGGTCGGCCTGTGCGAGCGCATCCTGCGAGTCGAATCGCAGCCGGACCGTGTCGCGGTCGTCGCGGCGGGTGTCGAGCTCGGCGTCCTCGGCGAGGTCGACGAACTGGCCGAGCTGCACGGCGCCCTTCGGCCCGTTGAGCGCGAGCTCGACGTTCTCCGCCCGCTTGGTGACGACCGTCGCCCACGGCCCCTCGACGCCTGGCGCCATGCGGTGGACCAGCACCTTGTTGTTCCACAGGTACTCGCCCGAAGGGGTGGCCTCGGCGAGGAGTTCGAGCAGCTCCTCGAGCAGCTCGGGCTGCCACTTCACCTTCTTGCCGGGCGAGAAGCCCTTGCGGGCGAGGTGCCACTTCTGGCCGAGCACCTTCCACGGCATGTGGTCCTCGGGCTTCTTCTCTTCGCGGGTCACGAACTTCTGGAAGCCAGCGACCGCCTTCTCGACCATCGCCCAGAACTCGGGCTTGTCGATCTCCTTGAAGTTGTGGACCGCGACCTGCACCTCCTGCCACGGCCCGCGCAGGTTCTTGCACTTCACGCGCGGCCCGGATCCGTACGCCTCGATGTCGTCCAGATCGTTGAGCGGCGGCAAGTCGATCTCGGCAGACAGCGTGTCGCGGTTGAAGGTCCGCTTGGCGGTGCGGAACTTCAGCTTCACGAGCCACCGCTCGCCGGTGAGCGCGTGGAAGAACCAGCCGTCCGACTTCTTGTGCCCGGTGATCTCGACCACCGAGCGGTTCTTCCAGTTGGTCGGGGCGAAGTCGCCCAGGTCCTGGATGCGGCGTTCGACCTCGTCGACGACCTTGCCGTCCCACTGGCACGACGAGCCGTCGCGGCCGACGCGGTCACGCGTGTGCCACCGGCGGCCGTCCGCCTCCCACGGCATGTCGACGCCCTCGCCGACTTCGTCCAGGTCGAGATCCCCCTCCTGAGAGTCGTCCGCATCGCGGCGCGTCCTTCGCTTCTTGTGCGGCCCCTCGGCCAGCACCGGCGCGAGCGCCTCGGCGGTGTGCGACGCCTCGGCCGACTCGCAGATCATCTCGGGCGTGCCGCAGCCGACGACCGTGCCGCCGTGCTTGCCCGCTTCGGGGCCGATGTCGATGATCCAGTCGCTCTGCTTGATGACATCGAGGTTGTGCTCAATGACCGCGACCGTGTTGCCGAGATCGACCAGCCGGTGGAGCACGTCGAGCAGCTTCGCGAGGTCGTCGAAGTGAAGGCCGGTGGTCGGCTCGTCGAGCAGGTAGAGCGTCTGCCCCGTGTCGGGCCGCGCCAGCTCGGCGGCGAGCTTCACGCGCTGCGCTTCGCCGCCCGAGAGCGTCGGCGCCGACTGGCCGAGCTGCACGTAGTCGAGTCCGACGTCGCAGATCGTTTGCAGGATGCGGCGGATCTTGGGGATGTTCTCGAACAGCTCGAGCGCCTCGGCGCAACTCATCCGCAGCACGTCGGCGATCGACTTCTCGCGGTAGCGGACCGCGAGCGTGTCCGGGTTGTAGCGCTCGCCGCGGCAGGTCTCGCACTCGACCCACACGTCCGGGAGGAAGTGCATCTCGATGCAGCGCTGGCCGGCGCCGTCGCACTCGTCGCACCGCCCGCCCGCGACGTTGAAGCTGAACTGCCGCGCCTGATAGCCTCGGAGCTTCGACTCGGGCAGCTGGGCAAAGAGCTGGCGGATCAGGTCGAAAACGCCCGTGTAGGTCGCCGGGTTCGACATGGGCGAGTTGCCCAGAGCCGACTGATCGACGCGGATCACTTTGTTGATGTGCTGCACCCCGTCGATCCGGTCGTGCGCGCCGGCGATGGCGCTCGAGCGGTGCAGCGTGCGGGCGAGCTGGTTGTAGAGGATCTCGTTGACCAGCGACGACTTGCCCGACCCCGACACGCCGGTCACCGCGGTGAGTGTGCCGAGCGGGAAATCGACGTTCACGCTCTTCAGGTTGTTGTGCCGGGCGCCGACGACGCGCAGGACAGGGTGTCCCTTCGGAACCCCCTCCCCCTCAGGGGGAGGGCCGGGGTGGGGGCGACGCCGGGTACCCGCTGCGCCCCCACCCTTAGTCCCTCCCCCTGAGGGGGAGGGAGATAAGCGCCTATTCGTCGGAACCGGGATCGCCTTCTTGCCGGAAAGGTACGGCCCCGTGACGCTCTTGCGTTTCTTCGCCACCTGGGCGGGCGTGCCGTCGGCGACGATCTCGCCCCCGTGGCGGCCGGCGGCCGGGCCGAAGTCGAGCAGGCGGTCGGCCGAAGCGACCACCTCCTTGTCGTGCTCGACCACCAGCAGCGTGTTGCCCAGGTCGCGGAGCTTGTGCAGCGCCTTGATCAGCCGGGCGTTGTCGCGTGGGTGCAGGCCGATCGTCGGCTCGTCGAGCACGTAGAGCACGCCGACCAGGCCGCTGCCGACCTGGCTCGCGAGGCGGATGCGTTGCGATTCGCCGCCCGAGAGGCTCGGCGCCTGGCGGCCGATCGTGAGGTACTCCAGGCCGACCTCGACCAGGAAGGTTAACCGGTTGTGGATCTCGCGGACGATCTCGCCGGCGATCTTCTTCTCGCGTTTATCGAGCTTCCACGAGCCGATCGTGTCGAGCAGCTCGCCAAGCGGCGCGCGGACGATCTGTTCGATCGTCTGACCGCGAAAACGCATCGCCGAGGCGTCGTCGCGCAGGCGGCTGCCGCCGCACTCGCTGCACTCGATCTCATCGACCAGGTGCTCAAGGGTCGCCCGCAAACGGGGCGAGAGCTTCGAGGCCTCTTCGAGAGCGGGGTACAAGCCTTTGAACTGGAACTTGAGTGCCGGGCCGGCTGCTTCCGCTTTCGACGCTTTCTTCTTCTTTCCACCCCCGGCTGACGCCGAGGGCTCGCCGTTCTTCACTTCAATCCACTCGTCGCCCGTGCCGTAGAGCAGCGTGCGGCGTTGGCGTGCGGTCAGCTTGCGGTATGGGGTGTCGAGCGGGATGTCGGTCTGTTCGGCGAGGGCGGTGAGCATCGCCCGCGACAGGTCGTTATTGAGCGAGGGCCAGAGCAGCAGCGCCCCCTTGGCGAGGGTTAACTCCTCGTCACGCAACAACGCTGCCGGGTTGGCGCCGGTCTGCACCCCGAGGCCCTCGCACGCGCCGCACCACCCGAGCGAGCTGTTGAACGAGAAGCTGTGCGGGGTGAGTGTCTCGAAGCTGCGACCACACGATTCGCACGTCAGGTGCTGGCTGTGGACGCGGACCTGCCACTTGCTCTCCGGCTTGTCCGGGTCGGGATAAACGACGAGCATCACGCCGCGGCCCAGGCCGAGCGCGGCCTCAACCGCCTCGGCGATGCGACGGCGTGACTTCTTCTGCACGCTGATCCGATCGACAACCACGGCCACGTCGTGCCGCCGGCGGCGATCGATGCGGGGCGTGCTCTCCAGCTCGTACGTCTGGCCATCGACCCAGACGCGGCGGTAGCCCCCTTTGAGCAGGTCCTCGAACAGGTCGGCGTACGAATCGCCGGCGGCCAACTCGAGGGGCGCCATGAGCTGCAGCTTCGTCCCTTCGGGATCGGCCATCACCTTGTCGGTGACATCGTCGGCCGTCTGGGTGCCGATCGGCGTCTCGCAATCGGGGCAGTACGGATCGCCGAGCCGGGCGTAGAGCACGCGGAAGTAGTCGTAGATCTCCGTGACCGTGCCGACCGTCGAGCGGGGCGTGTGGCCGACGGTGCGCTGCTCGATGGCGATCGACGGGCTCAGTCCCTCAACGTGCTCGACCGCCGGCTTCTGCAGCTGACCAACGAACTGCCGGGCGTAGCTGCCCAGCGACTCGACGTACCGCCGTTGGCCCTCGGCGTAGATCGTGTCCATCGCGAGCGACGACTTGCCCGAACCGCTGGGTCCGCAGAAGACGGTCATCTCGTCGCGAGGGATCTTCGCGTCCACACCCCGGAGGTTGTGCTGTGATGCGCCGCGGACCTCGATCGCCTTCGCCTCTTTGACGGGGCGTTTCTTCGGCTGCTTCGCGGAGACGGCGGCCTTGCCGCTCAAAAGCGGCGCGAGCGCCTCGGCGGTATGTGAGCGGGGTGACGACTTACCACGGGCTTGCTTGCAGACCTGTTCAGGAGTGCCCGCGCCCACAACCTGCCCGCCCCCTGCGCCCCCCTCGGGGCCGATGTCGATGATCCAGTCGGCGGTCTTCACCACATCGAGGTTGTGCTCGACGACCAGCACCGTGTTGCCCTGATCGACGAAGCCGTGCAGCACCTTCAGCAGCATGTCGATGTCGGCGAAGTGCAAGCCGGTGGTCGGCTCGTCGAGCACGTAGAGCGTCTTGCCGGTCGATTTCTTGACCAGCTCCTTGGCGAGCTTGATCCGCTGCGCTTCGCCGCCCGAGAGCGTCGGCGAGGGCTGGCCGAGCTTCAGGTAGTCGAGGCCGACCGCGTGGAGGGTGCTCAGCTTGTGATGGACCTGCGGGATCGATTCGAAGTGCTCCATCGCCTGGACGATGTCCATCTCGAGCGCGTCCGCGATCGAAGCGCCCTTGAACTCGACTTGCAGCGTCTCGCGGTTGAACCGCTTGCCGGAGCAGACCTGGCACGTGACCCACACGTCGGCCAGGAAGTCCATCTCCAGCTTGTTGGCGCCGTTGCCGTCGCACGCCTCGCACCGCCCGCCGGCGACGTTGAAGCTGAACCGGCCCGGCTTGTAGCCGCGGCGTTTCGACTCGGGCGTCTGGGCGTACAGAGCGCGGATGTCGTCAAAGACCTTGATGTACGTGCCCGGGTTCGAGCGCGGCGTGCGGCCGATGGCCGACTGGTCGATCGAGATCACTTTGTCGAGGTGCTCGAGCCCTTGAAGCTCGTCGTGCTCGCCCGGCTCGCCCTTCCCCTTCATCAGGTCGCGGCGGAGCGACTCCATCAGGATGTCGTTAACGATCGACGACTTGCCCGACCCCGACACGCCGGTCACGCAGACGAACACCCCGAGCGGGATCTCGACGTCGACGTCCTTCAGGTTGTTGTGCCGGGCGCCGAGGACGCGGAGCTTGGGGACATCGCCTTGCAGGTCTTCGGTTGAGAGCTTCTTGCTCCGCAAAGGGCGCGGCTCGGCGATCTGGTAGTCCGCGTTCCGCAATCCGTCATCCAGAATCCTCCTGGCTTCCGGCACGGCGATCTCGCGTTTCCCCCCCAAGAACGCGCCGGTCTGGCTGCGTTCTTCTTTGGCGATCGCCTTGGCGTCGCCGACAGCGACCACCTCGCCCCCCTTCACGCCGGGGCCGGGGCCGAAGTCGATCAGCAGGTCGGCCGCCCGCATCGTGTCCTCGTCGTGCTCGACGACGACGACCGTGTTGCCCAGGTCACGCAGGCGGAGGAGCGTCTCGATCAAGCGGACGTTGTCGCGCGCGTGCAGACCGATCGACGGCTCGTCGAGCACATAAGTTACTCCCACCAGGCCGCAGCCGACCTGCCCCGCGAGGCGGATGCGCTGCGTCTCGCCGCCGGAGAGCGTCGGAGCCGTGCGGTCGAGCGACAGGTAACCGAGCCCGACGTCGGTCAAGAAGCCGAGCCGCCCGCGGACCTCCTTGAGCACCTCCGAGGCGATCATCTGCTGCGAGTCGCCCAGGACCAGCCCGCCGAAGAAGGCGGTCGCCTCGTCGATCGACAGCCCGCAGACGTCGGGCAGCGTCTTGGTCGCCGAGCCGTTGGGGAAACCGTCGCTGTCGGTCGTGAGCCGGACGTTGCACGCCTGGGGGTTGAGCCGCTTGCCGTCGCAATCGGGACAGTCCATGACGCGCATGAACTTCTCGAGTTGCCGGATCTGCATCTGGCTCTGCGAGGTGCGGTACTTCTCCAGAAGTTCGGGGATGATCCCCTCGAACTCGCCGCCGTACTTCTGCGTGGCGCGGCCCGTCTTCCAGGTGAAGGTGATGTGCGTCTCGCCCGCGCCCCAGAGCCAGAGGTCCTGCCACTCGTCCGGCATGTCCTGCCAGGGCGTTTCGAGGAGCGTCCCCTCCTCGAGCTTGAGCTTGCGCTCCATCGTGTCCGCGACGCCCTGGTAGATGTGGCGTTTCCAACGCCCCAGGTCGCGCCAGCGGCCGACAAACGCCAGCGCGCCGCCAGCGAAGGTCTTGGTCTCGTCTTCGACCAGCTCTTGCGGGTCGAACGTGTACATCTCGCCGAGCCCGTCGCACGAGAGGCACATCCCCTGCGGGCTGTTGAAGCTGAAGAGCTGAGGCGTCGGCGCGTCGAACGAGAGGCCGCACTTCACACAGGCGAAGTCGGCCGACAGCGCGAGGTCGCCTGGCTGGAGTCCGACGCGGCCACGCTTCTTCTTGCCGGAGGTAGCGGGAAGCCCGTCTCCCTCAGACGCGTCTGCAGGAGGAACGTCGGGCTTCGCCTCGTCGTTCTGGGGAGCGATGACGAGCGACCCCCCTGCCAGCCGCAACGCCGTATCGACCGCTTCGCTCAAACGGCCGCGGATGCTCGGCCCGGTGACGAGGCGATCGACGACCACCTCGATGTCGTGCCGACGCTGCCGTTCGAGCGGCGGGGCGTCGGTCAGCTCGTACACGTCGCCGTCGATGCGGACGCGGACGAAGCCCTTCTTCAGCAGGTCCTCGAAGAGGTCGCGGTGCTCGCCCTTCTGCTGCCGCACCACCGGCGCGAGCACCATGAACTTGCTCTTCGCGGGCAGCGTGAGGATGCGACCGAGGATCTGCTCGCGGCTCTGCGCGGCGATCGGGTCGCCGCAGCTGGGGCAGTGGCCTTGGCCGACCCGCGCGTAGAGCACACGGAGGAAGTCGTAGATCTCCGTGATCGTGCCGACGGTCGACCGCGGATTGGTGCCCGACTGTTTCTGCGCGATCGAGATCGACGGGCTCAGCCCCGAGATGTGATCGACGTCCGGCTTGGGCATTTGGCCGAGGAACTGGCGCGCGAAGGTTGAGAGGCTCTCGACGTACCGGCGCTGGCCCTCCGCGAAGAGCGTGTCGAACGCGAGCGAGCTCTTGCCGCTGCCCGAAACGCCGGTCAGGCAGATCAGCTGATTGCGCGGCAGGGTGACGTCCACGCCACGCAAGTTGTGCTCGCGGGCGCCGCGGATGACGATATCGGATGCGGGCATGGCGGGGCGGCTCTCCGAGCCGCGTCGTGATCGGTGAGAATCCGTGGCGGACCCGGCATTGTAGAACGGTTGTACAGATCGGAGAAGCGAGGTCACGCCAACCTGTCCGAATCAGCCCCGGGCCCAGGTCTCGCGGTTGTACTCCTCGGATTTTCCGCGGGGTATCGTGAGCGTCCGCCAGCCCTCGCCCACGACCGCCCGGGCCGTCTGCACGATCTGCCCCAGGTGGTACGACGTGTGGGTGATCGATCGCTGGATCGCCAGCGGCACGGGGTGCGGACAGCCCCGGATAGGGACCTCGCGGCCCAGGTCCGCCGGCGTCAGGCGGCCCAGAGCGGCAAACAGCGTGGCCCAGCCCGACTCCCAATCGTCAAGAATCGCCTGGCGGTCGGCGTAATCGTCGATGAACTCGCCGTCCCGGTTCCGCTCGGGTTTCTCGCCGTCGGCTTCAAGAAAATCGGTCCACCGCGAGCGGAGGTTTCCCGCGACGTGCTTCATGATGACCGCGATCGAGTTCAACTCCGGGTGGAGCGACACTCGCAGCTGTTCGAGGCTCAGCTGCTCGATTGCGGAGTCCGCGAGCGCCTTGTTCTTGCGTAGGGTGTCGATCGTCGCCTGCAGCCAGATCGCTTCGTGCGAACCCTCCATCGCTCCGCTCCTTGGTGAATGACGACCGTGCTACCCACCGCCCTGCGACGCGGCGATCGCCAGGCCGACCACCAGGGCCGCCAGCACCAGCCAGATCACCCAGGTCCGCTCCTGCGGGACGCCGGCAGGCGTCGATGACGACGCGACCGGGTCGAGCCGGGTTAGCTTCCGCGCCTCCTCCTCGCCGAACTCGTCGAGCAGGTGCTGGAGCATCACCCCCTCCACCGAACGGGCATTGAAGGGGCGGTCGGAGGGACGCTTGGCGAGCAGTTGGCGGATCATCTCGTCAAACCACTCGGGGCAGGTCACCGGCTTCCCCTCCTCGGCCTGCACGGCGCGGACACTCGGCGGCTCAGCGTTCATGTGCTGATCCCATACCTGCGTGAATGTCGCGCCCCGGTACGGCGGGCGGCCGACGAGCATCTCGAACAGCACACAGCCTAGCGAGTACAGGTCCGCCTGGCCGTCGATGCGGGCGTCGGCGGTGATCTGCTCGGGCGACATGTAGCTGAACGTGCCGACCGTGATCCCCTGGTGGGTGATGTCGGCCTGGGCGTGCATGTCACGGGCGATGCCGAAGTCGCCCATCACGAGGTCGCCGTCGTCGTTGTAGAAGAGGTTGCTCGGCTTCAAGTCGCGGTGGACGATGCCGTGGTTGTGCGCGTGCTGCAACGCCGACGCGATCTGCACTCCGTACGCCGCCGCCTGGGGCCAGGAGAGGGGGCCGTGCCGCAGCCGTTCTTTGAGCGAGCCGTGCTCGAGCAACTGCATCGCGTAGAAGAGCTGCCCGTCGATCTGGCCGCCGCCGTAGTTGCGGACGATGTTCGGGTGATTGAGCCGCTCCATCACCACGATCTCGCGCTCGAAGCGATCGACGATCGACTTGTCGCCCTGCACCGTGGGGCTGAGCAGCTTGACCGCCACCGGGTGGGGCAGCTCGGGGCTCGTGGCGCGGTAAACGACTCCGACCGTTCCCGCGCCGAGCTGCTCACCCAGCTTGAAATTCGCCTCGGTCGGGATGAAGCGGAGCTGTTGCGGGCTCATGGTCGGGCGCGGGGAGGAGATTCGCGGGGGCTCGAACCCGCAGTGTGACGACCCACGCCCCCCGGGGCAACTTCGACCGGGGCCCGAGGGCGCGATATACTTAGAAAGGTGCGGTTCGCCCCTGAGCAGGCCCTGCGGAGAACAAGATGGACTGGTCCGAGATCGTCGATAACCCCTACTTGCAAGACCTGCCATTCAAGATCGAGCAGGATCGCTACGGGAACATCCTCATGAGCCCCGCTTCAAATCGGCACGGACGTCTACAGAACCGCATCGCTCGCGAACTTGAGACTCAGCTCGACGATGGTGAGTGCATCACCGAGTGTTCGGTGCAGACCTCCGAGGGCGTGAAGGCTCCTGACGTGGTCTGGCAATCCGTCGAGCACTACCGTCGCCATGGGGATTCCACCCCGATGCCGGAGGCGCCCGAGATTTGCGTCGAAGTCCTCTCGCCTTCCAACTCCCAAGCGGAGATGGACCTGAAACGCCGCCTTTACTTCGAGGCGGGCGCCAAAGAGGTTTGGGTCTGTCGGCAAGACGGCAGCCTGATTTTTTACGACGAGAACGGAGCACTGAGCGCTTCGACCCTGGCGCCAAACTTCACCAAGCAATTCAACTAGCAATGAAAACCGCGGCCGAGTGATCGCTCACTCGGCCGCGGGCGTTGTTGAGGTTGTTCAGGCGAGCGGGGCTCACTTGATGAACAGCATCTCCTGGTAGGTCGGCAGCGGCCAGATGTCGTCGGCGACGATCGCCTCGAGGGCGTCGGAGTACTCGCGGACCTTCAGCATCGCGGGCAGGACCTCGTCGCACGCCTGACGCATGTCCTCGCACCCACCGGCGGAGGCCTCCGCGAGGGCGGTGGTCGAGTCCTGCAGGCCCTTCACCAACTCGGTGACCCGGTCGAGGGTCTTGGTATCGAAGTCGATGCCAACCGTCTTGAGGTTCGCACACGTGGTCGCCAATTCCTTCTGGTAGCGGATGGCGGCCGGGAAGATCATCGTGCGGGCGATCTTCTTGGTGAGGTTCGCCTCGACCCGGACGGTCATGCAGTACTGCTCGACGTAGGTCTCGTAACGCGACTCGACCTCACGCTCCGACAGGACGCCGTACTTGCCGAACATCTCTTTGACGGCGGGCTCGAGCAGGGCGGGCAGCGCGTCGGCGGTGGTCTTGTTGCACAGCAGGCCACGCTTCTCGGCCTCGGCGTGCCACTCGTCGGAGTAGCCGTCGCCGTTGAAGATGACCGACCCGCACTCGTTGATGATCTCCGTGAGGAGCTCTTGAACGGCGGCGTTGAGCTTCGACTCGTCGCCGCCGGTGGCCGACTCGAGCTTCGAGGCGCAGTAGTCGAGCGACTCGGCGACGATCGTGTTCATCGCGACCAGCGGGCCGGCGATCGAGGCCGACGAGCCGACGGCCCGGAACTCGAAGCGGTTGCCGGTGAACGCGAACGGGCTGGTCCGGTTGCGGTCGCCGGCGTCCTTGTCGAGCGGCGGCAGCGTATCGACGCCCACCTCGAGCGAGCCCTTCGGCAGCGACGACGTGGCGCCGCCCCCCTTGATCTGCTCGAACACGTCGGCGAGCTGCGAGCCCAGGAAGATCGAGATGATCGCCGGCGGAGCCTCGTTCGCCCCGAGGCGGTGGTCGTTGCCCGCCGAGGCGACGACCGCACGCAGCAGACCCTGGTGCTTGTAGACCGCCTTGATGACCGCGGCGCAGAACACCAGGAACTGGGCGTTCTCATGCGGCGTGTCGCCTGGATCGAGGAGGTTGCCGACCGAGCTGCTGCCGAGCGACCAGTTCACGTGCTTGCCACTGCCGTTGAGGCCGGCGAACGGCTTCTCGTGTGTCAGGCACTCCATGCCGTACTTCTTCGCGACCTTCTTCAGCACCATCATGATGAGCTGCTGGTGGTCGGTCGCGACGTTGGCCGTCTCGAAGATCGGGGCGATCTCGTACTGGCCGGGAGCCACCTCGTTGTGGCGGGTCTTGATCGGCACGCCGAGACGGAACAGCTCACGCTCCGACTCGAACATGAACGACAGCACCCGCTCGGGGATCGCACCGAAGTAGTGGTCGTCGAACTCCTGACCCTTGGGGGCCGCGGCGCCGAACAGCGTGCGGCCCGCGTTCAGCAGGTCGGGCCGGGCGTAGAAAAAGCCCTTGTCGACCAGGAAGTACTCCTGCTCGGGGCCGGCGGTCGAGGCGACGAACGCCTTGTCGTCGTGGCCGAACAGCTTCGTGATCCGGTGCGCCTGCTGGTCGAGCGCCCGCATCGAGCGGAGGACCGGGGTCTTCTTATCGAGCGCCTCCCCCGTCCACGACACAAATGCCGTCGGGATGCAGAGCGTGGTGCCGTTGGAGTTTTCGAGGATGTAGGCGGGGCTGGTGACGTCCCAGATCGTGTAGCCGCGGGCCTCGTGCGTCTGGCGGATGCCGCCGGTCGGGAAGCTCGAGCCGTCCGGCTCACCCTGGCACAGCTCCTTGCCGCTGAACGAGGCGATCGTGCTGCCGTCGCCCGTGGGGGCCATGAAGCTGTCGTGCTTCTCGGCGGTGCCGCCCGTCAGCGGGTAGAAGACGTGCGTGTAGTGCGTGGCGCCCTTCTCGACCGCCCAGTCCTTCATCGCGCTGGCGACGATGTCGGCGACCGTGTCGTCGAGCTTCTCGCCCGAGTCGATCGTCTGCATGAGCGACTTGTAGATCGCCTTGGGGAGCCGCTTCTTCATCACCGCCTTGCTGAAGACGTTCTCACCGAACACGTCTTCGGGCGTGGTGTTGACGAACTCGAACGCCGCGGGCGCCGAGTAACTCAAGGCGCCGGCGATGGCCGCCTGGCGGGTCGAGGAGGAAGCGGACGACGTGCCGTTGCTACTAGTGGTTTCCGTGCTCACGCGACTCACAAGCCTTGCAGTAAGGGTCCGCCGCCCACACTGACACACGCGATCCGCAGGCGTCTCTCGGATCGGCTTCTAACAGGGGCGGGGACCGGCAGGGGAAGGACGATGAGGCCCTAGCCCGCCCCGCGACGCGGAGCCCGGCGAGCCTCGTGATCAGGTCAGCGAATGATAGCAAATATTGTTCCGGCGCGAATCACTTCGGCGAAAACTCGCCGCTTTTGCCCCACTTTGGCCGCCGCGTGCCCACCCTGCGCGCTAAGCGAGCGCGCTATTCCGGCGCCAAGGGGCACAAACCCTTCACGAACCGCCCCGCGAAGCGATATCGTGCGGAATGCCGACAGAGACCACGGCCTTTTGCGCTCGCGCCATCGCCCCCAATCGAACCCTCCTCCAAGCCGGCCCGACTCGCCACAAGACGCGCCGACTCGCTCAACCCCAAGACCACCTGCCATGACCCCGCAAGAAGTGCTCGCGATGATCCGCGAGAAGGACATCAAGGCCGTCGACTTCCGCTTCATGGACTTCCCCGGCGTCTGGCAGCATTTCACGATCCCGGCGGGCAAGCTCGACGAGGCCGTCTTCGAGGACGGCCTCGGCTTCGACGGCTCCAGCATCCGCGGCTGGCAGACGATCAACGAGAGCGACATGCTCCTCATGCCCGTGCCGGACACAACGTTCGTCGATCCGTTCATCGAGCTCCCCACGATCGGGATGATCTGCAACGTGCAGGACCCGATCACCCGCGAGGACTACACGCGCGACCCCAGAAACGTCGCCCGCAAGACGGTCAACTACCTCAAGTCGACCGGCATCGCCGACACGGTCAACATCGGCCCGGAGGCGGAGTTCTTCATCTTCGACGACGTCCGCTTCGACCAGACCCCCGCCGAGGGCTTCTACTCGCTCGACAGCGTCGAGGCGGAGTGGAACCGTGGAACGGATGAGCAACCCAACCTGGGGCACAAGCTGCGGCACAAGGAGGGCTACTTCCCCTGCCCCCCCGCGGACCAGCTGATGGACGTCCGCAACGAGATGATGCAGCTGATGATCGACTGCGGGCTCGACGTCGAGTGCCAACACCACGAGGTCGCCACCGCCGGCCAGAGCGAGATCGACCTGAAGTACGACGAGCTGGTCTCGATGGGCGACGACATCTGCCTCTACAAGTACATCATCAAGAACGTCGCCTTCCGCCACGGCAGGACCGTCACCTTCATGCCCAAGCCGGTCTTCACCGACAATGGCTCGGGCATGCACACGCACATCAGCTTCTGGAAGGGAGACCAGCCCCTCTTCGCCGGCGGCGGGTACGCAGGCCTCTCGGACGAGGCGCTCTTCGCGATCGGCGGCATCCTCAAGCACGCGCCCGCACTCCTCGCGTTCACGAACCCGACGACCAACAGCTACAAGCGGCTGGTCCCGGGCTACGAGGCGCCCGTCAACTTGGCGTACAGCCAGCGCAACCGCTCGGCCGCCTGCCGCATCCCGATGTACTCGCCCAGCCCCAAGGCGAAACGGATCGAATTCCGCTGCCCCGACCCGAGCAGCAACCCGTACCTCGCCTTCAGCGCGCTCACGATGGCGTGCATCGACGGCATCCAGAACAAGATCCACCCGGGCGAACCGCTCGACAAGAACATCTACGACCTGGAGCCCGAGGAGCTGGCCGCCGTGCCGAAGACGCCCGGCTCCCTCGCGGAGGCGCTCACCGCCCTCGAACGGGACCACGAGTTCCTGCTCCGCGGCGACGTCTTCACCGAGGACGTGATCAGCACCTGGATCAACTACAAACGCGAGAACGAGGTCGACGCGATCAACCTCAGGCCGCACCCGTACGAGTTCTGCTTGTACTACGACATTTGATTGACGGTCGAGGCGCCCTCAGCTAACTGCCTTAGCTGATGCAGCATCTCCCATCTCTCGAGCCTTTCGTCCCGTGAATTGGCAAATGCCAACTCCGATCGGAAGCAACGCAACGTTGATGAGCACTATTCTTGCCAGCACACCAATGGCAAAGGCAGCATCTTGATCTGGCACTCCATCCCAACCCGGTTCATTCATCTGGCCTTGTATCCAAGCAACATCTGACCAGATCACCATGAGGGCCACCAATAGATGCCCGCAGACCACACCCGCCACACGGCCATAGTACGAACTAGCTGACGTAATACCCAAGACGGCCAGCCAGAACGCCGGACTGTAAGAAACGATTTGATCGGCAGCCCAGGTCAACATCGCTCAAGAACCTTGACACATTCGGCCACAACTCTCAGCCATAGGAAAATAGTCTACTCGACTCAGGGCTCCAACCGCGTAAGATCCAGTTTGCGGAACTCCACTTCGCTCCCCTCGGCTTGCAGCGCGATCTGGCCTTCGCTCACGGTGCTGTCGTGCCCCGCGTTCACGAGGTCGCCGTTCACCCAGACGGTGACCGTGTCGCCGCGGCACTCGATGACCATCGTGTTCCACTCGCCGACCGGGTTCTCGGAGCCGTCGGTCAGGTTCTTGATACGTCGCAGCTCGCCCTTCTTGCCACCCCACTTCCCCTTGGGACCACCGCGCCGCTCCAGCATGTCCGGCACGGCGAGGTCTTCGTGGATGCACCAGAAGTCGCCGGCGTTCTCGTGCATCATCTGAACCTCGATCGAGGCGGGGAACATCTTGTAGAGCGCCCGCGGCGTCGAGCTGTGGACCAGCACGCCGCAGTTGCCCGGCTCGCCGGCGAAGCGGTACTCGACCACCAGGCGGTAGTCACGGTGCGACGCGTCGGTGATCAGGTGCCCGCGCGGCTCGCCGAGGCTCACTAGCATGCCGTTGCGGACGACGAACGACTCGGCCGGCTCGTCGGCGTCGTCGTTGGCCGGGATGTCGGCGTGCCACCCGGTGAGGTCGACGCCGTTGAACAGCGAGTCGCCCCGTGCCGGGTCCGAACCGCAAAGGATGAGCAGCAGCGGGGCGAGCAGGCGGATCGATCTCATGGCGTCTCCCTCGTGTGTGGCGGGTTCACGGATCGACTCAGTGTAGTCGAGCGCGACGGTCGGGGACGCGAGGCGACTCCCAGAAACGTGCGAACCCTCGGAGCCCCTCCGGGGTCTGTGCGGCGTCCCTCGAAATCGCTTCACGCGTCGCTTGTCATGTTCCCACCGGCCGCCGGACCGCCGCCCGCCCCCGCTCCGGCGCAACCGGTTGGTGATTGGGCCCGGCTGGAGGCGAAGGGCCCCACGACCGAGGCGGACCTGCTCCGCCAGGTGGAGCAGGTCCCGCTCGGCGTGAACTGGTCGTTCGGCCCGATCGCCGAATCGTTCGTCGCGTGGCTGCTGACGCTCTTCGACGCGTAGCCTTGGGGTTGCTACTAGGGGCCTACTCAGCAGCGTGGCCGGCGTCGTCGATCGACTGGGCCGAGTACCCGCCGCGCGACTTGAAGTAGAGGCCGAGCAGCGCGTAGGCGACGAGCATGATCGCCGGGAAGACCGCCATGTCGGCGAGCGCCTTCTGGTTGCTCTTCTCGCTGACGCCGTCGATCTGCTCGCGGACGGCCTCCTGATCGGCTTCGGGCAACGACCCGAGCGCCTCGCCCAGCTTGTCCTCGGAGATCGCTTGGTACTTGATGACGTTGTAAACCGTCTTGTCATCCAGGACCGATAGCTGGTCCCCGTCGAAGAGCTGTGGCGCCGCTGCGGCGATGTCGGCGTCGGCGGTGACCGCTTCGACCTGCTTGTCCGCTTGCAGCTTGCCGATGTAGGGGAAGCCGAGGACGCCGACCGCCAGCATGCCGATGCCGCCCAGGGCGTTGAGCGTCAGGGCGCCCCCCTTGGGGGTCTGCTCGCCGGCGACGCCGAGCATCGTCGGCCAGAAGAACGTCTTACCGAAGGCGTACAGCGTCGCGGCGGCGAAGATCACCGTGCCCTGGGCGAACGACAGCCAGTAGAGGCCGGCGATCGCCAGCGCCGAGCTACCGATCAGCAGGCCGATCGGGCTGAAACGGTGCACGATCGGGCCCGCAAAGAACCGCAGCACCATCATGATGGCCGAGGTGTAGACCAGCACGAGCCCCGGGTTGAACTTATCGGCGGCGACCCCCTTCATGATCTCTTCGATCCAGCCGTCGGTGCCGATCTCGGTGGTCGCCAGCGGGATCATGATCAGTGCGAGCACGAACAGCAGCGGGTTACCCAGCGACTGCGTGTAGAGACCCATCGCAACGACCGCCGCGATTCCCAGGCCGGTAAAGACCATCGGGGGCACGTCGGCGAACGACTGCTGTAACTGCATCACGATCAACAAGCTGGCGATCGCGGTGCCGAGCATGCCGAACTCCGCGAGCATCTCCTTGTACGAGACTCCGCTGGCGACGCGTTCCTGCTCAGGGAAATTCTCGCCGATGAGCATCAGGAAGAAGAGCACCGCGGGCGGGGCGATGATGGCAATCCGGATCCACCAGGGGACCTCGGCGTATTCGAGGCCGATGGTGATCAGGCCCGCGATCATCAGACCCCCGGGCCAGCCGGCGTGAAGGATGTTGAGCCACTTCGTCTTATTGTGGCTGAACATCGTGGCGACGACCGGGTTGATGTACGCCTCGACCGAGCCGTTGGAGAGGCCCAGGATGAGGCTGCCCCAGTACAACAGGCTGTAGCCCACTTCGGGGTTCCCCTCTCCTCCCGCGGAGACGAAGAACGCGCTAACGCCCATCACGCTCCAGACGACGTACCCCAGGAACGAGATCATCATCGCCGTCTTGTAGCCGATGCGGTCGATGAACAGGCTGAAGCCGATGATGCTGATCGCGAAGGGCCAGATGCCCATCCCGGCCAGCTCGCCCGCCTGAGCGGGGTCGAGGCCGAACTCCTCGCTCCACTCGCCTATCAAGAACAGGCGGCTGATGAAGCCGAAGGCCGTGGTGATGAGCGCCAAAAAACAGCCCCAGAAGAGCTTTTGGCTCGGTGCGCCGTCCGCCATAACGCCTGATTCCTACGAGAGTGGGTCGAGACAAGGGAGCGTTCGAGGCGGGCATTGTAAGCACAGAGAGCCCCCCGGGCGAGGCGGATCGCTCTTGCCGGGCGCCGGGCTCCGATCGAGACTCGTGCAGACGTCCTATCAGTCCCCTTTGGCGGTCGTTGGTGGCTCTCATGCGCGAAGTGACTTGCGTGCTCGGCTTGGTCTCGGTTCTCATCACCCCGGGAGTGACCCAGGAGCCCACGGCAGAATCTCAGGCTAAAAGGGCCCAAGACTCTCCGCTTGTCCTCGCCGAGGTGATCGACGACGCCACGGGCGAGCCGCTTGCCGGCTTCACCGCGGTCCCCGGAGTGAATCCGCTTCTTGGGATCGGTTGGCAGTGGCAGCCCCACCAAGTGAGTCACTTCAAAGAGGGCGACCTGAGATGGCCACCAGAGGGGCTCCGTGGGTATCGCAAGGAGCAGGTGCTGCGTGTCGAAGCCCCTGGCTACGTCCCCGTGCTGTCGCCCGTCGTCATGCCGGTCGATGCGGACGCGGCGAACAAGTCGGAGAAAGTCACCCGGCCAACGGCCGGGGGCGGCGAGGTGGAGTTCGACGCCGTCTGGCCCCGAGCGGACCGCCCCACCCGTTTCACGCTGAGGATGCGCCGCGGGAGCGTCCCCGGGCGCGTGGTCGATCACGAGGGGACGCCGATCGCCGGCGCGGTGGTTGCAGCCGGCATGCCGCAGTACCGACAACCCTACTTCTACCAAGGCGAGGTTTGGCGCCGAGCGGAATCGAGGCCGACCTCCCCGCGAGACCGCTGGCAGCGCGCCTTCTACACCGAGTCGGACTCCGAAGGCCGTTTCGAACTGCCACAAGAGATCGTGCGCACCCGCGTGATCGCCTCGCACCCGAAAGGGATCGCCCGGATCCGCTTAGAGCCAGGGGCGGAACGTGTCGAACTCCGGCTCGAACCTCTCGGCCGCATCGAAGGGCGCTGCGTGTGGAATGGTGAGCCGGGCGCGAAGCAGAAGCTGTATCTGTTCGCTTCCGCTCACCAGGACCGGACAACGACCGACTCCGAGGGCCGCTTCGTCTTCGAGAATGTCCCGCCGGGAGAGGCCGGCATCGGAAGGAACAGCAGCCCGAACGGAACCGACCGCTACGTCTGCATGGACCCCTCCGCACGATTGCTGGTGAAGGGCGGAGAGACGACCTCCTGTGTCTTGGGAGGCGAAGGCCGCCCCGTGGTGGGACGCGTCACGGGCTACAGCGATTGGCGCAACGTCCGGGTGAGCGTCCACCTGCGTCGCTCCTGGCCTTCGATGAGTCTTCGCGGCTCCGACGACCCGACGGTTGGAGCCTTCTGGGGCTTCGTCCACTCCAAGATCTACCGCCACTACGACACCGAAGAGGTTAGTGTCTCCGAAGAGGGCGTGTTTCGCGTGGACCACGTCCCGGCGGAGAATTGGGCCGTGGTCGCGACTGAGCGGAAGGGCGATGAGATCCTGCGTCAGGGAGAATCCACTTTCCAGATCGCCATGATGCCCGGCGGGTCGTCCCAGGTTCCCAAGGAGATCGGGGCGATCGAGCTGCGGGCCGACGAGCGCATCACCTACCCCGAAATCAAACCTCGGGGCACACGATTTGAAATCTCTCCACAGGAGTTCGAGCTGCTGAAGTCATTCCGACCTATCGGCGAAGACCCCGGCGATAAAGACAAATAGAAGCGGCCGCGACGCCCGGGGCGTCGCGGCCGCTCCTTGCATTCCCGCTTCCAGAAGGGGGGGTCGCGGTTCGTCGTGTTCGTTGTCAGCCGGGGTGGGGCTCAGTAGATCAGACCGCTCTGCAGCGACAGGCCGTGCAGCCCCAGGCCGCCCAGCGCGCCCGAGTCGCTGTCCCAGCGTTGAGCTTCCCAGAAGACGCCGAACGTGCCGTCGGCCGAGCCGAGGCGTTTGCGGTAGTTCATGCCGAACTGGATCTCGGTCACCTGGACGAACTCGTCCTCGGTCCGGCTGAAGATCGGCGGCGTCTGCACGCCAAAGGTCGGGGTCTGCTCCAGTTCGCCGTACAGCAGCGCGAGACGCGCCCGGCCAACGACCGACAGCCCCGACGAGCCGAGCGGACGCTCGGCGGAAGCCGAAAGGGTCGGACCGACGCCGTCGAAGTCGACGCCCGAGGGGACACCGTAGAACGACGCGAGGCCCGAGTAGAGGTTGCCCCCCTGATGAATACCGACTCCGCCCGCCCGCAGGCCGCCGCCGACCAAGAAGTCCCAGCGGCGGAATTCGGCGCGTTGGGTCACCTCGGCGTCGAAGGCGTAGACATCGACGTCGAGGTCGCCGGCGAACTCGAGGTCGACGCCGTTCTCCCACTCGCCGTTGTAGCCGACGGCGTTGTCGAAGTTGAAGAACTGGAACTGCACGCCCAGCCCCTCGCAGTTCTCCTTGGCCGCGACCAGGCGGTAGCCACCCTGCAGGCCGCCGTCGAGATTGCCGCCGAAATACACCCCGTCCGGGACGTCGCGGAAAATGCGTTGGAAGCCCTGTCCGCTGACATTCGCCGACAACAACAGGGCGTCAATCCGGGCGCGCCAGCCGGCGTCGTCGTTCGCGTGGGCCGTACCGCCGGCGGCGAGAATCGCCACCAACACCGCCGCCATTGTGGCCGCCTTCATAAGGGACTCCTGGTTTCCCCGTCTCGATCCGCCCGCCAAGCGATCCGTGCCCGGCGATCAGCGCAGCGGTCCCGACCCGCGAGAGCAGTTGCGCCTTCAACGCTAAGGGATCGACTGCCGGTCCGTCCGCACACGAGGTTCGGCTTCCCGCGTCGCGCAACCGGACCATCCGTCACATACCTACCGGCGTGGCCCGGCGCCCCGCGAAGCGGAGGCTCCGGCGCGTTATCATCACGGCAGGCCGGGCCCGCCCCGCCCCTCTCTTCTTTTGCTATCTGAACGCCCTCCGAGATGCTTCGCTTGAGCGAGACCCCCCCCACCCGACCGACGAAACAGCCAGCCGGCGAAGCCGCGAACGGAACCGCCGACCGCCTCGCGGCGATCGACATCGGCTCCAACAGCGTGCGGATTGTTGTCGCCCGTGCGGTCGATGCGGGCTACCAAGTCCTCGACGAAGAACGCGAGAACACCCGACTCGCCACGTCGCTCGCCAAGACGGGCGAACTCTCCCCCGAGGCGATCGAGGCGACCCTCGCCGCGCTGCGCAGCTTCGTCACGCTGGCCCGTGGCCACGGGGTCGCGACGATGCGTGCGATCGCCACCAGCGCGGTCCGCGACGCCGACAACGGCGAGGCGTTCTGCCAACGTGTCGAGGACGAAATCGGCCTGCGCGTCGAGGTGATCCCGCCGCAAGAGGAAGGACGGCTCTCGTTCCTCAGCGTCGCCCGCGCTTTCGACGTCACCGACAAGCCGATCGCGGTCGCCGACATCGGCGGCGGATCGACCGAGATCGTCCTGGCCGCCAACGGCGTGATGGAGGAGGTCTACGCGACCCGGTTGGGGGCCGTGCGCGTCGCGGAGGCGTGCGGGCTCACCGGTCGATGCCCCGGCCACAAGCTAGAACGCGCCGCCAATCACATCGACTCCGAGCTGAAACGCCACGCCCGCAAGCCACCGCTCGCGCCCGCGATGGTGTACGGCGCCGGCGGGACGTTCACGGCGCTCGCCTCGATCCTGATGGCCAAGGAGGGCGCCGGCGAGACCACCGTCCGCGGCTACCGCGTCAACCGCGCCCAGGTGCGACACCTTGTGTCGGACCTCTCGCGGATGACCTACGACGAGCGCTGCAAGGTCCCCGGGCTCAACCCCCGGCGGGCGGACATCATCGTCGCCGGGCTGCTGGTCATCGAGCGTCTCCTCCGGCATTTCTACACGAACGAGGTGCAGGTCCATACCGGCGGAGTGCGTGACGGGCTGCTGCTGACGATGGTCGAGGAGACCCACTCGGGCGGCCAACCGGTCAGCGCGGCCCAACGCCGCGAGGCGGTCGAGCGGTTCGCCGAGCGTTGCGACGCCGACCTCCCCCACGCCCGCCAGGTCGCTTGGATCGCGGGGCGGCTGCTCGAGGAGCTCAGCGAGCCGTTCGGGCTCCCCCTCGACGACAAGCCGTTGATCGAGGCCGCCGCGTTGCTGTCGAACGTCGGCTACCTGATCAACTTCGACGGGCACCACAAACACAGCTACCACCTGATCATCAACAGCTGCCTGCCCGGTTTCGAGCGGGACGAGCTGCGTGTGGTGGCGAACGTGGCCCGCTACCACCGCGGAGCGCGGCCCAAGCAGAAGCATAAGCCGTACGCCGCCCTGTCAGGCGAGGACCAGGAACGGGTTGCGAAGATGGCGGCCATCCTCCGCGTGGCCCTCGCACTGGACCGCACGCACCAGCAGCAGGTCAACGGCATCGACGTGAACGTGACCAAGCGTTCCATCGAGATCACGATCCGCACCACCGGCGACGCCGAGGTCGATTTGTGGGCCGCCCGAAGGAAGGTCGATCTCTTCGAGCGCGTCTTCGGCCGCCGCGTTTACTTCGAGGCGGTCGGCGAGTGAGGCGTGGTCAGTCTCGCATCGCCGCGGGCGCAATGGTGAAACGCCCCCGCGTGCGGACGTAGATCAGGCTCTCGGTGTCAGCGCCCGATGAAAGGTGGTTCGGCGTCTCCCCCGCCGAGGCGAAGTAGCTGCCCGGCTCGAGCGTCTGTGCGTCAGATGCGTCGGGCGTGTGGCGACGGACTTCGCCCTGAACGACGACCGCGCGAAGCACATCCCCCTCGCTCCGCAGCACGCCGCGAAACCCGGGCGGCAGCTTCACGAGCGCGCCACTCAGGCGCCCCGGCTTGGGTTCGCCCCAGAGGAACGAGACCTCGGCGCCACGCTCCCCTTCCGGGGACGCCCCGACCCGGGGCGTGTCCGCCGAACCGAGCCAGACCAAGTTGGTGGCGTCGAGATTAACGGGCCGCTCGCCGTTGTCGAACGCCTGATCGGTCGGGCGCACCAGGTAGGGGCCGTCCTGGATCTCCACGTAGGCGACACTCACGCCCCGCGCCGCGGTGATGTGCGCTTCACCGGCCGGCTGGGTCCAGTACGAACCGACGGGCATCCACATCGGCGCTGCGTCGGGGTCGTCGTTGTGCAGCAGGCCCCCGATGACGAGGCCGCGGTAGGAGATATTGTGGATGTGCGGAGGAGAGGCGAAGCCATCGACGAACTTCACGAGGAACCCCGAAGGGCCCTCGGCGGTCTGATCGCCCCACAGCGTGCCGGCTTGCGGCCCTTTGTCACCGCGCGCCGGATTGAGCGGTTTCCAAGCGATGTCCCGCGTCAGGACGACCTGCTCCACCGAGGCGTTCGCCGGTTCGAGGGCAACCGCCGCGGTGACGACGCCGAGCAAGCTGGTAGCCAAGCCGAGAGAGTGAAGACGCATGGGACTCTGGCCGGTGTCAGGACGATCGAAACAAAGCGACTCAGGAAGAGCCGGCTCAACAAGTGTACTTCGCCGTCAGGTCGAGTTTGTCAGGCGTCACAGATCGGCTTCGCCCTTCGCGGGATCAGCCGACCTCCACCACCACCTTGCCCATCGCCTTGCCGCTCTCGAGCCGGGCGTGGGCCTGCCCCGCCTCGGCGAGCGTGTAGTGGTTCTCGTCGAGCACCGGCTTGAGCCCACCCGATTCGACGATCTCGGCCACGCTCCGCAGGATGTCGGCGTGCTGCTCCCGATCGACGTTGTGCAGCATCGGGATCAGCATGAAGACCACGTGCAGCGACAGGCCCTTAAAATGAGCGAGGGTCAGGTCCAGTTCACACATCGCGACCGTCGTGGCGACCTGACCGTTGAGCGCGGCGGCCTCGAACGAGTTGGTCATGTTGGCGCCGCCGACCGAGTCGAACACGACGTCGAACCCGGCGCCCCCTGTGTGCTTCGCGACGTAGTCGGCGACCGTTTCGGTCTTGTAATTGATCGGCGTTGCGCCCAACCGTTCGATCAACGCGAGCTGCTTCTCGCCCCCGCCGGTCGAGTACACCTCGGAGCCGAAGTGCTTCGCGATCTGCAAGGCGACATGGCCGACCCCGCCGGACCCGCCGTGAACCAGGACCTTCTGCCCCGACTCAGCGCCCGCCCGCACCAGCCCCTCGTACGCCGTGATCGCCACGAGCGGCAACGCGGCGGCCTCGCGCATGGAGAGGTTCTTCGGCTTCGGGGCGATCAGCTTGCTGTCGGCGGTCATGTACTCGGCCAACGCACCGGGCAGATCGGCGAGGCCGCCGGCGCAGCCGTAGACCTCGTCGCCAACCGCGTACCCCTCGACCCCCTCGCCCACGGCCTCGACCGTGCCCGCGAAGTCCATCCCCAAGATGGCGGGCGTTTCGGGCGAGAGGGGCAGCTCCGCGCCCATCCTGCGGATCATCGTGTCGACCGTGTTGACGCTCGACGCCGCGATCTTCACCAGGACCTCCCCGGCTTTCGGCGTGGGCTTCTCGATCTCCCCCGCCTCGAAGACCGAATCCTCTCCGTAGGCGTTCACGAACATCGCTTGCATATCGACTCCTCTCTGGTTCTTGGGTTTTGTCTTCTCGATCGCTAATTGATGTCCTGCACCTGCATCACCAGGTCGTTCCAGTTGCGCTGGTTCTCAAGGTCGTGCTCCATCCCCTTCTCGTCAGCGACCGCAAAGCGTTTGACGGCCGGCGTCTTGCTGGTCGCTTGATAGAGCCAGTAGGCCTCCGCCTTGAGGGCCTCCTCGATCGGCTTGTCGATGGACTCGTAGACCGCCTGCTTGCAGGCGTTGATCGACTCGGCGGGGAACTTGGCGATCCGCTGCGCGAGCGCGTCGACGTAGGGGCCGATCTCGTCCGGGTCGAGCGCCTTGTTGATCGTGCCGTACGCTTCGGCCTCGTCGGCGGTGAAGTCGCGGGCGCTGAGGATGATCTCCAGCGCACGCCCCAAGCCGACCTGCCGCGCCATCCGCGAAGCGCCGCCGCCGCACGGCAGGATGCCCATACCGACTTCCATCTGCATGAACTTGAACTTGCCGCGCGCCGCGAAGCGCATGTCGCACGCCAGCGCGAACTCGTGACCGCCGCCCCGCGCGAAGCCCTCGAGCTTGGCGATGGTCGCTTGCGGCAACTTGCTAATGCGTTCGAGCACCGATTGCAGATCGAGCAGCTTCGCTTCGTCGCGAGACACGGCCTCGGTCGACATCTCCTTCAAGAGGTTGGTGTCGTAGTGGCAGACCCAGATCTCCGGGTGAGCCGATTGAAAGACCACAACTTTGACTTCGCGGTCCCGCTCGAGCCGCAACGCCAGGCCGTTCAGGTCGGCCAGCATCTCCTGCCCCTGGACGTTGACCGGCGGGAAATCGAACGTGACGGTCAGTACCGCGTCACGCGTCTCGGCCTTGAAGGTCGCGTAGTTCTCGTAGCTCATCGGGCTCTCCTAAGGGTTGGTCCGAACTTTCCTGACAGAACCGTTTGTCCGCCCCCACGACACCCCCCATACTACGCGTACCCTCACAAAGCACGAGTACGCACATTTTGGACAGGTACCCACCAAATGGAAACCAAGGCCAAGAGCCGGCACACGGTCTACAACCGCCCCGCCTGCCCCGTGGAGGCGACGCTCGAACTGATCGGCGGCAAGTGGAAGGGGATCATCCTGTACTACCTGCTCGAAGGCCGACTCCGGTTCAGTGAGCTGGAACGCAAGATCGGATGCGTCACGCAGCGGATGCTCACGAAACAGCTCCGCGAGCTTGAGGCGAATCAACTGGTCAATCGCATCGTTTACGCCGAGGTTCCGCCACGCGTCGAGTACGAGCTGACCGAGATCGGCGAATCGCTCAAACCGGTCCTGGGCGTGCTCAAGGAGTGGGGAGAGGCCCATGCGTTGCAACTGCTCGAAGAGCCCGCCGGCGAAGAGGGCGTAAGCCCGTAGGCATCCGGCACGCGCGCGATCGCCGGAGGTCGAAAAAGGCTCAGAAACGGTCCGCCGGGATGTCGGGCCGGAACGCCCTCCGCTGATTGGCCGTGCTGTAAGCCATCTAGCCCGAGCACGGATCGAGGAAGCGGACCATGCCCACCCGGCCGCACATCATCGGCAGCGTTTTGTTGACTCTCCAGGTCCTGGTAGCCCCCCCCTCACTCGCAGAGGAGACCCGGCTCTTCGATGGCAAGTCGCTCGGCGGCTGGTCCTTCCACCAGCAAGGGGATAAGCCAACCAAGGCTCCGGCGCCCTGGTTCGTCCAGCGCGGCATGCTGATATCCAGCGGCACGGCGAGCGGTTACCTCATCCACAAGACCGAGTTGGAAGACTACGTGCTGACGTTTCAGCTGCGCACCATGACCACCCAAGAGGGCAACGGCATGGCGATCGGCAGCCTCGGCAGCGTCTACCTCAACGCCGTGCCTGTGGAAGGGGCGTTCAATGCTCCGAAATCGATCGAGGTCTCGCTCCGCCAGCCGGGCGATGTCTTCTTTCGCGATCTCGATGAGCAATCCCGGCGCAACGGCAAGACCTGGGCCTTCCGTGCCCCGCGCGGCTCGGAAGACGCACAACATGAGATGGGCGAGTGGAACCGCGTGAAGCTGATCAGCCACGGCAAGCGATTGACCGTGGTCCTGAACGACCGGATCGTGAACCAGGTCGATCCCATCAATCGAACACGCGGCGCGGTCGCGATCCGGTCCGATCGCGGATTCGCCATCGCGCCGACGTTCTATCGTGACTTCCTCGTGCGGCCGGTCACCGAGGCCGACCGCGCTCTAGAACGGACAGCCGCCGCCCAACTCACGGGCGTCAAGCGGGCCCTCGCCGAGAAGGCCGCCGCTGAGAAGGCCGAACGCGAAGCCGCGGAGCGGCTGCGAGCGGAGACCCAGAACCGGCTCGCCAAGGTTTGGTCCGATACGCCCGTGGCGCAAGAGGTCGACTTCAAGGCGGACGTGACCGCGCTGCCTTACCCCGCAGAGCTGCGCGAGATCGAGTTCGACGCCACGTTCGATTCGATCGAGTTCGAGAGCCCCCTCTCGCTGTCGACGCTCTCCGAGTTCTACCGGACCGAGATGGCGCGGCGGGGCTGGCGGGTGGTCGAGACCGACATCGAGGAGGACGAGGTCACCGTCGTTTACCGCTACGGGAAGGCGGAGGTCGAACTCAACTTAGACGAATCGTCCGACGGCGTGGACGTGAGCCTCGACTGCGAGAAGCTCTCATTCGACCGAGCCGACGACCCGGCAGCGCTCGTTAAGATCGGCGTGCCACAACCCCAAGCGTACCTCTTCTTGCAACACGAGCTGCAAGCCCCGCAGGGCTATCGGGGCGAGGAGTACGAGGACGGCGAGAGCCGATCGTTCAAATCGACGCTGCCGCTGCCCGAGCTCTACGAGTTCCTCACCAAGCAGCTCCGCCAGAAAGGCTACCGCGAGACACGACGCCCGATCGTCACGAAGAAGCGCCGCTACTCGGAGTTCGTGAAGGGGGGACGTGAGATCAGCGTGAACGCGTTCAAGCACAAGATCGGCTCACGCGTCGAGATCACGCTCGAAGAGGATTGACCGGGCGCCGCTAAGAACCGTCTAGCGAGACGCCGAGTCGGTCACCGCGGGCTTTGGCGTCCCTTCGGCGATCGGCTCGGTGGGGGTGACGCCCTGGATCGGTTCGATCGGGATGCCCTCGAGGCTCGGCGCGTCCGGCGCGCGGAGGCGGAGCGCCTTCGCCTCGGCTTGGCGGCTGTAGTCGATCGACTCGCCGAGGATGCGGGCCGCCTCCTGCGAGGCGTGGAAGCCGCGCGAGTTCTCGCTGCTGATGTAGTCGAGCCGCCACATCGCCTTGCGTTGCAGCCGATAGACCTCCGCCAGGTCCTCCTCCGCCAGCCCGGAGGCCTTCGCCTCCATGACGGCGTCGAGCATGTCGGTCATCGCGGCGCCGGCGCGCTCGAGCAGCGCGAGGTTGTTCGACTGGATCGTCTCCACGCGGTCGCGGAGCTGCTGCTCGTCGTGCTTGTGGCAGTTCTGGCACGCGGCGTTCAGGTTCTCCAGCGGCGAGCGGACGTGGTGGTTCGACAGCTTCGCCGCGCCGACGCGTTCGTACGGCATGTGGCAGTCGGAGCAGCTCACCCCGCTGCGGGCGTGGACGCCCTGGCTCCAGAGCTCGAACTCGGGGTGCTGCGCTTTGTAGATCAGTGCGCCGGTCTCGCCGTGCTTGTAGTCGTGGAACGGCTCCTCGTCGTCGGTCCCCTCGGCGAAGATGGTCTCCTCCCAGGTCTTCTCGAGGTCCTCCATCTTGAGGCCGTTCTTCCACGGGAAGGTGAGAGTCATTTTGTTCGCGCAGTAGTACTCGACGTGGCACTGCCCGCACACGAACGAGCGCATCTCCTGCCGCGTCGCGTGGACGTTCGGGTCGTACTTCCCTTGGCGGCCAGCGCGGCGCCACTTCGCAATGCTCGGCAGGTGCGGTGCGGGGGCGTCGCCCGCGGCGAGGTCCGAGATGCCCTGCACGAAGCCGGGGCGGGTGACACGCAGCGCCATCGTCTCCGGGTCGTGGCAGTCGATGCAGGTCACCGGGTGCGCCTTGCCTCCCGTCGGGTGGTCCTCGGGGACCGGCTTGCCGGCGAACTCGCCCGTGAAGCCCCCTTCGGGCGGCGTCGGGAAGACGGTCTCGCTGTCGTCCGGCGTGCCGTCGGGCGTCTGCTTCAGCATCGCGAGGACCTCGCTGTACGGCTTGGTGCTCAGCTCCTCGAAACCGCGCTGCACGGCGGGCATGTTGAAGTGGGCGGCGAGCACCTCGTCGGTCGCCTCCTCCCCCATCGCTTCGAGTCCGACCTTCCGGTAGAGCACGTTCATCGAGCCGTGACAGTGCAAGCACGCGCCCGCTTGGGGCTTCTTGGTGACCCGTTCGGTGACCCCCTGGTCGTAAAGCATGTAGGCGTGGCCGCGGGCCTCGCGGTAGTCGATGCTGAACGCGTAGCCCGCGTACAGCCGCTTGAGCCAGGGCTGCTTGTCGAGCTTGGACTGCGGCATGGCGGACGAGCCGCCGTAGAACTTGTCCCCCGCGGTCGACTTCCAGCCGTCGTAATGGTGCGGCCAGTTGAGCCCCCACGGCTGTGGATCGACCGACACCTCGTTGAGTTCCGCCACGCGGACGAACGGCTGGCGGGCCTCCTGCTTGTGCCCGTAGATCGAGATCAGGAGCCAAGCGACTAGCGCCGTCGCGATCGCCGCCGCGATGAACGCGGCGAGCAGCACGGTCGCCAGAGAGCCGCGGCGAGAGACGTTAGGGCGCGTGGATCGATTCGTCATCAGGGGTACTCGCTATGGGGGGCGACGCGTCGCGGCGCGACGGTTTGAGCGTGGCCGACGCTCATGTGGCAATGGACACAGGCCAGCATGTCGCCCCCCGGCTCGGCGGGGAGCATGTGGTTGACCAAGTCCTTGTGGCAGTACAGGCACGCGTCCTGCGTGACGCGGCTGTTGCGCGGCTTGATCTGGATCGGGTCCTTGTAATCGCCGGTCGTGAACGCCAGCGAATGGAAGAACCCGTTGTCCGCCTTGTTGACCCACTTCATGATCGGGTCGTGTGAGAGGTGGCAGTCGTTGCAGGTCGCGACCGCGTGGTGGGAACTCTTCACCCAGCTGTCGTACGAATCCTGCATCACGTGGCAGTTGGCGCACGACTGCGGGTTGTTGCCCAGGTAAGCGTGCCCGCCGCCGTAGCCGAAGGTAAACACGCCCAATCCGCCCAACACGCCCAGCATCACGGCGACCGCGACGGCGAGCGCCTTGGTGCGATCGGGTGTGGTCGGCGATGGGTCTGAATCGGTCACGCAGCGTGACTCAGGGCGGCGAGGAAAAGGTTCCGCGAAGCCTACCCCTCGTCGAAACGCCGTGTCAAATCGGCGCTAACCCAGACCTTGATGTCTCTCACACCCGATCGTTTAGACGAGCTGTCGCACCGGCACGCCGCGGTCGGCCATCAGCTGCTTGGTCTCGGCGATCGAGTACTCGCCGAAATGGAAGATGCTCGCCGCGAGGGCGGCCGACGCCTTGCCTTCGAGGATCGCGTCGGCCAGGTGCTCCGGCTTGCCGGCCCCACCCGAGGCGACCACCGGGATGCTCACCGCCTCGGCGACGGCGCGGGTGATCTCCAGGTCGTAACCGTCCTTGGTGCCGTCGGCGTCCATACAAGTAAGGACGATCTCGCCCGCGCCGAGCCGCTCGACCTCCTGCGCCCAGGGGACCGCGTCGAGGCCCGTCGGCGTGCGGCCGCCGGAGATGAAGACCTCCCACTTCTCGCGTTTCTCGCCATCGGGGCCGTCCTCTTGCTGGATCCGCTTCGGGTCGATGTTCACGACCGTGGCGCACGAGCCGAACGTCCGCGAGACTTCGGTGATCACCTCCGGCGTGCGGACGGCGGCCGAGTTGATGCTCACCTTCTCGGCGCCCGCCTGGATCAGGAACCGGGCGTCGTCGAGCGTGCGGATGCCGCCGCCGACGGTGAACGGCATGAAGCACTCCTCGGCGACCCGGCGGACCATGTCGGCCGTGATGTCGCGCGACTCGTGGCTGGCGGTGATGTCGAGGAAGACCAGTTCGTCGGCGCCTTCGGCCTCGTACCGCTTGGCGACGTCGACCGGATCGCCCGCGTCGCGGAGATTGACGAAGTTCGTCCCTTTAACGACACGGCCCCGATCGACATCGAGGCAAGGGATCACACGGGCGGCGAGCATGGGCGGAGCGAAGTTGATTGAGACTAACCGGCGGATCGCGAAACGGACGATTCTACACGACCGCACTCGGGCAAGCTCTCTAGGAACAACCGGCCGTACGACTTTGTCGCCACGCGCGGGTCGAGCACCACGACGGCGCCCGTGTCTCGCTTCGTGCGGATCAGGCGGCCGAAGCCCTGCTTGAACTTGAGGATCGCCTCGGGGAGTTGGTAATCACGGAACGGTTGCCCACCGGCGGCGCGGATCGCTTCGAGGCGGGCCTCCAGCAGGGGGCGGTCGGGGACGCTGAACGGGAGCTTCGCGATGATCACCAGCTGCAGTGCGTCGCCCGGCACATCGACCCCCTGCCAGAAGCTGTCGGTCCCCAAGAGCACGCTGCGGGGGTTCTTCTTGAACTCCTCGACCATCTGCGTGCGCGGGGCGCCGTCCGCCTGCGACAGCAGCTTGAGGTTCCAGTCGGCGAGGAAGGGCGTCAGCGCGCTGGCGGTGCGGCGGAGGTGGTCGTAGCTGGTGAACAGCACGAACGCCCGGCCGTCGGTCTGGCTCACGTGGTGTTGGATCCGCTCGACGCAGGCGCGCTCGTAGGCATTCTTATCGGCGGTCGGGTCGGGCAGGTCGCCGTAGGTGATCAGCTTCGCTTGCTTCGCGTAGTCGAACGGGCTGCCGACTTGGAGCGTATCGCACTGCGTGAGGCCGACGCGGGTCTGGAAGAACTCGAACTGACCAGCTCGCGAAGCATTCGACGGCGAGCCGACGACGCGAGTCGTCGGAGTGGAATCACCAACCGCAAGCGTCGCGCTCGTTAGCACCACGGTCGAGACCGTGTCGAACAGCTGCTCGCGCAGCGCCGGGCCGATGTCGAGCGGAGCCGCGCCGAGCGCCACTCGCGGCGCGCCGCGACGGGTCGTGCGGGCGTCCATCCAGTAGACGGCCCCGCTATCCGTTTGGGTGCGCCACGCCTCGAGCGCCCCGGCGAGGTTGTTCAAGCGGTCGTGAGCGGCGAGGTAGTCCTGGCGTTCGACGTCGTTGTTCATCGAGTCGCTGGCCCGCTTTAGCTTGCGGGCGAGGACCAGCAGCTCGGCGCCGAGCGTGGCGTCGACCAGCTCGGGCTGCGTGACGCGGCCGTTCTTCGGCCCCGACCGGGCGCCCCACTCCCACAGGTCGCCGAAGAACTGGTCGCTCGCGGCGCGGCAGTTGTCGACCTGCTGCATCGCATCGACGAGGTTCGGCCCGATCAGTAGTCCCTTCTGGGTGCGGTCGTTGTAGAGCCGGTTGAGCAGGTAATCGACTTGCCCGGTGGTGACGTTCAGCCCCAGGTGATCGCCCGCGACGCCCTCGACGGTGTGCGCCTCGTCGAGCACCACCAGGTCGTAGTCGGGCAGCAGGCTCGCGCCGTGCTGCCGCAGCGCGATGTCGCTGAACAGCAGCGCGTGGTTTACCACCAGCACCTGCGCGTGCTGCATCCGCCGGCGGGCGGCGTAGTAGTGGCACTTGGCGTGCGATGGGCAGCGGCGGCCGAGGCAATTACCCGAGTCGCTCTGCACCTCGTCCCAGACGGCCGCGTCCGGCTTGCGCGCCAGGTCGGCGAGGGAGCCGTCCGCCGTCTCCTCGCTCCACTTCTTTAGTTCGCGCAGCTCGGCGACTTGGTCGTCGCGATCGAACAGGGTGCCCGCCCGGTTGAGCGCCGCGTCGAGCCGCCGGAGCGAGACGTAGTTCCGCCGGCCCTTCACGAGCACCGCGGAGAACTCACGGGGGATGACCGCGTTCAGGAGCGGCAGGTCCTTCTCGATCAGCTGCTCTTGCAGCGCGATCGTGTGGGTCGAGATCACGACCCGGCGGGGCTTCTTCGGCTTGCCGTTCTCCGGGTTCGATCCGCCGGCTTCCGCCTGCGGTTGAGTCGCGGCGGCCTGGGTGGCGGCGAGGATCGTGGGGACCAGGTAGGCGAAGCTCTTGCCGACGCCGGTGCCCGCTTCGGCAATCAGGTGGCGCTTGCCACGGATCGCGCGCTCGACCGCCTCGGCCATGGCGAGCTGCTGCGGCCGGTCCTCGTAGTCCTTCAGCCGCCGGGCGATGGCGCCTTCGGGCCCGAGGATGTCGGCGGTGGTGAGCGGTTTGTTTTCCATAGGTTGTTATCTGTAGGAGGGGTCTCCTGACCCCGATAACGGCATCTTAGCGGGTGCGGCTCTGACGCCGAAATCGGCTTCTGGAGAAGCCTCCTACAGCCCAGCTGCTTCCTACAGAACCGGTTCATCCTTCCGGCTGCCAAGTGATGACCCCCTCGTCGGGGCTGCTCGCGGTCGCGTAGAGCCGCTTCGGGATGCGCCCGGCGAGGTAGCTGTCGTGGCCCGCTTCGCAAGCAGACTTCATCGCGCGGGCCATGCGCAAGGGATCTTTCGCGTGAGCGATCGCCGTGTTGAGCAGCACGCCGTCGACGCCCAGCTCCATCGCGGCCGCCACGTCGCTCGCCGAGCCGACGCCCGCGTCGACGATCACCGGGTACTCCGGGTCGTTCTCCTTGAGGTACTCCAGGCAGATCGTGAGGTTGTTCCGGTTGAGCACGCCCTGCCCCGAGCCGATCGGGCTGCCCGCGGGCATCACGCTGGCGGCGCCCGCTTCCTTGAGCCGCTTGGCGACGACCGGGTCGTCGGACGTATAGACCAGCACGGCGAAACCGTCGGCGACCAGCTGCTCGGTCGCTTCAACGGTCTCGATCGGGTCGGGCAGCAGCGTCCGCTTGTCGGCGAGGCACTCGAGCTTCACCCAGTCGGCGCCCGGGTTGTCCAGATCGGCGAGGATCTCCCGCCCCAGCCGCGCCACGCGGACCGCGTCCTCCGCGTTGAAACAGCCCGCCGTGTTCGGCAGGATCGTGTACCGCGACGTGTCGACGTGATCCAGCAGGTTGTTCCCGTCGGCGTCGATCAACCGTTCGCGCCGCACGGCGACCGTGATGCAATCCGCGCCCGAGGCGTCGAGGCACTCGGCCATCTGGGCGTAGGTGGCGTACTTGCCCGTGCCGACGATCAGCCGGCTGGCGAGCGTGTGGGAACCGATGCGAAGAGCGGACATCCGAAGCGGGAGGTGGGAAGTGCGAGGTGGGAAGGCCTGTCCAAGATGATCGCATGATTGGGTAGCGATCGATAGCTCCCCACGCATGGCTGCATGAACTGAATAGAGCCCCGACTTCTCGCTGGTAGCCCCGACCAAGCTTGGTCGGGGTTACGGTCCTCCCATCGACATCCCCCCTTCGCTTCACCCTCCCCCAACGAGGGTCACCACTTCCACGCGGTCCCCTTCGGACAGCTGGGTCGAGCCGTGCTTAGCGCGGGGGATCACCTGCTGGTTCCGCTCCACCGCGACCCCCTTCATGCGGACCTCCAGCAGCTCCAAGAGCGCAGCGATCGAGCACCCCTCGGGCACGTCGCGCGGTTCACCGTTCAGTTGAATCGTCATGGGGCCGATCGGGAAACACCTAGCGCGACTGCCTTCTGCCGACTTCTCTCACTGATCCCGCACAAACTCGCTCCGCAAGCTAGCGCGAGCGAGGGGGACGAAGGTGCCGCCTTGCGGCTTGCGGGCGGACTGGGCGGTGCGGTTGTAAGGGAGTCCGTAGACGACGACCTGGCCGCTGGTCGCCTCGACCACGTAAAGGACGCTCCGCGCCAGGCGGTTGCCGGCGACGCCCTGCAGGTCACGGGCCTGGCCGGTGACCATCAGGTACTTCGGGTTCTTGGCGCCGGCGGTGAAGTCGTTGGCGATATTGTATGTGTAGTAGGCGTTGAAGCCCCCCCCGCGTTTGCTCAGCACGGTCGCCTTCAGATCCCCGGTCAGGAAGTCGAGGAAGAAGAGGCCCTCGGTGCCGTCCTCCACAAAGCCGGTGGAGATCACGAAGTTGTCGTGCGCCGCGCTGGCGGTCGCGTGCGCTTCGATCGGCGGCAGCGACAGCCCGGCGAGCGACGCCTCGGGCAGCCCCGCGCCAGCGTCCGAACTGGGCGCGCGCGGCGCCAGCAACACGCCCGCCGCCAAACCGCTGGCGAGGCAAGCGATCGCGACAAGCCACAGGTTGGGTCGGGCGTTCATCCGGCGCTGACTCCTGGTCCGAGAGAGGTTTCCTACACCAAGGATCGTACCGCTTCTCGATAGCAATCGCCAGACGAACGCCATCCGCCGCCGCTATCAGTCACGGCTGCCGGCGTAGCGGGAGAGGTAGTACAGCAGCGTCAGGACGGCTTGCAGCGTTCCGGCCACATAAGTCCAGGCCGCCGCGTTGAGGACCGAATTGACGTGGCCCATCTCCGCCTGCGGAACGATCTGGTGGCTCACCAGCTGCGCCTTGGCCCGGTTGCTGGCGTCGAACTCGACCGGCAAGTTAATCAACTGAAAGAAGACCACGGCCGAGAACGCCACGATGCCCAGCAGCAACAGCGGCTTCAGGCCGAGCAGGACCCCGCCGAGGAGCATCAGCGAGCTCACCCCGCTACCAAAGTTGGCGGCGGGCACGGCGGCGTTGCGGATGACCAGCGGCGCGTAGCCCTTGGCGTCCTGCAGGGCGTGGCCCGCCTCGTGGGCGGCGATGCCGACGGCGGCCATCGTCCGCTCGCCGTACACGCCCTCGCTGAGACGCAGCACCTTGGCCCGCGGGTCGTAGTGGTCGGTCATCTCGCCCCGGATCGGCTCGACGCCGACCTGGTTCAGTCCCGCCGAATCGAGCAGCATCCGCGCCGCCGCCGCGCCGCTGAGCCGCGCCGGCACACGCGAGGCGGCCTGGTAGGCGCTGCGGGTCCGTGCCTGGGCCCAGAAGGCGAGCAGCAGGGCCGGGGCGATCCAGACGAAGTACCAGAGATCGAACATCGCTTGAAACGCTTGGGAGCGGATGGTGAGGGAGACGACCGCAACGCGATCGCTCAATCCTTCCCTACGCTAGGCAGCCCCCGCCGGTTCGCCCTCCCCCTGAGAAGGCGGTGCGAGCTGCGGTCCCTCAGCGTCGGGCTCTTCGGCCGGCTTGGGTTGCGCCGGCGGCTGGGGCGTCGGGACGACGCGCAGCCGCTGCGACCCCCGCGGCGCCTGCGGGTTGGCGAGCTGCGAGAAGAACTGCAAGAACGGCTTGAACAGCAGCTGCCCGGTCGCCTCGGCGAGGGGGCGACCGTTCTGGAAGTAGGCCTGGGAGTCGATCGTGTTCGCCTGCACGATCCCTTTGCCCTCGAAAGAGAGACCCTCGCCCGTCAGCACCCCCTTCGGCCTGCCTTCGGCGTCGACCAGATAGAGTCGCTCGCAAACGATCTGTTTGGCGCTGGTCTGCTTCGCGAGCTTGTCGCGCAGCGCGGCGCCCAGCGCGAGGAAGAGCAGCGGGTAGACGATCCAGCGTTCGCGATCGTTCATGGCGACTTCGCCTGGGGTGGTCGCCGAGTCACTCGGCGTCGGGTTTCGGGGCACCGCCGGGGCGATGGCCACCTGGCCTTAGGAACAGCAGCCGACCGTAGCGTTGATCGGCGCCCTGCTCGCGAAGGACGAAGCCCTCCCCCTCACGCAGCAACACGATCTCAAAACGCCGCCGCAGCGACTCGGCCTCTCCGCCCTCGCCGGCAGCGGGCTTGGTGATTTGGATCTCGAGCTGGGCCCGGCGGCCCTCGACGGGCGTCAGGCTCCAGCGGCCTTCGAGCGCTTCCTCACCCGCCATCGCCATCCGCGCGGCGCCGTCCTCTAGAAGCTCCAGCGTGACCTCGACCTCCGGTGCGTACTGCTCCAAATCGGTCGGCGGAGCCTTGGCGATGGCGGCGGCCACTTCGGGGTGCTGAGCGTCGATCGTGTCGTCGACCAACCGGCCGGGCCACTCGCGGAGCGTCCGCTCGGCGATCGTCTCGGGCCGGCCGACCCACTCGCCCGCCAGGCGTTGGGAGATCGACTGCGTGCCGTCACAGCCCGCGAGCCCCAGCGCCAGGGCGACGACGCAGCTGAATGGCAGGAAGAATGAGTGACACGGCATGGCGGTGGCGAATCGGCGGGAGAGGAACTCGGCAGACCCCCTAGTCTACGCCCCGCCCCGCGGTTCCCGGAACCCGGGCCGGCCTTATTCTGGCGCCGGCGTCTCTCGGAGCGCATCGGACTTGGTCAGCTGATCGGTCGCGCCCTGGAGTTGCCCCAGCAGACTCATGATCAGCCAAACCACCACGAGGAGAAGCACCACGTTGACAACGATCGCTACCCACGCCGACATCGGCAACCAGGGCGGAGCCTTAATCAGGTCGCCTGTCAGCTTCGCCTTCCTCTCTTGATGCTCGGCGAAGGCCTCCTTCCACATGCCCCAAGCCTTGAAGGGTTTCTTGAAGCGATCACCAGCGCGGCCCACAGCGGCATTCACCGAGCTCGTCCTGCGTGTGGTCGCCTTCTTGTTCTGATGAGCCTGAAGCAGGTCCCAAACACGATAGCCAAGATCCGGTATGAACCCCGGTATGGTCAGGGTGCTCCAGAACAACTCGGACTCTCGCTCCTTGAGCTCTAGCTGAGCCGCTTGGCTTTTTTGCAACAACGCCGGGTCGCGTTCGACGGCCGGCTTGGGGGCTGGTTCATCCTTGGGGGTCGGCTCTTCCTCTTGGGGCTGCGGCTCCTCGGCCTTCGACTCGGGCTCTTCTTCGGCCTGAGGCTCTGGCGGGGCGAACTTCTCTCGCACGGGGTCCATCAGCTTCTGGATCTGCCCGCGCGACAGCGGGCCGGCGAGGTACGACATCGCCCAGCGCGTGTGGAAGACGCGGTGTTCGTCCTCGTGAACGTTGTTCATCAGGAAGACCCGGCTCCCCACGCCGGCGAGGGTCCGCTCCATCGCCTGCTTGTCGAACGCGCTGCCCGCCTGGGCCGACGCCCCCTCGAGCCCCTCCATCACCCGCATCTTGTCGCGCTCGGTCTGCAACCGGCCCAGGAACCACGTGCCGGCGTTCGACAGGCCCTTGTAGTCGAGGTCGACCGGGTTCTGGGTCGCCAACACGCACCCCAAGCCGAACGCCCGCGCCTGCTTCAGCAGCGTGAGCATCGGCTCCTTGCTGGGCGGGTTCTTCGTCGGCGGGAAGTACCCGAAGACCTCGTCCATGTAGAGCAACGACCGCAGCGAGCCGGTGCCGGGCTGCGTCCGCATCCAGGCGACGATCTCGTTTAGCAGGATCGTCACGAAGAACATCCGCTCCGAGTCGCTCAGGTGGGCGATCGAGATGATCGAGAGCCGCGGCTTCACTCGGCCTTCTGAATCGGGGGGCGAGTAGTACAGCTCCTGCACGTTCAGCGGCTGCCCCGTCATCCAGCCGGCGAACGAGGGGCTCGCGAGCAGGTTGTTCAGGTCCATCGCCAGCTTCGTGCGGTCCTTCTCCGCGTAGAAGGTCTCCAGGTCCAAGACGCCGACCGTCTTGAACGGCGGGTGCTGGATGTTGCGGATCAGGTCGGCGATCGACAGGTCCTTGCCGGCGTTCCATTCGTGCTTCAGCACGTTCGACAAGAAGATGTGCTCGCGGCTGCGGACCGGGTCGGCGTCGATGTCGAGCAACGCCAGCAACGCCGACACGGCGGACGAGACGCGTTGCAGGAAGGCGTCGTTGTCCTCGCGCAGCGCCTTGGGCGGCGCGTCGAAGCTCTTGAGCACCGTCATCGGCAGCCCGTGCGACGCGCCGGGCGTGAAGATGAGCCGCTCGACCGAATCGTTGTACTTCTGGATCCGCTCGGGCCCTTCGTCCCAGCTCGCCAGGCCGTTCTTCCACAGCTCGGCGGTCTGCTGAGCGAACTGGTCGGGCGTAAGCCCCTTCCGCTCGGCGACGCTCTCATCGACCCACGGCTTGAAGTCGTCCGGCTTCAGCTCGGGGAAGCCGAGGAGCAGGTTGCCGAGGTCGCCCTTCGGGTCGATGCAGATGGCGGGCACCCCGTCGAGCGCCGCCTCTTCCAACAGGGACAAGCAGAGCCCCGTCTTCCCGCTGCCGGTCATCCCGACGCACACCGCGTGCGTCGTCAGGTCCTTCGACTTGTAGAGCAGCGGCCGATCGGAGGTCTCCCCCGCGGCCAGATCGTGCTCGCGGCCCAGATAGAAGTGGTTGCGGGATTCGAGGTCGGGCATGGGGGCGATCAGCTCAGGGGCACGAATTCGTTGGTGTCTTCGGTGAGGAGGCCTGGTTCGGTCGATGGGCCACTACAATATGTCGATATTTCCGTAAAACATCGACACGTTATCGGGACAAGTCGATCCCGTCGACACGAGGCCTCTGCCGATCGGCACGCCATTGAGCCGGCTCCGGGGACGACCCTCCTCGCCGCAAATCGCCTAAGATCGCCCGCATGGCCGGAATCCAAGCCCAACTCGCCGATCTCCTGCGGCTCCTCCGTTCACGCTGGAAGCCGCTGCTCGCAGCCGGGGTGGCTTGGCGGCTGGTGGCGATTGGGGTGCTGACGCCGCTCTACGCCGCGCTGCTGCGGATCGGCATGTACGGGTCGGGCGAGGCGGTGCTGACCGACACCGACCTGGCGCACTTCGCCCTCTCGCCGATCGGCTGGGCCTGCCTGTTCGCCATCGGCGTGCTGACGGTCGCCGGCGCCGCGCTCGAGCTGGCGCTCTTCGTCGCCCTGCTCTCGCTGCCCGACCAGGCGGCCGATCCGATCACGGCGGCGGGGCTCGTCGCGCGTCGGGCGAAGCCGATCGTCCTGACCGCCGCGCGGGTCGTGCTGCACACGCTGATGTGGCTCGCACCGGCGGCGATCGCCCTCGGGGTCGGCTACAAGACGCTTCTCTCCGAGTACGACATCAACTACTACCTGAGCGAACGCCCGACCGAGTTCTGGGCCGCCGCGGCGTTGGTCGCCGTGGTCGCGGTCTACCTGATCTACGCCGCGTGGCGGCTGACGCTCGGTTGGTTCCTCGCGCTGCCCACCGTGCTGTTCGAAGCGACCCCGCCGAGCGACGCCCACGCGGTCAGCCGCGAACGGCTCCGCGGCCACGGAGCCGCGGTGTTCGGATGGCTGATTGGCTGGTTCCTCGCCTCGTCCGGGCTCTCGACCCTGCTGACCGCGCTCGCCGCGGGCATGGCGTGGCGAGTAGCGCCGTACTGGCCGATTGGACTCGGCTGGATCGCGCTGGGCATCGGCCTGGCGTTGCTCGGAGCGATCGCCCTGGGCGTGATGACCAACCTGCTCAGCACCATCGCCTTCGCCGGCATCCTGCGGCAGACGCACGCGCGTCTCGGCGGCGCCAAAACGGCGATGATCGAGCCGACCTGGCTCAGCCGGTTCCTGCCGCGTCTCACCCGGCTCCGATTGGCTGCGGCGGCGGCGATCGCCCTGCTCGGATCGACGACCCTCGGCTACCTCGCCATCAGCCAGATGTCGGCCGAAGACCGCGTCGAGGTGATCGGCCACCGGGGCGCGCCAGAGGCCGCCCCCGAGAACACCCTCGCCGCGTTCGAGGCGGCGATCGAAGCGGGCGCTGACTGGATCGAACTCGACGTGCAAGAGACCGCCGACGGCCAGGTGATCGTCTTCCACGACAGCGACTTCATGAAGGTCGCCGGCGACGCCCGCAAGATCTGGGACCTGAACCTGGACGACGCCCAACAGATCGACATCGGCAGCCGGTTCGACCCCGCCTTCGCCGATCAGCGGGCGCCCACCCTCGCCGAGGTGCTCGAACTGGCCCGGGGCCGCGCGACCGTGCTGATCGAACTCAAGTACTACGGCCACCAGATCGACCTCGAACGCCGCGTCGCCACGGTCGTGGACGAGGCGGACGCCGCGGATCGCATCGCGATCATGTCGCTCGACCGGGCGGGCGTTGCGCGGATGAAGGCGCACCGGCCCGACTGGCGCGTTGGGCAGGTGCTGTCGTACGCCGCGGGCGACGCGCGCAAGCTGACAGCCGACTTCCTGGCGATCAATGCCTCGTCCGTCACGCAAGGCGCGATCCGCCGCGCCCACAAGCAGGGGAGAGCGGTCTACGTGTGGACGGTGAACGAACCGGTTGTGATGTCGTCGCTCATCAGCCGCGGAGTCGATGGCCTGATCACCAACCGTCCCGCCGTCGCACGCCGGGTGCTCGAAGAGCGCGCCCAGATGCCGACGCTAGCCCGGCTGCTGATCGACCTGGCGAACCGGCTGAAGGGCGGCTAGCGATCGCCGCTCCGTCCGGAATGGGGCAAGTTTGCGGGGGGTTCCGATTGGGGAGCTACCGGCGCGTCACCGCACCGGCCGGGGCGTTTGTGTCCGATAGCGTAGTGAGAGGGGCTGATCCCGTGCCCCAGTAAACCACTCGGTATGGACGCTCAGGGGAAAGCCTTCGATGACGGCACGTCTCTTCACGATGGCCCTCCTGACCTCGGTTTCAGCATCGGCCGAAGCTCAGCTCTTCGAGTTCTGCGACGACTTCACGAAACCGGCGTGCTGCCAACGCGACCCCTACGAAGAGCGGATCGAAACCGAGCGTCACGACTTCACCCAGTCCGCTGTCACCGTTGGCAGGGGAGTCGCGCAGGTTGAGGCGGGGTACTCGTACTTCTACAGCGAGACCGCCACGGAGACCGAGTCCGCCCACACCACACCGGAGCTGTTTCTCCGCTACGGGCTGACCGAGGACATCGAGTTCCGCGTCCGCTGGAACCACGCCTGGATTCATATCGACGAGGAAGAAGACCGCGCTGGCGCGGAGGACGTGCGGTACTCGCTCAAGTTCCAGATGACACGGGAAAGCTGCGACAGCTGGCTGCCGACCAGCGCGCTGGAGGTCCGCGGCACGGCCCCGACCGGCGGCGAGGTCTTCTCGACCGGGCAGGCCGAGTTCAGCCTCGATTACATCTACCAGTGGCGACTCACCGAGGGCGTCACCTTCGCCGCCTCAACCGGTTTCGGTACCAACGGCTTCGGGGACTTCGGACTCGTCCCCGAGGAGCCCACGGAGGACAACTTCCTCTACCTGACGCAATCGGCGGTCCTCGGTTTCGAGCTGTCCGAGTCAAACACCCTCTACGCGGAGTGGTTCGGCGTCTACTCCGACGGCCTGGAGGACGAGTTCGCCGTGTCGGTCTTCAACGTCGGCGTCGACCACTACGTCACCGACAACTTCGTGCTCGACATCCGGGCGGGCGTCGGCCTGTCCGGCGACGCGGACGACTTCTTCACCGGCGTCGGCGGCGGTTACCGCTACTGAAGAGAGCCAGCCCAAACGCGGCAACGCGTTAGCAGATAGCGCCGGCCGAGAGCGGCCGAGAAGGGTGGCTGAGGGGTCTCGAACCCCCGACCTCCGGAATCACAATCCGGCGCTCTAACCAACTGAGCTACAGCCACCATCGAATGGGCGTCGCGAGCCGGTTCGGCCGCGGCGAGGGCCCTATGCTATCGGCCGCCCCGGTCGATGGTCAACGGCCGCGGCGGGCGGCCAGCTTCCAGACCAGGCCGGCTCCGAGAGCGACCCCGGCGACGAACGCGGTCGCCAGCGTGGGGAGATCGAGCGAGGTCAGGTGGGCGAGAACGGTCATCCGGGGGCTCCAAGAAGTCGCTGGCACAGGTCGTACGTGGGGGAGGCGACAGCCTAGTGACCCGCCGGCCGCGGCACAAGTTCGCCCCCGCCGGCTACTCGGGCGCCTGCTCCGCCACGTCGAAACCCTTAAGAAAGCGGGCGTAGTCGCGGTCGAGCTCGGCGAGCGAGCGGCCGGTCTGCCGCGCCAGCTCCTCGCCATCGGGCCGGCCACCGTAGACCGCTCGCAGGGTGCGGACGAGCGCCTCGCGGTCGGCCGGCTCGCCGTGCCGGAGCATCGCAACGAGCCCAGTCGCTTGGGCGTAGACGGCGGCCAAGTCGGTCCGGCGTTGCAGGTCGGTCCTTCCGAGCGGGGCGAGCTCCGCCAGCGGCGCCGCCGGGCCATCGACCACCGCCGAGGGGAGCCGCCCCTGGGCCGGATCGCCCAGCGTGAACCGGGCCTCGCCGGCGACGGGCGCCAGCATCTCGAAGTAACAAGCAACCCCTTCGATGAGCCAGAAGTTCGCGTCGCGCCCCGCCCCGCGGCGGCCGGGGCCGTTCTCGGCGAAGAGCTGGTGGGCCGCCTCGTGGTAGAGCGTGGCGCGGAGCTGGTCACGCTGCTCCGGGTTGTCGGTGTGGAAGAAGTGCGACTCGCGTTGGGCGTCGAAGTAGATGCCGAGCGTCTCGCCGATGCGCGGCTGGCGTCTTCGCAGGTGCGCGACGTAGCCCTCTCGGTCGCGGTGGTAGTAGACCTGCATCGGCCGCGACCGCTTCCGCGCGTTCCGCTCGCCCTCGAACAGGGCGGCGACCTCGCGGTCGCTCAACCAGTAGCCGGCGAACATCTGACGCCAGACCTGGAACACGTCCTCGAGCTCCGCGGCGAGTCGGGCTCCCGCTTCGAGTGAGTGGTTCGTGGTGACGGCGAAGTGGTCGGTACGAACCGTCCACCCTTCGTCGATTTTTGCGTGACGTTCGGCGTCTTCTTCGGCCGTGACCCAACGACGCCCCACGCGCCGTTCGCCCGCTTCGTAGCGCGCGACCTCGTCGGGCTTGAGCCAGCCGAACCGCGCGTGCCAGCGGTAGCCCCGCTCGCGCTGCTTCGCCTGGAATGGAGTGAGCCACTCGCCCGTGCCGCTCTTCGAATAGCCGAGCACCCGACGGGCGTCCGCCAGGTTGGGACTCGCGCTCAAAGCGAGAGTCGCCTGCTCAAAAGCGCAAGAGGGCTCGGACTGCTGGGCAGCGGTTTTCGCACTTCCGAAAACCACTTCTGAATAATCGCTGTCCTGCTTGGTCAAGTCACCTGAATTGTAGACATCCGGCGCCAGGCGGATCGTGTTGCCCATCCACGAAGCGTCCGCCCACGCCTGGGGCGTCAGCTGGAGCAGCGCAAAGATGGCCAAACAGGAGAGTCGGAGCATGCTTCAAGAGTAGCCCACGCGGAGGTGATTTGGGTCAAAACCGCCAGCTGAGGCGCCTCGTCACCAACCGGAAGACGTTTCGGTTTCTTGAGAATCTGTCTCGCGAAGTTTGACCCCTCTCAGCAGCTGCCGTAAATTGCAGTTGTGGTCGCGTTGCGGCCGGCCACGCCCGTTTCGTCCTCCTCGTTCTCGCCCGGCTGGAAGACCCAAAAGGGAGCAGGACCGGAGAGGCGTTTTCTTGAGTTGGGCCGCCACAAGCAGCACGGTGTGACGGCCCGGAGATTCCCGCGTGCTCAGAGAGAAGTTGCGTTGACTGGTACGGTTAAGAAGCTGACTGAGAAAGGTTTTGGGTTCATCGAGGGTCAGGGGGGAGACATCTTCTTCCACTGCTCAGCGGTGCTGGACGACGGTTACGACAACCTGCGCGAAGGCCAGGAAGTCGAGTACACCGAAGGGCAGGGTCCGAAGGGACCGCGTGCCGAGAACATCAAGCCGGTCGAGTGATCGCGCGGACGTTCTAGGGACAACCCAAGAGGCAACGCCGCCCGCCGTCGCTTTGCGACGGCGGGCGTTTTTTCTAGGTCTCCAACGGCGAGCCGACGACGCCAGTCGTTGGAGGAACCACACGCTAAACTCAAATAGCGAAGACAGACGCCGCCTTCCCTTCTGCAGTAACCGCGTGCAAAGAGAGGAATCGATCCGCCAAAACCCCTTGCGTGTCGATCGTCTCCGGCTGGACCTGGCCAGGATCGCTGGCCCGATAAACACCGGCCCATACAAACAGCGTGTGATCGTTCAGGGCGTAGCGACGCTCATCAGGGCGCTCGCCGAGATAACGTTCTTTACCAAGATCGAGTGCGTCTCCCGACTTGGCCAAGAGTTCCAAGGTTTCCAAGTCTTTCTTGAGTGATGGCGCCTTCCGTGGTTCGTACTTCAATTCGACTACGGCAATCACGGTCCGTGAATTGCAAATCACCAGATCGGGTAACACCGTATTCGATTTCTTGCCTACCCTCATTGAGAACCTTGGCTCAACGAAGAGCTGGCGAGTCCTCACCGGCAGCCGGGCGTTCAACCTGGCCCAGAGCGCGGCTTGCAAGCTGCGTTCGGAGTTGATCCGCTGGTTCGCGTACTCGTGCTGGATCAATCCGAACCACTCTTCACGCAGCAATTTGCGCAAGGGCTGTCTCATAGCATCTCCCAAGCTCTTATGGCTGCGACCCTCCGACGACTCGCGCGTCGGCTCGCCATCCGCTTCTCTGCCGTCTCCGCGACTCTGCGCGAGGCTCCCGCTGACGCTGACGGCTCGCCTACTACGCCTCGCCTTGCTCGGCCATCGCCGCGTCGAACGCCACGTTGCTCGGCGCGAAGTCCATCCGCTTCACGAACGCCGCCGCGTCGCGGGCGCCGTACTCGCGGTCCATGCCGCTGTCCTCCCACTCGACCGACAGCGGGCCCTGATAGCCCACCACGTTCAGCGCCCGGATGATCTCCTCGAAGTTCACCCCCCCGTGCCCGGGCGAGCGGAAGTCCCAGCCGCGGCGGGGATCGCCGAAGTTGTAGTGGCTGGCGAGGATGCCGGTGCGTCCGTTGAGCGTCACCAGCGCGTCCTTCACGTGCACGTGGTACTGCCGATCCGGGAACGCCCGGATGAACTCGACCGGGTCGACGCCTTGCCAGATGAGGTGGCTCGGGTCGAAGTTGAAGCCGAACGCCTCGCGACGGTCGATCGCCTCGAGGGCGCGCTCGGCGGTGTAGATGTCGAAGGCGATCTCGGTCGGGTGGACTTCGAGCGCAAACCGGACGCCGCACTCGTCGAAGACGTCGAGGATCGGGTTCCAGCACTGCGCGAAGTAGGCGAAGCCCTCGTCGATCATCGAATCGGGCACGGGCGGGAACGAGTAGAGCAGCGGCCAGATGCTCGAGCCCGTGAAGCCGTTCACGACCTTCACGCCGAACTTCTGCGCGGCGCGGGCCGTGTTCTTCATCTCCTCAACGCAGCGGGCGTTCACGCCCTCGGGCTTGCCGTCGCCCCACAGGCGGGGCGGCAGGATCGACTGGTGCCGCTCGTCGATCGCGTCGCAGACGCACTGCCCGGCGAGGTGGTTGCTGATCGCGTGACACTCCAGGTCGTAGCGGTCCAGGAGGGCCCGCTTCTCGACCAGATAGTTCGGGTCGTCGATCGCTTTATCAACCTCGAAATGATCGCCCCAGCAGGCGAGCTCGAGGCCCTGGTAGCCGAAATCGGCCGCCATCGGCGCGAGCTTCTCGAGCGGCAGATCGGCCCACTGGCCGGTGAACAGCGTGACGGGACGGGACATGGGGGGCGCTCCTGCGGAGCCAGTGGGCAGCAGGCGGTAGGCGGCAGGCAGTTCTGCTGAAAAACTGCCTTCTGCTTACCGTCCTCTGCCGACTCGCTCGCCGTGCTAGAGTTGCGGTATGGACTTTCGACAAGCAATCGCGGCGCTCGCGGCGTGCCTCACTCTCATCGCGGCGGAGGCTCACTCCGCCGTGCCGGTTGAGATCGCCAGCCACGCGCCGCCGCACGGTACCGCGCCCCGGCAGTGGCTTCAACGGTTGAGCGACGCGGGCGCGGGGAGCACGCGGCTGGTCGGCGCGAGCGGGCGTGAGAAGCCGCGCCTCGACGAGCTGGGCGAAGGACGCGACGGCCGGCCGATTGTGAAGGTCTACGCCGTGCTGACGCGTAAGAACGAGCTGCTGCTGCCCGGCGCTCGGGGCCACGAGCGGTACCGGCTGAGCGACCAGAAGAAGCTCGCCGAGTTCTTCCAGCGCCTCGAAGCCGGGGGCGCCGAAGGCGTGACCGCGCCGCGCGGCAAGCACGACCTGACCGAGGCCGAATTCACCGACGCCTTCACCCGGCTGCAACGCCCCCTGCCTTCCCCGGCCGATGGCGCGACGCTGCAGGAGCTGATCGACGAGGCGGCGCGCGTCACCCGGCTGAAGATCGAGGCCGACGCCCCGTTGCGCCCCGTGCTGGCGACCCGCGTCGAAGACGCCGCGTCGCTCGACCGGCTGGCGTGCGGCACGGCCCTCGCCGCGGCGCTGCGTGCCGAGGGCCTCGCCCTCACGCCCGACAAGCCGATCGGCGGGGCGATGCGGCTGCGCATCGTCGCCTCGAAGGACGCGGCGGAGCCGTGGCCCGTCGGCTACAAGCCGGAGCGTTCGCCACGCGAGACGGCCCCGATCCTCATGGACTTCCTCACCATCGAGATCGACGGCTACACGCTCGCCGAGGCGCTCGGTGCGATCCGCCCGCGGCTCGTCTGGAAGGACAAACCGCTGCCGATCGTCTGGGACCGCTTCGCGATGCGTTCGGCGGGCATCGATCCGGCGGCCGTGCCGGTCACCTTCAAGCGGAAGCGGACCTTCTACAAGAAAGTGGTCGACAAGCTCGCGTTTCAGGCGCGGCTGAAGCTCGATCTCCGCGTCGATGAGGCGGGCACGCCCTTCCTGTGGCTGACTCGGTGAAACGGGAGGGCGACGCTCTTGCGGAGCCGAACCCGAACGCTAACTCGAGGCTCCGCGGGAGCGTCGCCCTCCCACTGACGCGTTAGGCGTGCTTACAACCGCGGGATCTCGTAGCCGGCGCGCTGCTCGCGGCTGAGCATCGCGGTCGCCTGCGCGTCGTTCGGGAAGGTGCGTGCCTCGGCGTCCCACTCGAGCTCGCGACCGAGCCGGGCGGCGATCCCCACGAGGTGGCAGACGTCCATCGCGGCGACGTGCGACTCGGTGTCGGAGACCGGCTCGCCCCCCTCGCTGAGGCAGCGGTAGAAGTTCTGCTTGTGCCACTCGCGTGGCTTGCCCTTGAAGAGCCCTTGCAACTGCTCTTCGCCGAACTGGCCTTCGTCCCAGTTCTCCTCGATCGGCTTGCCGACCAGCTTCTTGCGGTTCACGAAGATCCGCCCCTTGTCGCCCTCGAACAGGATGCCGTTGTCGCTGCGGCTGGTGACCGCCATCTCGACGCCGTCGGCGAAGTGGCAGACCACGTTGAAGTCGTGCGACGTGTTGTAGCGGTCATCGACCGTGGGGTAACCGTCGATCATCTCGACCGGGTGCTTCGCGTCGCGACCGTCGATGCGGACGAGCCGCTTGTCGGCCGGCAAGTCGGGCGTGTTGCGGTTGAGCGCCCACAGCGCGATGTCGACGTGGTGCGCGCCCCAGTCGGTGAATTTGCCGCCGGAGTACTCGTACCACCAGCGGAACTGATAATGAGCGCGCTCCTTGCGATACGGCACGCTCTTGGTTTGGCCCTGCCAACGTTCCCAATCGAAGTCGCTTGGCACATCGATCACCGGGAAGGGCCCGCCGGTGACCGAGCCGTCGATCCCCACGGTCAGCTTCTTCGTGGCGCCCAGCAGGCCCTGCTGGACCAGGTTCACGGCGCGGAGGAACTGCTTGCCCGATCGCTGCTGCGTCCCGACCTGGAAGATCGAGTTGGGATACCGCTTTCGCGCGGCGGCGATGAGCTCGCCCTCTTCGACCGTGAGCGTGAGCGGCTTCTGGCAGAAGACGTGTTTACCGGCGGCCATCGCCTCGATCGCGATCTTCACGTGCCAGTGATCGACCGTCGAGATGCTGACGATGTCGATGTCCGAACGATCCAGCAACCGCCGGTAGTCGCTCTCGAGGTCCGCTTGCTGGAGCATCTCGGGCGTGAGCGCGTCCTTCGCTTCGGTCTGCGCGTAGCGCATCCGCTCGGCGTCGACGTCGCACAGCGCCCGCAGGTCGGCGAAGACCGCGTGGCCGCGGGCGTCGCCGCGTCCCATGCCGCCCAGGCCGATTTGCGCGTAGCCGGGGCGGTCGTTCGCCGACGCGTTCGCGAAAGCGGGCGCCGCCCAAGGGATCGCCCAAGCGGACGCGGCGGCGGCGGTGGTCTGCTGAATAAACGAGCGGCGTGTCGGCACGGGGAGCCCCTTCGCGTGTTCCATGGAAAAGTGTGGGACCGCCCCGCCAATCGTCTTGGCGAGACGAACTCTCCCCTACTCATGTCGCACGCAAGCGAGACTCGCGGTTTTTCTACGACAAACCGTCGCCAGGCGACCGGCTCCGCCCCTCCGACGAAGCGGATCGATCCCCTCCTAGCTGCGCGATCCCCGCATCACTTCGCGCATCTCACGCGGCTCCATCGGGTCCTGCCCCCGATTGGCGAGCTCCTCATCGATCAGACGCTTGGTCTCGGAGAAGGCGCCTCGCATCTCCGGCGTCGTGCGATCGGCGATGCTCTTCATCCGGTCGGATTGGCTCATGTCGCCCCGATCGCGGCCGCCCGGTCCGCCGGGACGCCCCCCGCCGGGAGGGCCCGGCGGGCGATTGTCGGCGTCGCCGTTGGCGCGGGCTTCCATAACACGATCGGCACGGGCGGCGATCTCGCGGCGGCGTTCTTCCGGCGGGAGGTTGAGCACCTCGGTCATGCGGCCCGACATCTCTTGCATCATCGTCTCGCGGTTCCGCATGAAGAAGCGACGGCGCTGCTGGTCGCTGAGCCCGTCGAGTCGCTCGCGCATCTGGTCACGCGGCGGCGGGCCGTCGCCTCGGGCGATCGACGCGTCGAACTCGCGCTGAAGCTCCGCCAACGCCGGGTCGTCGAACAACCCGAACAGGCCGACCCACACGCCGGCGAGCAACGCCAGCAGCGTCCCGCCCGCGATCGCCCATTTCTTCTTCGCATTCATCTCGGCTTCCCTGGCTGATTAGGTTGGATCGATGGACCGCCTAGTCCTCGTTCACGGTCAACGCATCGACGTGCCCGTCGAGGTAGAGGTAGTTGGTGGCCCCGTTCTGGCCGCGCGACCCGTGGAACGCCTGACGGTCGAAGACGATCAGCACCCGGCTCGAACTGTCGAGCGACCCACCGCCGCTCTTCGAGAGGACCTGTTGCCGCGTCTTGTTGGCGACGCTCACCACCGGGTAGTCGTAGCTGAGCCCCTCGCGCTCGAAGTAGCTGACGCCGTCCCCGCCATCGGGTCCGTCGTCGCTCGGGCACTCCCACATCTCGACGTTCGACTCGGCGAAGGGCATGAGCACGTCGTGCAATCCCGGCAGTTCGTCCGGGTTGATCGACTCGGGGAGCACGGCGACCAGCGGGAACTTCGCCTTCGAGCCGCCGCGGGACTCGAGGTACATCTCGAAGGCGAGGCCGACCTGCTTGAGGTGGCTCTTGCACTCCGTCCGCCGAGCCGACTCCCGCGCCGCCTGCACCGCCGGCAGCAGCAGCGCGACGAGGACGCCGATCACGGCGATCACGACCAGCAGCTCAACGAGCGTGAAACCGCGTGGGCGACGCATGGGGCTCTCCGAAGTCGACGGGGTTGAAGGCTCTCAAGACCTCTCAACCCCGTGCGGGAGCAGCGGCGCCGCGGATTATTGCAATAAACCGGCGTGGGCTGCTGGGCGAGCTAGGCGAATTGAACCAAGATTGAGACACCGCGGACGAAACCCATTCAACTCTCACCTACCCGTCCCCCGCAGGTCGATGATCCGAGTCGAGAACCTCTGGCACCACTACGGCGTCCGCCCCATCCTGCGTGACGTTTGTTTCACCGTCGAAACGGGCGAGCTGGTCGTGCTGCTGGGGCCCAACGGGATGGGCAAGTCGACCCTCCTGGGCTGCCTCGCGGGGGTGCTGTGGCCGCAGCGCGGGCACGTCGAGTTCGACGGCGTGCGTCGGCGACAGTCGGTTCAGGAAGAGCACGCGCTCCGCAAGCGGATCGCCTACCTGCCCGACGACTCGTGGCTGCCTATGCAGAAGACGGGACGCGAGTTCCTGCTGGCGGTGGGGCAGCTCTACGATCTCGACGGCTTCCGCCTGTTCGATCACGCCGACCGGCTGCTCTCGCTGTTCCAACTCACCGAGAAAGCCGACGCGGCGATCAGTGGTTACTCCACGGGACAACGCAAGAAGATCGCCCTGGCGTCGGCGTTGATCACCGAAGCGCCCTACCTGCTGCTCGATGAGCCCTTCTCGGGCGGCCTGGACCCGGCCGGCATCCTTGCCCTGAAAACGGTGCTCAAGCGCCTGAGTGAGGAGAGCGATCGAACGATCGTCATGACCACGCCGGTCCCCGAGCTGGTCGAAGAACTCGCGGACCGGGTCGCCATCATCCGCGAAGGGGAGCTAACGGCCTTCGACACGCAGCAAGGCCTTATCGAGAAGGCAGGAGTGGGCGACTCGCTCGAGCGAGCGCTGCAAGAGCTGACTTTCCCCGATGTGCTCGCCGGCTTGGAGAGCTACTTTCTCCCCGGCGACTTGCCACCCGATGCGGAGATCCGGGAGGTTGATCCATGATCTTCCTCCGTCGAGCGACCTACGGATGGCTCAAGCTGGTGCTCGCGCCAAGCATCGTTTGCATGCTCATCACTCTCGCCATCCTGGCTTTCGCGATCTGCCTGCTGAGCATGCACTACCTGTTCTGGCGGGCCTGGGCGCAACAGCTGTTTGACTACTCCGAAGCGCTGGCCGGTTTCTGTGCGTCCCTGAGCGTTCTGGCCGGCTACTACGGCTTGATGCGGGCGCTCGTGTTCCATCCGGCGCTGGACTATCGCTACCACGAGTGGCTGAAGGCGACGCCCTGGGAACCGGGCCATCCCTTGCCCAAGGGGCCGCTCACGCCTGTGTGGCAGGACGGGGTCGTGCTGACAACGCTCACCGTCGTGAATGCGTTCTACGCGCCGTTGACAGAGCGCCCCGAAGGCACCGCGCTAGGTCCCTCCCTCTGCATGGCGGCGGGGATGACGCTCGGCTGGACCGCCGCCAACCTGGTGACCCGCAATCTGCTCGCGGTCTACGCGGTTCTCCTCACCTTCCCGGCGGTTGGTCTGCTGCTGATTGACCGAGGCCTGACGGGTATCGCGATCGCCCTCGTGACGACGGCCGTCGTCGCCTATTCGGGGGTGGTCCGTGGCATGAAAGGCTACCCGTGGTTGGTCTTCGCCCGTGACAAGCGTTACCTGTCTCGGATTACCAATCCGGACAACGAACGCCGGGTGAACTGGCAGCTTCAGGCGGCGGCGGGTTGGCCCTACATGCAGATGCTCGAGCCGCCCGAGGACATACGCGTCCCGCGATGGCGAGCCGGCATGGAGGCCCTCATCGCCGGGGCTTGGGTCGCGTACTTCGGATGCTTGGCGCCCCCCGCGGCGGAGCCAATGCTTATCTACTTCACCGCGCAGATCGGCTGTGGCTTGGTCATCGCTAAGCTGTTCATGAACCTCCTGCTGATGTGCCCGAAGCTCTGCCTGGGCGAACGCATCGCGAAACGCCGGCCCATCCTCTGGCGACACGACCGACTCATCCTTGAGCCCCTGTTGGTCGCCCTCGTCATGTTCTCGATCCTCGGCGGGTGGTACCTAATGGATCTCGAACCACTTTGGGTCGGCGCTATACTGATGCTGATGAGTGGCGTTTGGCTAACGCGCCGTCTCGGTCGCCCCGTGGAAGACGCGTTCTACACCGGATCGCAATCGATCCGCGGCATGGTCCCGAACCGAGCCTACTTCGAGCCCCTCGCCGCGCCGGGTGAATGAACACGAGCAAGGCCGGCCCACCGACCGGCCCCCCTTCGCTTTCGGCCCGTTTCCCGCTTGAATCGTAGGCTCGCCGCCCCGATTCTCCCGCTACGCCCCCGCGATCGATGGCCAAATCCTCCCGCCGCAGCGACGCCAAGAAGATGGCGGCCGCTCAGAAAGAGATCTCCGTCAGCGAGTTCTTCGCGAAAAACCGGCACCTGCTCGGGTTCGACAACCCGCGCAAGGCGCTGCTCACCACCGTCAAGGAGGCGGTCGACAATTCGCTCGACGCCTGCGAGGAGGCCGGCATCCTCCCCGAGATCTGGGTCCACATCGAGTCGGTCGGCGGCAACAAGTACAAGGTGGGCGTGCAGGACAACGGGCCCGGCATCCTCAAGAAGCAGATCCCGCTCATCTTCGGCAAGCTGCTCTACGGCTCGAAGTTCCACCGGCTCCGCCAATCGCGCGGCCAGCAGGGCATCGGCATCTCCGCCGCCGGCATGTACGGCGTACAGACGACCGGCAAGCCGGTGAAGATCGTCTCGAAGACCTCCGTGCGCAAGCCGGCGCATTACTACGAGATCATGATCGACACCAAGCGGAACGTCCCGAAGATCCTCAACGGCAAGGGGGACGGCGTCGACATCCCGCCCGGCGAGAAGGGCGCCGCCTACATCGACAAGCACGGCATCGAGTGGGTCGAGCAGAAGAGCGGCACGCGCGTCACCATCGAGCTCGAGGCGAAGTACGTCCGCGGCCGCGGCAGCGTCGACGAGTACCTCGAGCAAACCGCCATCGCCAACCCGCACATCACGCTGCACTACCTCGATCCCGAGGACTACCAGTACGACTACATCCGCTCTGCCGAGTCGCTGCCGCCCGAGCCGAAAGAGATCAAGCCCCACCCCTACGGCACCGAGATCGGCCGGCTCGCGCAGATGCTCGAAGAGTCCGACCCGATGAGCGTGTCGGAGTTCTTCCGCACGAAGTTCAGCCGCGTCACGCCGGCGGTCGCGAAGCGCGTCTGCGAAGGGGCCAAGGTCAGCGCGCGGACCGGCGTCCACAAGGTCGAGCGCCCGCAGATCGAGAAACTCTACGACGCGATCCAGGCGACGAAGATCTCGCCCCCCGCGACCGACTGCATCTGCCCGATCGGCGAGGACCTGATCCTGCGCGGGCTGCACCACGTGGTGCCCGGCGAGTTCTACGCGGCCGCCACGCGCCCGCCCGCCGTCTACCGGGGCAACCCGTTCGTCGTCGAGGTCGGCCTCGCCTACGGCGGCACGGCGCCGACGCAGAACATCACGATGGACCTACTGCTGGAGCTGCTCGAAGAGACCGACACGCGGACCGTGCGGCAGTTCCTCATCAACACGTTCAATGGCCTCGGCGCCGAGTCGGCGGACAAGATCGTGAAGGCCTCCGGCCTGAAGACCCGCCAGACGCCGACCAAGCTGAAGCCGAAGGAACGCCAGAAGCTGTTCGAGGCGATGAAGAACGTCAATGTCGCGGAGGGCCAGCAGATGGAGGTCCTGCGGTTCGCCAACCGGGTGCCGCTGCAATTCCAACAAGCCGCTTGCGCCGTCACCCAGACCGTGACCGGCACCAACTGGCGGGGTTACGGCCTCAGCCAATCGCGCGGCGCGCTGCCGAAGGGCCCCGTCACGCTGATGGTGCACATCGCCAGCGTCTGGGTACCGTTCACCAGCGAATCGAAGGAGGCGATCGCCAGCTACCCGGAGATCCAGAAGGAGATCCGCCTCGGCCTGCAAGCGGTCGGGCGGAAGCTCGGCATGTTCCTACGTCGCCGGCAGAAGAGCAAGCAGCAGGCCGACCGCCGGGATGTCTTCATGCGCTACCTCAAGGAGGTGTCGCAAGCGGTGAGCGTGATCAACGCCGCCGAGGAGAAGGAGCTGTACGAGCAGCTGGTGACGGTCGCCAAGAAGCGGACCGCCGACGCCGACGTAAAGCTCGACGACCGGGGCCGCAAGGTCGAGGAGGACCCGACCGAGCTGAACCTGGGCGAGAACGTCCTGATCGTGAACCCGGCCCACCACGAGGCGGCGATCAACCGCGTGGTGACGGCGCCGGAGGCGGAGGGCGCGGAGGAATACGAAGAGGAGTAAGATCCAGGCGCCCCTCCTAAACGCCGAGCCGCGCCCGTCAGGGACCGACCGAATCGGTGTATAGTCGGAGGAGTCGTAACCTTCCCCTTGAGGCTGCCAAGATGGTCCGCGTCACGATCGACGACGATCTGAGAGTAAAGCTAGAAGCCGCCGCCGAGGAGGTCGTCGATCTCGTCGATGAATCGGGGAACGTCGTTGGACGGTTCTTGTCCAGCCTCGGCGTCCCCCCAGCCGGTGTCGAGCCGAGCACACCTCCGCTGGATGAAGAAGAACTGCAGCGACGCATCAACTCCCAAGAACCCGGTCTCTCAACGCAGGAGGTCCTTGAGCACCTGCGATCGCGACCGTGAGATACACCATCGAATGGGACCCGAACGCCCTGCGTGAGTTGGCGCTAATCTGGGACGACTCCCTGTCGAAACGCCGGATCGCCATCGACAAGGCGCTTGGCGACATCGACCGTTTGCTCAGAGCCGACGCCTCGTCCGTCGGTGAATCGCGATCGACTCCGGCGCTTCGTTGGGTCTGCGTCTTCCCGGTCATCTTGACCGTCTTCATCAACGATCGAATCCAAGTCGCAAGAATCATCGAAGCCCGGGTCTACGACTAGCGATGCCTGCCGACCCCTTGCACCCGCTCGAAACTCCCACCGACGCCGCGCTCGCCGACCCGCGCCGCTGGAGCGTGGTGACGCTCGTCGCCGCGAATGTGCTGCCGTTGCTGGGCGTGCTGTTCCTCGGCTGGCGGGCGTTCGATGTCGTCTTCCTCTACTGGCTCGAGAACGTCGTCATCGGCGTGATCAACGTCCTTAAGATCCTCACCTGCTGGCCCGATTCGGAACGCATGGAGGAGCGGTTCGCCGAAGAGAACTCGCACCTCGACGAGGACGAGCGCGCCCAACTCGAACAGCTCGCCGGCGACGGCCTCGCATGGCAATCGTCCAAGCTCTTCTTCGCCCCTTTCTTCGCGGTCCACTACGGCGGCTTCTGCGCGGTGCACGGGATCTTCGTCTGCGTGCTGCTGGGGGGCGATGGGCCGTTCGGCGGCATGCCGATGAACCCGGTCGCCCCGGCGCTTGAGGCGCTGCAGCGCCCCGGGATCTTGCTCGCCGCGATCGCCCTGGGGGCAAGCCACCTCGTCTCGTACTTCACAAACTTCTTGGGCCGTGGGGAGTACCGTCGGGCCACGCCCGTCGACCTCATGGCGAAGCCTTACGGCCGCGTCGTCGTGCTGCACCTTGCGATCGTGCTCAGCGGCTTCCTCACGGTGGCCCTCGGCTCGCCGATCTGGTTGCTGGTGCTCCTGGTCGCCGGCAAGACGTGGCTCGATCTCAAGCTGCACCAGAAGGAACACGCGGAAGGCGCGAGTGAGGAGTTGCGAGCCGCGAGCTGGTAGCCCGGGCCCCGGGCGGGCTCGACGGTGGCGCCGCTCCGGATGAGAATCCCCCCGGTTCCCTCACCGCTCATCCCGCAAGCCTCGCTCCATGGATCGCCTCTCCGAAGACTGGCTCGCCGTGCTGATCGGTGGGGTGCTGCTGATCCTCTGCCTCGGGTCGGTGCTTCCCAGCGGCGGGGCGGAGGCGCCTCTCAAGCCGCTGATCCGCTCGCCCACGGGCTGGAGCGATTCGCCGGCCGCGGCGTTCGACGCCCGGGTGCACGGCGTCACGGGGGCGGGCGTCTTGCTCGGGTGCCTCTTCGCCGCCGCCACGCCGAGCCGCGTCCGCTTCGCGAAGGCGTTCGCCGCGGTCTTCGCGTTGGCGACGCTGTCGGTCTTCTTGTCGAAGCAGGAGACGGTCGCCTACTACGGCCTCGCCTACGCCCTCTGGGCGATCGTCCTGGGTCTGCTGATCGCCAACACGGTCGGCGTGCCCGATTGGCTGCGGCCGGCGCTGCGGACCGAACTGTACATGAAGGTCGGCCTCGTGCTGCTGGGCGCCGAGGTGCTGCTCAGCCGGCTGCTCGAACTCGGCCTGCCGGGCGTGTGCGTCGCTTGGATCGTCACGCCGATCGTGCTGTGCTCCACGTTCTGGTTCGGCCAGCGCGTGCTGCGGATCGAGTCGCCCTCGCTCAACATGGTGATCTCGGCCGACATGTCGGTGTGCGGCGTGTCGGCGGCGATCGCCACCGCGGCCGCCTGCCGCGCGAAGAAGGAGGAGCTGTCGCTCGCGATCGGCCTGTCGATGGCGTTCACGGTCGGCATGCTGCTGGCGATGCCACCGATCGTCCGCGCGCTCGACCTGCCGCCCGCCGTTGGCGGGGCGTGGATCGGCGGCACGATCGACGCCACCGGCGCCGTGGGCGCCGCGGGCGAGCTGCTCTCCACAGGCGAGGACGATACGGCGCTCGTCACCGCCACCACGATCAAGATGATCCAGAACATCCTGATCGGCGTCGTGGCGTTCTGCGTGGCGACGTATTGGGTGACGCAGGTAGAAGCGAAGGCGGAGAGTGATAGCGCAACGCCCAAGGACGCCACCTTCGCCCCTCCCCCTTCCGCGTTTATCGAGGTATGGCGTCGCTTCCCGAAGTTCATCCTCGGCTTCCTCGCCGCCTCGCTCACGTTCTCGCTGATCTACCAGTTCGCTCCATCAGGTGAAGCGATCGTCGAGTCGTCGGTCCGCGGCGTGTCGAAGACGCTCCGCGGCTGGTGCTTCGCGCTGGCGTTCGTTTCGATCGGCCTGGAGACCGACTTCCGTCGGCTCGCCGGCGTGCTGCGCGGGGGAAAGCCGCTTGCGTTGTACGTTGCAGGTCAATCACTGAATCTCGTGCTCACCTTCGCCATGGCGTGGCTGATGTTCGGCGTGCTGTTCCCGGGGGCGGGCCAGCCCCCCATGGCGGAGGGGCAAGAAGCCGAGAGCCGCGCCGAACGCCTCGAAGCAGTGGGAGTCGACCCCGGGGCGTTCTTCTACACCGATCACCCCCGCGCCTGGCGGCAGTCAGACCGTTCCGACTCGGTCCTGTAGACCTCTCATCGAGCGTTTGCTGGACCGCCGAACCGTGGGGGGTTACCCTGCCGCGGTGCTGGGTTGCCTCTTGAACCGTCTCATCGGGAACTTCTCATGATGCCCCGCTGCCATGGCTTACTGGCCCTGCTGATCGCAGGAGCCGCGACGTCGGTTTCCGCCGAGACTTTCTTGCCCTCGATCGCAGGCCGGCTCGTCGACCTCGCGCCGCAGGGCGACGGCGCCGACCAACTGATCGCCAACTCGGGTCTCGTGGCGAACGTGAACGGGGCTCAGCACCGGCCGATCAAAGAATTCGATCTCTCTTCGATCGCCGGCCGCACGGTCTTGAACGCTTCGGTGAGCGGCCAGATCGTTCCCAACAACAGCTCTGACACCGGTCAGCGCGATCACCAGATCCGCGCCTATCAAGGCGACGGGTTCTTGGGCACGAACGATTACGACGCGCCGAGCGATCTCCTCGGCTCGGTGTCGCACCCTTCGGGCGGATCGAGCGGCTTCGACTTCGACGCGACCGGCTACATCGACGAACTGCTGAGCGACTCCAACGACTACTTCGGCCTGCGGGTGAATCCGGTCAACGAACCGCAGGGCTTCGACGTGCTCGTCAACGCCGAACTGACCGTCGACTTGCTGCCCGAGGGCTTAGAGGTCCGCAAGCTCAACCCAACCGTCGATGCGCAAGCGTTCGTGGGCAGTGGTATCTCCGGGGTCAACTCGGGCGGGAACTCGCTGCTGGCTTACGACCGCACCACCGGCAACGACGACCGGGTCATCATGGAGTACAACCTCGCGTCGATCCCTTCGACCGCCCAGGTCTCCCACGCCTGGCTCGACATCGACATCTTCTCGTTCACCTTCAGCCAGTTCGATCGGCCGGAGCTGCGGGTCTACGGCTACGAGGGGGACGGCGCCGCCACGCCCGACGACGCCACCCAGACCGACACGCTGCTGGCGGCCTCCGATCCCGTGCAGCGCGGCGGGGCCTTCCGGGTCTTCCTCGACGCGCCGGCGGTCGAGTCGATCCTCTCCGGCGGCGCCAGCCACTTCGGCCTGCTCGGCGTCGGCGACCCGGATCACAACCAACTCTCCTGGTGGGCCAGCGAGGCGAGCAGCTTCGCGTCGCCGCCGAGCCTCACGATCGCCTACAGCGAAGCCACGCCGCAGAACGCCGACTACACCGGCGACGGCCGGGTCGATGCGGCCGACTACACCGTGTGGCGTGACTCGCTCGGCTCGACGAGCAACCTCGCCGCCGACGGCGACAACAGCGGCGAGGTCGATCAAGCGGACTACGACCTGTGGGCCGCCCATTACGGCCAGGAGTCGAGCGGTCCCGAGATCGCCAACGCCGACTTCGAGACGGGCGAACTGTCCGATTGGGAAGAGGTCGTCACGCCCAACGGGACCCAGCTGTTCGGCTTCCCCCGGGTCGAGTCGTTCGATGTCGACGGCGACGGCGAGTCGTCGCTCGCCTACCGAACGGCGGTCGGGCAGCAGTCGATCGACTTCAACAACCCGGCCGGCGCCGGCATCCGACAAGAGGTCGACTTCGGCGCCGGCGGTGACTTCAACCTCTCCGTCGACGTGGCCGCGGCCAGTCAGGCGGGCGGCTTCAACTCCGGTCCGGGGCGGTTCGAGTTGCTGGTCGGTGGTGTGCTCGTCGACGTGGTCGACTTCAACGAATCCCCTGGCAGCATCTCGCCCGGCGAGGTCCTCCGCGATCAGCTGACCGCCGACCTGATCGGCCTAGCGCCGGGCGTCCACGACATCGAGGTCCTCATCCTGCGGCCCTTCGTCGCCGGCTCGGCGATCTACCAGTACCTCGACGACTTCGTGCTCACGCCCCTCGGCGGCGTGGCAGTCCCCGAGCCCACGACGGCGCTGTTGGCCGCCTTCGCGGCGGCGGCTTGCTGCGGGCGGCGGCGTCCCGCCGGTTTGTAAGGATCACGCCATCCGGGTTGGTCCGGATAGGTAGACCTTGAGGGCGTCCGCCGCCGCGTCGGGCCGGTCGTGCCGGCTGTGCGGGCCCCACGGGAAACTCTCCCCGTTCCGTTCGCGACGCGCCGATCGTTGGGGTTAGTCCGGCGGAGACCGGGCGTCGTGTGTGCCGCTGCCGCCAATCCCCCCCGGCGGTTGGCGGATCACACGGGGGGGCCGCAAGGCCCCAACGACACAAGCACGGAGCAGGGAGGCTTCCCCATGTCACGCCCAGGCGTCACCCTCGCGATCGCCACGCTCGCGATCGCCACCCTCGCCACGGCGGTCGACGCCGGTAACGGCTGGAACGGCTACCGCCGCGTCAGCCGCCAGCGGCCGAACGACCTGTTCTACAACTACTACGTCGGGCCGAACCCGTCGGGCACGGCGGCCGGGATGTACGTCTCGCCGCAGCCGGTGCCGCCCGCGATGGGCCACACCTACACGACCTACCAGCCCTTCATGCCGCACGAGATGCTGTACGGCCACAAGCGGTCGTACTACACGCACCACGCCGGCTCGGGTTGGACCCGCACGAAGGTTCGCTACGGCGCCTATGGCAACCGCCTGCAAGCGGCCAGCTTCGGCCTGTTCGATGACACGGCGTTCGGGCACCTGAAGAGCGGCAGCTTCTTCAATCACCTCGACGTGCTGAACGTGTTCGACTACTGAGCCAACGCGCGTCCCCCCGCAAGCCAGAAACTCGTAAGCGAGACCCCCGCCATGCGTTCCCGTCTCCTCGCCGCCGCCGTGGCCGCGGTCGCCCTCGCCGGCGGCTTGGCCGAAGCGGGTGGACCCGTCATGTGGCCCCTGTACCGCGCCCAACGGTACAACTGGCACGCCAACTACGCCCACCAACAGTACAGCGCGCCGGTCGCGATGGTCGTCCCACCGACCGCGCAGATGCAAACCCAGTACGGCTGGGGCGTGAGCAGCAGCCGGGTCGGCCGTCTCGACCACCAATTCGGCCGCAACTTCCCCGGCGGCGGCGGCTTCGGCGGCCCGTTCCAGAGCGAACCGATCTGGCCGCAAGACACGACCCAGTTTGGCGTGTACCACGTCCGCGGGCCCTGGTGAGCCAACGACTCACCCATCAACAAGACAACGGATCCCCCCTTAGTGAAAAGGGCCGTCGGAGCGAAAGCTCCGGCGGCCCTTTTTTTGTGCGTCGGAACGGTCCCTCAGGACGCTGCATCCTTTCGATTTCAAGCCCAACGCCGCCACCCCTGACACTAAGATGTCGTTGGACCCGCTGACCCGATCGCCCCACGCCTAACCGACAGACAGGCCTCCGCGCCATGAGCAGCGAGGAACAAGTCGAGATCAAATGCCTTGGGTGCGACAGGGTCTATTATCTGCCACCCGCGCAGGAAGATCGTCGCGCTAGATGCCGGGCTTGCGGGGATGAATTCACGATCCCAGCGACGCCCGTCTCGCGTCGGCCCCGCGGGCCGGAACGGCGGCGGCGGGTGTCGGCTCCTGACACCAAGTTGGCGGCGGATATCGCCGCGAACGCAACGAAGCTGAGCCAGCAGAAGAGACGCGATGAACATGGCGGCAGAAGCCTGTGGATGACCGTTTCCGCCGCCGCGATCGCCGCATTGCTTCTTCTCTGCTTCTTCTACTTCTTCAACGCCCCCCAGCACTCGGACACTGCCGATCGTCAGCCGGAGTACCTTCAGCGTGGCCGAGTGGGCAAGCTCGCCGCGCCACGGACTGAGTTCGAGTTCCAAACCCTCGCCGACCTCATCGAGAGCGTCGAGCCAGCGATTGTGCAGATCAATACGAACCGCAGCATTGGCAGCGGGTTTGTCGTCGATCCCGCGGGGCTGATTGTCACCTGCCATCACTGCGTTGATCAGGCGTCGTCTGCGAGGGTCACGTTCGCCAACGAGGCCGTGATGCCGGTCGTCGGCCTCCGCGCGTTTCATGCCGGCGCCGATTTGGCCGTAATCCAGGTGCAAACCACAAAGCCGCTCCCGGCCCTGCCCCTCGCCATGTCGGCGCCCAGAAAGGGCGAACCGGTGGTCACGTTCGGATCTCCTGCCGGGCTCTCGTTCACGGTCAGCGAGGGCTCGGTCAGCGCTCTGCGGACCGTCGATGAGGTTGCCCCAATCTCACACAGCCTCCGTAGCGGGGGAGGCCTGAGCCTGAACTCCGATTGCGATCTCGTGCAATTCACGGCGACGACCATGCCGGGCCACAGCGGCGGCCCGATCGTCGACTACCGCGGGAACGTGATCGGGATCACTTCGTTCGCTCTACCGCACCAGGGCCGCAGCTTCGAGTTCGCGATCTCGTATGAAGAGATCCGGGGCCTGGTTAAATGCCTCAACGAAAAACCCAAGCCGCTGAAGGAGTGCTGGCCTGAGGAGGCCAAAGAGTTCGACGGCCTGCTCGGTGATAAGCCACTGTCGGGCGTCCGCTACGGACCGGCCAAGTGAATCGGGCGACTCCGATACGCGGATGTCCAAGCGATGTTGCAGGCATTCATGAGCGCAAAAAAAGGCGGCGCGACCGGGGGGTCGCGCCGCCTCGTCAGGTTCGATCGCCCGAGGCCGTTGCGGCCCCGTGGCGATAGGCGTTCAGCGCTGGCGACGGGCGGTCGCCACGCCGACGGCCGTCAGGCCGGCGAGCAGCAGACCGGTCGGCTCGGGGATCGCCGAGCTGGTCAGCGAAGCGTTGTCGAACAGCACGCTGTGGCTGTGCGGCACGTCCTGGTTGAACGTCGCCAACGCCATAACGACATTCACCGATTCGGTTCCGGCCGGGGCGGTCCCCATGACCGAGAACGGCTGGTACTCGCTGGTGAGACCACC